>JBOGTG010000024.1:0-3813 GCA_050692175.1 Candidatus Limnocylindria bacterium | reverse complement strand
GCTACGCGGTGAGAACGACTTTGCCCCGAGCCTGACCGCTGCCAACGTAGCGCACCGCCTCGCGAGCCTCGGACAGTGGATAGGTCCGATCGATCACCGGGCGCAGCTTGCCGGACTCGATAAGGTCCTTGAGGTACACGAGATCGTCAGGGTTGGTCTGCGCGACGTAGAACTTCACGCGTTGACGGAGCACCCGCGCGCGCACCATCACACTGATGATCCGCGCGAAGACCCCGATCCAACCGCCGCCCTTCGCCGCACCGACCTGCACGAACATGCCGTTCGGCACCAGAACGCGCCGCAGTTCGGACAGTGAACGCGTCGCGGAGATGTCGAGCACCGCGTCAAAGCGCTCGGGGCGACGGGCGAAGTCCTCCTTCGTATAGTCGATGACCTCGTCCGCGCCGAGCGACTTTGTGATGTCGACATTCCGCGGACCCGTCACCGCGGTGACGTGCGCGCCCAGCGCCTTCGCGATCTGCACCGCGAACGTGCCGACACCGCCGCCCGCGCCGTGGATAAGCACACGTTGTCCCGCCTTGACCTGCGCGTGGTCGCGAACACCCTGGAGTGCGGTGCGCCCCGCGACGTTGACCGTCGCGGCTTGCTCGAACGGCAGGTCGCGCGGCTTCAGGAGGAGTCGATCCTCACGGGCTAGCACGTACTCCGCGAAGGAAGCAGGCGCGCCGCCAAAGACCTCGTCGCCAGGGCTGAAGCGCGTGACGTTCGGGCCGACGGCCGCGACGATGCCGGCGAGATCCACGCCTCGGACCGGTTCATCTTGCTGCCGCATGATCTTCGCGGCGATCTCAAGCAGTAGCCCACCGTGCGTGGTGTGCCAGTCGAGGGCGTTCACCGACGCCGCGCGCATGCGCACCAGCACGCGGCCCTCCATGAGCTCCGGCCGCGGGATGTCCCGCAAATGCAGGACCTCCGCCGACCCGTACCCTTCTTGTACGATCGCCTTCATCGTGTGCTCTCGCTCCTCGGCTTTGTCAGTCATCTCGCTCACTCCTACCGCAGCACTCATCACCCGGACCATTTTTCCTCGGGCGTCAGCGTGAAGCCCACGTGTGAAGAAGTCGTGAACGGGGCGAGGAGGGTCTATTTCTTCGCGACCCAGCGTCACGGGCGTCTAGCTCTAAACGAGCCGCCTTTGGCTGTGCTGGTTCGCAAGGTGTTGCCGGTGCGCCCGTGTCATCCTACGCGGGCATGTCCGGAGAGAAACGCCGGTGGAGCCGCGGTCCGGGCGGCTGTGGCTGCATCTCCGGATGCGGCACCTTCATATTCATCTTCCTCGTCGGTGGCCTGCTGAGCCTCTTCGGTTCCGTCTTCGGCGTCGGTCTGTCCATCGGGATCCCTCTCACGCAGAGCAACGTGACCGTTGCCGGATCTATCGGCACGAAGGCGAAGATCACCGAGGGGCTGCCGATCTACGTTCGCGAGCGGCTTGCCGGGAACCAGAACTTCATCAACCAGAGCGGCACGCTCACGGTCGGACCCGCCGAGGGAGCCGCGATCTTCGTTATCGGTGCGCAGGAGGGTGCGCCGGCAATCGACCTGTACGTCGTCCTTCGCTGACGCGTCGGTCGCGATGCGGGCGATGGCGATCAGCTCCGACAGACCGGTGAAAGCGAGGCGTCGCTAGCGCTTCTTCCTCTTCGTCGTGGTCCCGCCGAGCTTGAACGCCTGCCTGACGATTCGCTTCACCGCGGGCCGCTCCGCATCCGCGGGCGTGCGCAGCCTTACAAAACGCGCCTCGCCGGTTCCCCCGAGCAGCCCGCTGCCGTCGTCGAGCTCGCGGCCGCGGGAGAAGAAGAGCGACGCGTAGGTAGGGAACGTGCCGATCCCAGCGACCTGAACATCGTCGACGACGTAGCGACAGATCTTGTACATGCTTGGCGGCGATGCGCCACGGGCTCGCGAGCTGCGGTAGGCGATCTCCTCCGCCTTCGGCGCGGCCGACTTCACCGTTCGGCGGGCCGCCTGCACCGTCCGACGCACGACCGGCGGGATCCTCCTGAGGTGTTCCGAGACCGTCATCTCGGCAGCGGCCGGCATCGGCGGAACTCTACTGATTCATCCACCCCAGCGTCGCAGGACGAGGAACCCGATGCTGACGGCGACGACGGTCTCCGCAGCTTTCGTGGCGAGCCCGATCGGCTCGACCGGCAGCTCGCCGCGGCTCGTGGCGTAGGCGAGCACGAGCCCGACGGCGTAGAGGAGCACCAGGCTATCGGCGAGCGGCCGGCGCGCGAGAACCGCAGGCGCGCTGGCCAGATATCCCAGGCCCATCAGCCCGAACAGCGCGCCTCTCGTCGGTTCGCCCGGGATGAGGTCGGCAACGGCGAGCGCAAAGTGGATCGCCGCGGCCAGTAGAGCGGCGACCGCGGCGACGGCGCGGAGAGCCAGCTCGCGCCTCGCGCTTATCCGGTCGCCACCGTCTTGCGCGACCTGCGCATCCACACCACGGCCGCAGCCACGAGGGCGACGACACCGAAGGTGGCGTGTGCGATATGCGTCTTGCCGAGCCCGATGTCCTCGTGATTCAGCGGAAACGGAGGCGCGTGATCCAGCAACAGATACAGACCGACGATGACCAGCCCAGCCGCAAGGACCCTCATGCTCTCCTCCACAGTGGCCACGATGTCTCCCCGGGTGCGCATGAGGCCGTACGTCGGCGCGCTCCGTCCGGATCAACCGCCGACGCCGACGCAGCCGCATGGCGGGCACCGAACGAGGTTCGCTCGCTCGCGACGCACAGTCCACTGACCCGGAGGCGTGCAGGGATCAACCGCCGTACTGCAGAGCCGAGGTCTCCACCGTGACCTTGTTGCGCGGGTCCGGGACATGGATCCTTGTCGTGATCGTGTTCGGGTATTGGTTGGCGCCTTCGGGGAATCGGAATTTCGCGCTTGCGTTGATTTGGACGCTCACTACGTAATCGCCCTCGGGCACGCCGGTGATGTCGATCCACTGACCGCTGAGCTGCTTGTAGTACCAGTCGCCCCAGCCGCTCGCGATCCCCTGGTCGGCGCACGTGTAGCTCGGCTTGTCCTGTCCGTTGAGATCGTTCGAGTACTTGAACGAGCTTATGAAGCAGAACGCCTGCTTGTGGCCCTGGGCAGCGATCGTGACGCCGTCCGTCTCCAGGAGCTGGTAGTTGGCGAAGTCCTTGATGTGGTAGTGGCCGTGGCAATTGGAGAACTCGAAGAACGAGGCATACCGATTCGAGGCGTCGGTCGGATCCCCCGGCTCGATCGCACCGTTCCCGCCATTGATCAGCACGACGTCGAATCGCAGGATGCGCCGGTAGCCTGCCCCGCCGACCGACCCTTCGGCCAGTTCACAGCTTGTGGCGTCGAAGTACCGGTCGACGATGCTCATCTGCGCGACGAAGCGCTGTGGGTCGACAGTCAGGTCGGCGATACCGCCGTTGTTGTAGATCGGGAAGTCTCGCCCGACCGAGTCCCGAGGCTCCGCCATGGCGGGCTGCGCCGATGCGAACCAGATCGCCAAGAGCGCGAGCAAGAAAACCGGCTTTCGCATTTCTTTCCTCCGTCACTTGCGACCGAAGTAGGCACTCCCCCGATCGGTTCGGACGCCCCGGATCCTCTCCCTGAGGCGCTCTCGCGACCTTCCGCCGAAGGCCGAATCTAGATCAGCGGTGGGAGAGCCGTCCACGCTCCGCCGGCGGGTTCTTGCCGCTCCGGGGTGGACGGCGGATAATGGTTTCTCGTCCATGGCGGCCTAAAGGGGTTGCGGAGAGCAACCTCTTTTTACTGTCCAAGTGAGCAACCGCCCACCTAGCTC
>JBOGTG010000023.1:0-16585 GCA_050692175.1 Candidatus Limnocylindria bacterium | reverse complement strand
CGCCTGGACGGACGACGCGCATCGCCGCCGCGAGCGCACGCTCGAGGTTCGCGAGCTCGTCGTTGACCGCGATGCGAAGCGCCTGGAAGACGCGCGTCGCGGGGTCGATGCCGCGAGGCCTCCGCGTCTTGACGCCGGCTACGAAACGGCCGAGGTCGTCGGCCGCCTCGAACGGCGTTTTGACGCGGCGACGGACGATCGCTCCCGCGACGCGCGCCGCCTCCGGTTCCTCGCCGTACTCGGCGAAGACGCGTCGAAGGTCCTTCTCCGTCCAGCTGTTCACGACGTCCGCCGCCGTTTCTCGAAGGTCGGGGCCGGCTCGCATGTCGAGTGGGCCTCGCGAGCGAAAGCTGAAGCCCCGCTCGTCGTCGGCGAGTTGAATCGATGAGAGGCCGAGATCAAGGAGAACGCCGTCGGCCGGAGCGAAGCCATGTTCGCCGGCGACGTCATCGAGAAGCGCGAAGTTTGCTCGAGCGAGGACCACGCGATCGCCGAAGCGCGCGAGCTCTCGCGCGGCAATGGCGAGGGCTGCGGGATCGCGGTCGAGCCCGAGAAGCCGGCCGCTCGGCGCGCTTGCGTCGAGGATGGCGGCGGCGTGCCCGCCTCCACCGACCGTTCCATCCAGATACCGACCGCCTTCGCGGGGATCAAACTCGGCGAGTACTTCGGCCACGAGAACCGGCTCATGCGCCTTCTCGATTCCATCGCTAAATTCCGAGGTCCCTGAGATCGGGCTCGACCTTGCTCTGGACGCTTGCGAGCTCGGCGCGCCAGCGTCCGGGCTCCCAGACCTCGAGGTGGTCGAGGTTCCCGATGACGACGGCTTCGCTTTTGAGCGACGCGTACTCCCGTAGGTGCGCCGGGATGACGACCCGCCCCTGCCCGTCCGGGTCCGCTTCATGCGCGCCCGCCAGGACGAAGTGGCGGAAGCGCGACACTGCGGGGTCGGTGCGTGGACGCTTGGCGATCTCGGAGTTGAGGTCGGCCCATTGGTCGGACGGAAAAATGGCGAGGCATTCGCCTATCCACCGTGTCACGACCGCTCCTTCCTTGAAGCGGCCTCTGAACTTGGCTGGGATCGCGAGCCGACCCTTTTCGTCCAGCGAGTGGGCGAATTCGCCTGCGAAATAGCCTTCCAAGATCCCTTCCGTACCCGGAGGACGGTTCCCCACCGTCCCCCACTACTCACCACGCAGACGGCAAGGTACACCCCGGAAAGCCACTGTCAATAGTTGTCGTCGATCGATTTCCCCACTTCGATCGGGCCGCGCGTTGCGCGTCCTGTCGGCTCGCTTCGCCCCCGGCCGTCGCCCTCGCTCTTTACGCGTCTCTTCCGGGGCCGGGTCCCGATGCTCGCGCTCGCCGAGCAACCCCTAAGCCCGTGCCACCCGCAACGCGGGTGCCGTCCTAAATCGGGCGAACCCTCTCGACGACGTCTTCCAGGGCCCGTCCGGCGCGCTCCAGTGGTGAGAGTGGGCGGACTCCGTCGTGAGCGCCGAACCACTCGAGTACGGAAGCTCCCCACGTAAAGCCACCGCCAAACGCGACAAGTAGAACCTTGTCGCCCTTGCGAAGGCGCCCGGTCGCTTCGGCCTCGCAGATCGCGATCGGGATCGACGCCGCCGAGGTGTTCCCGTACCGCTGAATGTTCACGAAGACCTTCTCCGGCGGGAAGCGCAAACGTTTCGCGACGCCGTCGATGATCCGCAGGTTCGCCTGATGCGGGATGAGGAGGTCGATTTCGTCGAGCGTCAGCCCCGCTTCGGCGATCGCCTCCTCCGCCGCGTCGGCCATCGATTTCACCGCGAGCTTGAACACCTCGCCGCCGGACATCGTGATGAAGTGCTGACCTCGTTCGATCGTGTCGGCCGACGCCGGGCGCTTGGACCCGCCGGCCTGGACCATCAACATCTCGCCCTTCGATCCGTCGCCGTGCAACACCGTTGACTCGATACCGACCGACGCGTTCGACGCCTCGAGCACGACGGCACCGGCGCCATCTCCGAACAGCACGCAGGTCGTCCGATCCTTCCAGTTGAGCAGGCGCGACAGCCTCTCCGCTCCGATCACCAGAGCGTTCTGGACTGCCCCCGAGACGATCATCCCGCGGGCGATGGCGAGTGCGGTGATGAAGCTCGTGCACGCCGCCTCGACGTCAAAGGCGCCGGCCCGGGTCGCGCCGATCTCGCTCTGAACGACGCAGGCCGTGGCCGGAAAGAGATAGTCCGGGGAGCAGGTGCCGACGATCACAAGCTGCACGTCCTGCGCCCGGAGGTGCGCCTTCTCGAGCGCCGCCCGCGCGGCACGCGTCGACATGAACGAGTTCGTTTCCTCGTCCGACGCGATGCGGCGCTCCTTGATGCCGGTGCGGCTGGTGATCCACTCGTCGGACGTGTCCACGATCCGCTCGAGCTCGGCGTTTGTCATGACGCGCGAAGGCGCATAGAAACCCCAGCCGGTGATGAGCGCGTTCTTCGCCATTAGGAGCGGTCGGGCTCGGTCTTCACCTTGTCACGGCGAGCGAAGAGCGTGCGCACGTCGCCCTGGTAGGTCTCGAGGAACTCATGCGCATCGATGACCTCGTCGGCGCTGACGGCCGGCCGGCGCGGGCGCTCGGGCTCTTCTTTCACTGGGCTCACGGCCGCGCGCTGCTCGTCGACGACGACAAGCAGCTTGAACGCGGTCTGGCATTTCGCGCAGGTGACGCGCACGATCCACGCGGACTCGAGCTTGCCGAGCACGCGAATGTCGGAGCGAGAGTGATTGGCTCCGCAGACGCTGCAGTTGTAGTCCTTCGCCTGGTCGCGAAGGAATTTCAGGATGTTCACCGTGGTCCGAGCATACCCGTTCCGTTCAAGCGCAGACCGGTTCGCCATGCGAGGAACGCGTATTGATCGGCGAAATCGTCGACCTGCTTGTCGAGCGGCTTGCCGATTCCATGGCCGGCGTCGCGATCCACGCGCAACAGGACGACGGACTCAGGGTCCTCGCTCTGGGCTTGCAGCAAGGCCGCCATCTTTCGAGCGTGCATCGGATCGACGCGGCTGTCGCCTTCCGCGGTCGTAAAGAGCACCGGCGGATAGCGGACTCCCGCCCGCACGTTGTGATACGGGGAGTACTTGCGGAGCCAGGTCGCCTGCTCGGGATCCTCCGCCGACCCGTATTCGGCGATCCAGAAGCGCGCTATGCGGAAGTTCTGGTAGCGGAGCATGTCGAGGAGCGGTACGGCGCAGTAGACGGCGGCGAACAGGTCCGGCCGCTGCGTCAGCGCCGCGCCGACCAGGAGGCCACCGTTCGAGCCGCCGGAGATCGCCAGGCGCTCATTCGTTGTCCATCCGGCGTCGACCAGATACTCGGCAGCCGCGTGGAAGTCATCGAACACGTTCTGCTTGTTCGCGAGCATGCCGGCGCGATGCCAGGTCTCACCGTACTCGCCCCCTCCGCGCAGGTTCGGCAACGCGAAGAGTCCTCCCGCCTCGACCCACGCCGCCACGCCGGCCGCGTACACGGGGGTGCGCGAGATGTTGAAACCGCCATACCCCGACAAGAGCGCCGGAACCTGCCCCGTCGGACGCACGTCCTTCCGATGGACGAGGAACATCGTGACGTCGGTGCGGTCCCGGGACGCATATGTCGTCTGCTCGACGGAGATGTTGGCGACGTCGAGACCCTCGGGCATGCGCAGTCGCACGAGCTCGTCGGTCTTGCCGGTGCGGGCGTCGTGGACGAACGCTACCGGCGGTTGCGTGAACGACTGGAACATATAACCGACGCGGTCGCCGTCATGCTCGGCTTCGACGAACTCGATGGCGCCGAGCGAGGGCAAGGTGATCTCGCGCTTGTCCTTACCGCGAAGGTCGTAGCTCGCGAGTCGCGACGTGGCCCGATGGAGGCGCAGCACGGCGAGACGGTCGCGCGTCCGATCGAAGCCCGCGATCACGTCCTTGCCCTCGGGAATGACCGTCTCCCACTGAGTCACATCGGGCGACTCGCACGCAACCGAGATGACGCGGTAGTTGGGGGCGTCGAGATTCGTACGGAGCCAGACGAGGCCGTCGAGAACGAAACCCTCGGCGATGGCGTCCTTCCCCTCGAGCACCGGCACCAGTCCGAGCTTCGGACGATTGCGGTCGAGGAGATACAGATCGCTCCGCGCCCAGCCTTTGTAGGCGGTGAAGAGGACCCAGCGGCCGTCCGCTGAGGCGGAGACGCTCGGGATGTCCTCCTTCGGCCGGCCCTCGCCAAAGACGAGCTGATCCTTCGCCGGGTCGTCCCCGAGCCGGTGGTAGCGGACGCGGCGGTAGTAGTTCTCGTCGCCGGGACCGACCGACCCCCGCGCCGGGTGGACCGTGTAGTAGAACCCGTCGCCGACCCAGGCGACCGTGCTCCGCTGCGTGTCCGGGATCCGGTCCGTGAGCTCCTTCCCCGTCGCGGTCTCGATGACGTGGAGCGTCGACATCTCGTCGCCGCCACGCGAAAGGCCGTACGCGACGAAACGCGCGTCAGGCGACGGGTAATACCAGTCGAGCGTCACGAGGCCGTCCCGATCGAGCGCGTTCGGATCGATCAGCGCTCGGTCCGCCGCGCCGACGGCGTCACGAACGTACAAGATGGCCTGCTTCTGCTCCCCCTCTCGTCGCGTGTGGAAGATGCGGCCGGCGATGGGCCGCGGCGTGGACAGGAGTCCGACCGAGAGAAGCTCGCGGAGGCGGCGCGCGAGAGCCGGGCGCTGCGGCAGCGGATCGAGAACCGCCCGGGTTCGCGCGTTCTGCTGGTCCGTCCAATCGTGCACGCGGTCGGTCCCGTCCGCCTCGAGCCAGCGATACGGATCGGCGATCTGTGCGCCGTGCAGGTCATCGATTGCTTCTTCGCGCGCGGTGCGCGGCGGACGCGGAAGCGGCACGTTTCCTAGGGTACGAAATCAGACCGGACGGAGGTAGTTGATCCCTCCGGGGATCAAGTGATAGCCCATCGTCTCGTTGAGGTGCAGGATCGGATCGTTCGCGGCGTCGTTCCCTGTGCGCACGCGATCCACGCCAAGCGCGATCGCCTGCGCGACGGTCTCGCATTTGAGCGCGCGCGCGATGCCGCGCCCGCGCACCGATCGTGCCGTCGCGGTCCACTCGGTGTTGACCACCCCGCGCACCGGCGGATAGCCGAGGACCGAGACGCCGACGACGTCATCGCCGACGCGCGCAATCCAGAAGCGGTCACGGTGGATCTCGGGGGCGCTCACCCACCGGGTGTATGAGGCCATCTCTTCCGGAACCCGCGGCTCCGTCCTGGGCACGTCGTCGCCGGCCTCCTCGGACAGTCGCCAGATCTTCGCGATCACGTTCGGGTCGGCGTCGGCGTCAAGGGTGAGCATGCGGACGCCCTCCTTCCGCATCCGCGCACGCGACACCTCGGTCATCGCAAGCAGCTTCTCGCGGTTGGCGAGCAGATCAAGCTCCCAGCGGCGGCTGCGACGATCCTCCGTGTAGGCGCGCGCGAGGAGCGTCTCGATTCGGAGTGGGTCGTCTTCGTTTGCCCACGCGGTCAGGATCTTCGCGCCGTCGGCGATGACGCGCTCCTCCATACCCTCGAAGAGAGCGCCGAGCGTCGCTGTGGTCCTGTCCGCCGGGACGACGTTGCCGTTCACGGTCCCGTAGCGCTCCGGCTGCACGTCCCAGCGGGGGTGCTCCGCCGTTGCGTAGCCCAGGCGCCGGCCGCCACGAGTCACGATGAATCGCGCGAACTCCCAGTTCTCATCGGGCTGTGACCACCAGTACTCGTAGCTCACGGGGTCGCGTGGCCCGAACGGCCGCACGGCGGTGTCGACGTCCGCGGCGAACGCCGCGTCGCCAGGACCCGCTGGCCGGAACACGAGATCGCTCTTCCTCACCGTGTCCTTCATCAGCCGCTCCTCTTCAGGCGGCCGGTCCGCTTGGCGTGCCGTTCAGCCCAAAGGAAAGCGCGCATGCCGAGCGGGATCGAGATCGCACCGACGAGCAGGGCCGGCCAGAGGTTCGGCCAGACCGCCGCGAGGTTGGCGCCGTCGAGGAGCGCATCGCGCATTCCGCGAATGACATAGGTCGCAGGCGAGATGAACGAGAGTATCTGCATCCAGCCAGGGAGAATGTTCGTCTCGTAGTACACGCCCGAGACAAGCAGGACGACGGCCTGAACGATGTACGCCATCTGCAGGCCCTTCTCCGTCCACAGCAGCGGGAAGACGGCCGAGCCGATCGCGAGGCCGATGAACGCGACCGCGCCGGTCGCGAGCAGCACGACCGCCGAGACGATGTTCGCGTTCGAAAGATCGACCGGCACGAAGAGAGCTACCGCCGCGAGGATCGCGACGCTGAATCCGAGTGCGCGAACGAGCGTCGCGCCGCACATGCCAAGGAGATGCGTGACACGCGGCACAGGCGCCATGAACGTGTACTCGATCGTCCCCTCCCAGCGCTCCCATGCGATCGTCTCCCCCATCTGCTCGAAGATGAGGCCGAGGAACCGCCAGGTGATCGTCCCGACGAGCAGGTAGAGCACGAATCGCGAGACCACCGCCGGTTCGCTCGAGCTGCCGGTGATCCCCGGCATGCCGAGCGCGATATATGCGACCGAGAGGCTCGTCACGATCCCGTAGACGAGCCACACGATCTCCCACGCCCAGTAGCGCTTGGAGAGCGCGATCTCGCGTTCCACGAACGCGTACGCGAGGCCAAGCTGAGCGCCGACGTCCGCTATCACGTCGGTCGCTCAGCGTCGGCCGCGTCCGCCTCGTCGAGACGACGCCCCGTGAGCGTCATGAAGACGTCCTCGAGCGTTCCGCCTCCGTGACGCGCCGCGAGCTCCGGGGAGGTCCCCTCGGCGACGAGGCGACCCTGATGCAGGATGCCGATACGGTCCGCGAGCCTCGCGGCCTCATCGAGGTCATGTGTCGTCAGCAGGATCGTGGCGTCGTGCTCGTCGCGCAGGTCGCGGACGAACGTCTGCACCTCACGCTTGCTCCGGATGTCGAGGCCAGTTGTCGGCTCGTCGAGGAGCAGCAGCATCGGCGTCGACAAGAACGCTCGCGCGATCGCGACCTTCTGTTGCATCCCGCGGGAGAGCTGCTCGAGCGGCTCCTTCATCCGAGCGTCCTCGATGCCGAGCCGACGGAGGATGGAGACGATCTTCGGGCGTGACGCCTCGGGCCCGACGCCGTAGAGGCGTCCCGCGTAGACGAGGTTCTCCATCGCCGAGAGCTTCTTGAAGAATGAGGCCTCGACCGAGACGCGGTTGATCAGTCGCTTCACCGCGAGCTCGTCCCGGTCGATGTCCAGACCGAAGACGCGTACCTCGCCGGCGTCGGGCGTGAGCAGCGTCGAGAAGAGGCGGATGAGCGTCGACTTCCCGGAGCCGTTCGCGCCGAGGAGGCCGTAGATCTCACCGCGCCAGACCGAGAGGCTGACACCGTCGACCGCGCGGACCGTCGTCCCGCCGCCCGGAACGACCCGGGCCGGCCGGAAAGACTTGCGGACCTCGCTCGCGGCGAGGGCCGCTGTTTTCTTTTTCGCTCGTATCGCTTCACGTACCTGGATGGCCATCTCTTCACCTACTTCAAACAAACAAAAGACCGCGGGCTTCTCTTGATGCCCACGGTCCGAGCGGCCTCGCGAAAGACGGAGTTCTAGGCCAGCCGGTAAGTGGGCAGGCTGCGCCGACGACCGGCGAGCGCGCCGGAGCCGGTGCGATTGCGGACGAAGCTCAGCACTGCGCCACTTCCTTTCGTGAAGTCCACGCGGTCGGCGTGACGATGGGACGATACCAAGCGCACGCTCGCCGCGTCAATGACTTCCGCCACCCCGCGACGAGCGTGCGCGTTCTGCCCTAGAGAGCGACTCTGCGACCCGAGACCAGCTGCACGAGCAGCACGATGAGCGCGATCACCAGGAGCAGATGAATCAGCGGGCCGAGCGAAAGGAACCCGCCGAGCGCCCACAGGATGAGCAAGATGAGAATGACAGTCCAGAGCATCCGTGATTACCTCCTTCCGCCGGTCTTGAGCAGAAGAGGCACGCAAGCGCCGTGCCACTGCCATCCGCTCGTCTGGATGACCGCTTAGAAAACGAAGGACGCCCGCTTGGGGCGTCCTTCTGCTGCGTGAGGCGATGGTGTCGTTTAGCCCTTCGTGAGTTGCCCTCGGATAACGCCGGCGGGGTGCAGTGTCGAGTGGAGGTTGACGTAGAAGCCGGCGGGGTTGGCCATGATCTTGGTGATCAGCGCCGCGTCAGCGGTCGCGGTCTTCGAGAACGTGGCGCCGCCACCACTGAGCGTGAGCTCGCCTGCGGTGAGACCCGTGTTGATAACAACACCGCCGTTGACGCCCGCCGCGGCCTCGTGGATATGACCGATGTTGATGGCAGCCGTCGAGGGGCAGCCGCGGATGATCACGTCGAACTTCGCGGTTGTAGCGGTGAACGTTACCGTCGCGTCGCCGGCGCAGGTTGCCTCGGCGCTCGTGATCGGTGGCACCTCATTGGTCCCGGACAGCGTCGCCTTGAAGGTGTTCGCGGGGGTCGGGGCCGGGGTCGGGGTCGCTGTCGGCGTCGGCGTCGGCGTGGGTGATGGAGCTGCCGCCGGGCCGCTGCAAGCGACCACCAGGACGGCCACTGCGGCCATGCCTGCGAATACACGCATATCTCGATCCTCCTTGTGGGTTCATCCGTCTATACGCCCGGACGCGCCGTTCGGATGACGAGGCCGAGCAGGCCTATAAGCACGGATTCTGTCGAGGACGGTCATCCCTCTCGAGCGGAGGTCACCCTCCGCCTCTAGCGGCCTACCCGGGGACGGCGCGGGCCACGCCATAGTCCCCTTACGCGGCCTTGCTCCAGGTAGCGCTTGCCCGTTTCACCCCGCTTGCGCGGGTTCGTCACTGTGGCGCTGGCCTCGCCTCACGGCGGAGGGGCGTTACCCCTTACCTTGCCCTCTGGAGTCCGGACTTTCCTCGGCGGCTTGCGCCGACGCGACCGTCGGGCCTACTCGGCCCTCCCATTTTATGGCCTTCGGCGAGATTTAACTACTTGGTCCCGGTGCGCGTGACTTTCTCTACGAGCCGACTTGCTCGCGCCATGTCTTTGTTCACCGTTATTCCGGTCAGTTCGCCGTAATAGCGAAAGAGCTTTTCTTCGGGATCGTCCCCGGTGAACTGGCGCACGTCCTCGGTGAGGTGCGCAATGTCGAGCAGTCCGCATCCGATGTACGCGCGGCGCCATTCCACAAGAATCACCCCGCGCGCGGTGAGGCGCGCGTGCGTGCATGCAAGCTCTCCGTGACAGAGGACGAGCGGAAGACTCGAGAGCACGGCCGCCGCAGCGCGCGCATCGACATCGACCGGTCGATCCGTGGCCGCACGCTCGACGGCGCTCTCCACGAGCTCGACCGGTGCCATCGCTTTCACGCCGAGCGCCTTGAGCGCGGGACCATCGGCCGCGACCGCCCTCTCTATCGCGACCTTCGTAAGGACGATCGCGCGAGGGTCCTCATGACACGCGCTCGTCGTGTCGAGAAGGTCCTCGGTCATGATCCAGGGCCACGCCGGCACCGCGGGAGGCGGAATTCCGCGCGAGAGCACCCGCGGCACCCGGTCCGACTTCCGTGCGAGGAACGGCAGGAGCTGCACCTCGAGCGAGTCATCTGTCGGCACACGCTTCAACGCGAGAGAACGCTCGGCCCCCTCCTGGCTGAACCGGATGCGCTCGACCTCCATTAACGCGTTCTTCGCCACGAGCTCGCTTCGCACATCGGCGACGTCGCCCCGAAGACTTCGCGCGATGAACGCCGTGAGTGGATCCTGGCTCACGCCGTGATCTCGCCTTGATCGATGGCGCGATTCGAGAGCTCATCCGCAACGCCGTTCTCGTCCCGAGGGATGTGGCGGATCTCCCGCTCCTTGAACGAGCCGAGGAGCGCACCGGCGCGAAGGGCGAGAGGCTTGAGGCCGGGGTGCTTGATGCGCCAGAGGCCGCGCATCTGCTGCACAACCAGGAGCGAATCCATCCGCACATCGATCGCAGTCGCGCCGCGCCGCTGCGCCTCCTCGAGGCCGAGGATCAGCGCGTTGTACTCAGCCACGTTGTTCGTTGCGTGACCGAGCGGACGGGCCAGCTCTGCCACGAGCTTTCCCTTCTCGTCGTACAGGACCGCGCCGGCACCCGCCGGACCTGGGTTGCCACGCGCGGCCCCATCCGCGTAGAGCACGAGCCTCACCCTCCGAAGATCTGCGCCAGCCGCGCGAGGTCGACGTTCCCACCCGACACGATCGAAACGACGCGCTCGCCCGGCCGCACCGCGATCTTTCCCGTGAGGAGCGCGCCGGTTGCGGCGGCTCCGGCCGGCTCGGCGACGAGCTTCGCCCGCTGCGCAAGGAAACGCACGCCCTCCGCGATGACGTCCTCGTCGACCACTACGACGTCGGCCACAAGCCGCCGGATGATCTCGAGCGGGATCTGGCCGGCGATTGGCGCGGCGAGTCCGTCCGCCATCGTGTCGATCCGTTCGAGCCGCACCGGCTTGCCGGCATCGAGGGCGCGGCGCACCGCGCTCGCGCCACGGGGCTCCACCCCGACCACACGAGCGCTGGGCCTTTTCGCCGCGAGCACCGTCGCGATTCCCGAGATGAGCCCGCCCCCGCTGACTCCGACGACGATGAGGTCAGCATCCGGCAGATCTTCGAGGACCTCCAGGGCCAAGGTCCCGTGGCCGGCGATCATGTCCGGGTCGTCGTAGGGATGGAGAAAATACGCGCCGCTCTTGGTCTGGAGCTCAGCTACGAGCGATAGCAGTCCCGTCATGTCCGGGGCGAAGACAATCTCCGCACCGTAACCGCGTGTCGCGTCGATCTTCGTGCGCGGCGCCGACTCGGGCATCGCGACGGTCACCTTCGCGCCCGCGCGGGCGGCCGCGTACGCGATCCCCTGCGCGGCGTTCCCGGCGCTGAGCGTGACGATCCCGCGCGCACGTTGTTCCGGAGAGAGGCGTGAGATCGCGTAGACCGCGCCGCGAGGCTTGAACGAGCCGGTGCGCTGGAAGCTCTCGGCCTTTAGGTAGGCCGCGGTCCCGATGCGCTCCGACAGGGAACGGCTGGAGAAGAGTGGAGTGCGGTGGAGCACCGGACCGACGACCACGCCAGCGCGCTCGACGTCGGCGAGGCTGACTGAGGGGCCCACCTGGCTAACCTTCAAGCAGCTAGGCCAACGCACGGGAGCGGCGGTTGAAGGCACCCACGCGCTCGGCCGGAGAGCCTCGCAACGATCACGCCCTCGGCCTTGGAAGCGTCGGAATCGCCGTGGTATGTCGACATGCGAGCAAAAGGTAATCCCACGTCGGATGACGTTCGGCATCCTCGGAAAACCGTCGATCGGTGGGCCTGCCAGGGATCGAACCTGGGACCAGCAGATTATGAGTCCGCCGCTCTACCACTGAGCTACAGGCCCTAGGAGCGCCGCTGCGCGAGCTCACTCGCGCAAGCGGCCGACGACGGGCCTGCGAGCGTTGCGAGCGAGCTCGACGACGCGGTCAAGTATCGCCGAGGAGCGGGCGTGCAACGCGAGACGGGCCCGGCCACACAGGAACCCCGGCACGAGACCGCACAAAAAGCGCGCGGGAGCCGTTATAGTCCGTGCGGGGCTGGTGGCGCGTACGTTTCCGCGCGCTGTGGGGAGCACAGCAACTCGAAGCGGGCCCGGGCAAGGGGGTCCGCAAAGAGGAGAGCGCGGTTGGGTAACGTCATAGCGATCGCAAACCAGAAGGGCGGCGTGGGCAAGACCACGTGCGCCATCAATCTCGGCGGCGCACTCGCCTCGCTCGGTCATGAAGTCCTCTGCATCGATCTCGACCCGCAGGCCAACCTGACCGTCGGCCTGGGTATCGACCTCAACACGGTCGAGCGCAGCATCGCAGACGTTCTCATCGACTCGAACGTGACGCTCGGTTCGATCATCCGACCGACGAAAACGAAGAAGGTCGATGTCGCTCCGGCGACGCTAGAGCTCTCGTCTGCCGAGGTCGAGCTCTTCAACGCGATCGGCCGCGAGATGGCCCTGCGTGACAAGCTCGCGCGCGACGTCGTCGACCGGTACGACTACGTCCTCATCGATTGCCCGCCAACGCTCGGCCTGCTCACGCTGAACGCGCTCGTCGCCGCGACCGGAGTGATCATCCCGGTGCAGACGCAGTACTACGCGCTCAAGGGTGTCGCAGCACTTCTCAAGATTATCAAGACCGTTCAGACGCGCCTGAATCCAAACCTGAAGGTCTACGGCCTGCTGCCAACGTTCTACGACAGCCGCACGATCCTCGCGCGCGACATGCTCGACTCACTGAAGGATATCGGCGATCACCAGGTGTTCGCCACCGTGATCCGACAGTCCGTAAAGATCGGCGAAGCGCCCACCGCGGGCGTTCCGATCACCGTCTACGAGCCGAAGAGCGATGCGGCAAAAAGCTTCGTGGACCTCGCGAAGGAGGTGATCGGTGCTCACAAGTAATCGTCCAAGAAAGTCCTTCCGTGATGCCGGCGAGCGGATCTTCCAGCAGGAGACCGACTCGCAGCCCGGCATCATCAGCCTGCTCGCCGCGCGAACACCAACAGCCGTCCGCGACATCCCGCTCGAGAAGGTGATCCCGAATCCCGGGCAGCCGCGGATGACCTGGCACGAGGAGACACTCGCGGAGCTCGGCGCGTCGATCCGCGAGCACGGAGTCCTCCAGCCGATCCTCGTCCGTCCCGCCGGCGACCAGTACGAGATCATCGCCGGCGAGCGGCGATGGCGCGCGTCCAAGCTTGCGGGCAAGGAGACGATCCCCGCGATCGTCGAGCGCTTTGACGATGCGACGGCCTTGGAGATCGCCCTCATCGAGAACCTCCAGCGCGAGGACCTTTCGCCGCTCGACGAGGCCGTCATCTACAAGAAGATGACCAGCGAGCTCGGGTACTCCATCCGCAACCTCGCGACGAAGCTCAGCAAGGACAAGGGCTACGTCGAGAACCGCCTCCGCCTGGCATCAGCGCCGGACGACGTTCGCGACATGGTCGCGCAGCGGTACGACACGCTGTCGGCCGCGTACGAGCTCATGAAGCTCGAGAACAAGCGGCGGCGCCAATCGCTTGCGAAGCAGATCATCGCCGGCAAGCTCACCCTCCTCCGTCTGCACGATCAGGTGGAACGGATCCTTCACCCTGGTGTGAAGACGCCGAGGGCCGCGCCGGAGATCCCGCCGCTCCGCGACGACGCGCTCATCACCGCGACGCGCAAGCTGAACGAAGCGCTGTCGGAGCTCGCCCGCGCCATCGGCGAGGATGGCCAGGGCCGTATCGCGGAGGGCGACCGCCAGAACCTCGCGAAGTTCCTCACGATCTCGAGAGCGCGGTTGGACAATCTGGTGGCGCGGCTGCGGACTGGAGCGCGCGCCTAGCGCGACGGCGCTCTAAAGTTGGCGGATGCGGGTCGGCTTCCGGAATAGCGCGATCGGGTTCGCCATCATGACCGGCGCCGTAACGCTCGCGGCGATGGGGCTCTTCGTCCTCATGGATCCGCGCGCTCAGGCGTTCTGGGGGGCGCGGATCGGGGACGCCGTCAGCTTCGTGCGGTCGCTCTTGCCGCGCTAGATGGAGCTCCGCTAGGCCGCGCGGCGCAGGTCGATCGAGACTTCGTCGGTAACGGACGCGATCTGCGCCCTTTGCGCTTTGGCGTCGCGCAGTATCGAAACGGCGGTCGCGACTATGCCGGCCGCCGCGAAGATGGCTAGCCCGCCGTCACCCGTCAAGAGTTCCATCACGCGATACCCATAAGCACCTCTCATGCCAGCGCAGTGGGCAAGCGGGCCGTTACTTCACCGTCACATTCGCTGTCAGGCAGCCTTGCGTGGCGGCTTGGCGGGCACCACCCGGACCTGCGCGACTCGGCGACCGTCTACGGCCGTCACCTGGAACCGGTGACCCTCGATCTCGATCGTGTCTCCGACGGCCGCGAGGCGACCGAGCCGACCGAACACGAGGCCGCCGACGGTGTCGTAAGGCTCGTCCGGAAGCGCAACACCCAGTCGTTCGCGCAGGGTCTCGAGTGACGTGAGGCCGTCGACGACGAATGTCCCGGGCGGCTCCTCTTTGAAGGTCGGGGCTTCGCCATCGAACTCGTCCTGCACCTCGCCGACCAGCTGCTCGATCACGTCCTCCAGCGTGACGAGGCCCGCGGTGCCCCCAAACTCGTCGAGGACGACGGCGAGCTGCACGCGCTGCCGCCGGAACTCCGCGAGCGCCTGGTCGAGCCGCATGGTCTCGGGCATCACGGGCACTTTGCGCATCACGTCACGCGCGCGGGTCCGGCTCTCCTTGTCGACCCCGACGAGATCCTTCACGTGGACGATGCCGATGATGTGATCGAGGTCTTCCTGATAGACCGGAAAGCGCGAGAAGCGATGCTGCCGTGCGGTGATCAGGATCTCGACGACGGGCGTGTCATCCGAGACCGCGACGATCTCCGTGCGTGGCACCATCACCTGTCGCACGATCCGGTCGGCGAACTCCATCGCCCGTCCGACGATGACCCGCTCGCTCTCCTTGAGTACGCCGCTCTTCGTGGACATCGCGACCAGCATCTTGAGCTCTTCTTCGCTGTGCGCCTCCATCTCGTCGCTCGTTCTGATGCCGAGTGGCGCGAGGACCGCCTTCGCGCTCATATTGACCAGCCAGACGAACGGCCGGAAGGCCGTGGCGAACCAGTGCAGCGGTGGCGCTGTCCAGAGCGTCGTCGGCAGCGCGCGTTGGATCGCGAAGTACTTCGGCGCCTGCTCGCCCACGACGAGGTGCAGGTAGGTCACGATGGCGAAGGCGATCGCGAACGACAGCGCGTGGAACGCCGCCTCGGAGATGTCGCGCAGCCAGCCGAACGCCGGCTCGATGAGGACCGCTACCGCGGGCTCGCCCACTATGCCAAGAGCCAGCGACGCACCGGTGATGCCGACCTGACAGGCCGAGAGGTACGCGTCGATGTTGTCGCTGATGTGGCGGGCGAGCCGAGCCCGCCGGTCGCCCTCCTCGGCCAGCTCGTCGAGCTGGGTCTCCCGCACGCGGACGATGGCGAACTCCGCTGCCACGAAGAACGCGTTCAGCACGAGAAGCGCGATCGTCAGGAGGAGCGCGGGCGCTGCCGCGCCGAGGTCCATGAGCGAGCAATTGTCGCACGCCCACCGTCGTGCGCGCCCCTAGACTCGGCACCGTGGTGGTGCACGTTCGGCTGTTCGCGTCGTATCGCGAGGCGGCGGGCCGCGGCCATTTCGATCTCGAGCTGCCGGCCGGTGCGACCGTGCGCGACGCCATCGCGCGCATCGTGAGAGAGCATCCGCTCATCGCCGAGGGGCGCCAGGTGGTCATCGCGCGCAATCGCGACTACGTGGGGGTCGATGCGCCGCTCGCCGACGGAGACGAGCTTGCGCTGATACCACCGGTCTCAGGAGGAGACGCGCGCACCCTCGCGCCGATCGCCGTGAGCGAGAGTCCACTCTCGATCGACGACGCGCTCGCGTTGGTGCGCGACGACGCGTTCGGAGGCGTCGTCGTTTTCCTCGGTACGGTCCGCAGCCGGAGCCGAGATAAACGCATCCTCCATCTCGAGTACGAGGCCTATGCCGAGATGGCCGAGGCCAAGATGCGCGAGATTGCCGAACGGCTCGTGCTCGAGCACGGCCCGCTCCGGATCGCCATGCACCATCGGGTCGGCGATCTCCGGATCGGCGACATCGCCGTGGTGGTCGCCGCGGCCGCACCCCACCGCGATGCCGCGTTCGCCGCCGCGCGCGCCGCGATCGACGATCTCAAGTCGATCGTGCCGATATGGAAGAAGGAACACGCGGAGGATGGCGCGATCTGGGTCGAGGAGCACGCGTAGCCCGAGCACCGGGTGGAGCCGGGACGAGTACGCGCGTACTCGCCGGTCCTCGGTTCGCGTACTTCCCACGCTGTCAGCCACATCGGGCGCCGATACGTTCGGGCCATCTCACGAAGGAGGAACGAGATGGCCACTCACGAACGAACCAGGACTAGGAACGGGATCGTCAGGAAGCTTGGGATCCTCGCGGTCGGCGCGAGCCTGACCCTTGCCGCCTGCGGGACGAGCGAGGCCCTGTCCGGCGCGGTTCAGACCACCAGCGACCGCCAGTCGGTGCTCACTGATCCTGACAACCCGTACTGGTCCCGCAACACGGCGGTACTCGAGACGAGCGAGCAGCGGTCGATCCTCAAGGATCCGGACAACCCGTATTGGTCGCACACGACCGCCACGGCCGCGGACGACGTGGTCGAGCGGCATGGTCCGCGGCCGCACTAGCCACACCGGCGTCGCGCTCTCGCGTCCTCTCTCCCTGGCGAGGCCGGGAGCGCGCCGCCGGGCGGGCGGAACATCGCGTGACAGAATCAGAGGCGGGAGGCAGGTGACTTGACCGTCGCCGCACGACCATCCGCTGATCGGCGGATCCTTTGCCCCGTCCTCATCGGGCGCGACGACCAGATGGCCCGGCTCGAGACGCTTTTGCGCGAGTGCCTCGGCGGCCGCGGCCATAC
>JBOGTG010000022.1:0-9618 GCA_050692175.1 Candidatus Limnocylindria bacterium | reverse complement strand
TCGAGGTGCTTGCCACCGTAGGCGACCTCGCGAATGCGCGATGACCAACCGCCGCTCCCTTCGAGGATCACCGTCGGCTTGAGCTCGTATGCGACGGTGAGCTCGTTCAAAGTGCCGATCCCGCCGGAGATCATGATCACCGCGTCGGCCGCACGGACCGTCAGTGTGTTGCGCATCCAGCCCATGCCTGTCGTGATCGCGATATCGACGAACTCGTTCGCGTCACCCTTGTCGAACCCCGGCAGGATGCCGATGACCACACCACCGGCGCTCTTCGCGCCACGGCTCACCGCCTCCATGACACCGGAGAGGCCGCCTGTGACGACGATGCCCTTGCGCGCGGCGATGAGGCGCCCGACCTCTTCGGCCATGCGAAGCGCCTTCTCCGGGACAGGATCGCGCGGATCCTTCGCGCTCTTGCCAATGATCGTGATGAGGACCGGGCGACCCATCGACCCCTCAGTGCACGCGCCAGAATTCGCGCTCAAGCCCCAGCCGCGCAAAGAGCGCCTCGGCCTCATCGGGAGTGTGCCTGCGCCAGTCGGGCGCGAGCTTGCGCGCATACCAGGCATGCGCCAACCGTGCCGCCTGATCGATACTGAGAATGCTCGCGACCTGCACCTTCACTCGCCTCCGCCATCTCATCGCATGCTCTTCCGACCGGAAGAAATGGATCCGCGCTCAGGTGCGGTAGATGTTCTTCCAGAAGTCCCGGGCAGGCGTCGCGACCTGCATCACCGTCTGCTCCGGGGCGGTCGCTGTTCCGTCAACACCCACCTCGATACGAATTGGGTCGGCGCAGTCAGCGCAGCGCGCGTCAATCGTTCCGGAAGCGCCCAACGCGGGGGGCACTCCCAGCGAATCCCAGGCGCAGATCGCAGACCAGGTCCGGTCGGCGGCCGTGACCGCGAAGTTGGTCGATTCACTGCAGAACGGGTTGTACGCAAGGATCTCCCGCGAACGGTGACGAGGAATGAAGACATGGCCCTCGATCATCCGCAGGAAGGCCGCCTCCACGTCGGAGCGGTCGCAGCCAAGCGCCAGGGCGACCTCGCCCACCGTGGGAATCGCTCCGCGTTGGCGGATGGCGCGTGCAATCGTGGCACGAACGCCACGATCGAAGTCTTCTGCGTCGGTCACGGCGCGGTGAGCATAGGTTCGCGCTCGAGAAGGGCGCGAAGAGCGGCGGGCCAGGCGAACCAGTGGCGTGACGCGACCGCGCCGTTTCCCTCGTCGTACGCCTCCGGAAGCATGCCGTCCCAGGTCTCGACCCGAGTGAGGCGCTCTTTCGCGCGCTGCTCGCGCGTCGGATCGCTGGTCACTCGCGCCAGGACGATCTCCTGCAGATCGCCGAGCGGCCAGGGATGGGGCGTGTGCACCGAGCCGAGCCCGGCGAGCGTCCCCGCGAAGTAGCCCTCGTTCGCGATGCTCCAGGCGAAGTCGATCGTGGCGCGCCAGCGCGGATCGTCCGCGGAGCAGAACCCCCACCCCGGCGCGAACACCGTAGGGAAGTCATTCGCGTCGTGGTAGTGACGGGCATTCGTCGCGTCGGGACCCGCGACGGCATACGCGAACCGGCCTGCGCTCTCGAAGTGGCGGAGCGTCGCGTCCTGGACGTCACGCGCGCCCGGATGATCGAACGCGGCGAGCGCGCGCCAGAGCAGAACGTGGCTCGAGAAGTGGAACGGCTGGACGAGCGGGTCGTCGGCAGGCGTCTCCGCGGTCGCGATGAGGCCGAACGGCGTGCGGGCGGCGAGGAGGCGTTCGATCACGTCGGCGCACGCTCCCTCGTAACGCTCGCGCAGGGAGGCATCGCCGCTGAGGCGCGCGTGGTCGGCGATCAGAAGAAGCGGCCAGAGCTGTTGGTCGAGCTGGAAGGCGCGATCCTTCGCCTTCCCCGAGGCCAGCGAGGCGCGAGGCCACCCGCCGTCGACGCGCTCGGCGACCTCGAAGGTCCACCGGATGAATCCCTCAACGACTGAGGTCATGTGCGGGTCGTGCGGGCCGACCGCGAGGAGCGCGCGACACACGTAGTACGCGTCGCGCGTCCAGACGAGAGGCAGGATCTCGTGGTCGGCCAGCAGCGCGACAGCGTCATTCGAACGTGAGGCGGCGCATTCGATCGCGTACGAGACGCCGCGTCTCGCGGCGTGGCCGGCGTCATCGTCGAGGCCGAGGCCGGACCAGAGCCGGCGCCGCTCGCTCAGCTCTCGATCGAGGAGTGCCTCTGCCCGGCGCGCCAGATCGCGCGCCTCGGCCATCGTCGTCGATCGTTCGCGGCCGAGGGCGATGGCGAAGACGACGGTGGCCGCGCTGCCGGCGGCGATCTCGGCATACGGTGCGACGATGGCCGCACACGCGTCGAGGAAGGGATCGTCGATGAGGTAGATGGTCTCGTCCGAGCCCGCGCGCTGGTGCATCGACGCGCGGTTCTGGGTCGGCGCGGGCGGCAGCGGGCCGCCGGGCGTGAGCTGCGTGTATTCCGCGCGGCCGAGATGCATTACGGTCCTCCAGGTGGGGCCGCGGATCTCGCTCCTCGCTGTGATCCGAACGACCTGCACAGCGCCACTTCGCCCGGGAGGCGCGAACGCGGTGCTCTCGAGACGGCCCTCGGGAAGTTCGACGATCGCCGACGGAAACGAGTCTTCCAAAAGCCGCACCGAGCTCGGCTCGGCATCCAGCAGATCGAAGCCGAAGCTCGGACGCTTCGGATCGGCAAGCGCGGCCCGGTACGCGCGCACCTCGGATTGGATCAGGCGGCCGCCCGTGAACGGCTCCATCGTCGTGAGGACGATCCGGCCGTGCATGGGATGGGTGGTACCGAGCGAGAGCCACCGTCCGCCAGGCGTGAGCGTTCCCGAGACGATGCCGTTGCCGACATCGAGCGGCTTGTACGGTTTGCGGCGGTCGAGCTCCGTTGCGCTCAGTGCGGAATCGCTGAGCCGGTGCCGGCGTCCATCCATCGGAGCGTGGCCTCATCGAACCGCAGGTTGATCGCCTGATCCGGCTGGACCGCGACGTCGATTGGCGCTTGCACCTTCACCGGAGTCTTTCCGACGAGGACGGTCACGAGCGCGTGCGACCCGAGCGGCTCGATCACCATCACGCGCGCGGGGATGCCGTCGCCGGCGATCGTGATGTGCTCGGCGCGCACGCCCAACACCATCTCGCGCCCTTGAAGATCGGCTCGTGAGCGCGACATCGGCACGCTGAACCCATCGCCGGCGAACGAGCCGTCGCGAATGGCACCCCGCAGGAAGTTCATCGGCGGCGAACCGATAAAGCCGCCCACGAACTGAGTCGCGGGATTGTCGTAGATCTCCATGGGCCCGCCCAGCTGTTCGATCGATCCCTCGCGCATCACCGCGATCCGGTCGCCCATGCTCATCGCCTCGACCTGGTCGTGCGTGACGTAGATCGTCGTGCGCTTCACCTCTTTGTGCAGGCGCTTGAGGTCGGCGCGCGCCTGGAGCCGGAGGAGCGCGTCGAGGTTCGAGAGCGGCTCGTCCATGAGGAGCACCGGCGCGTCCATAACGAGCGCTCGCGCCACGGCGACGCGCTGCCGTTGGCCGCCCGAGAGCTGCGCGGGGTAGCGGTCGAGGAACGGGACGAGGCCGAGGAGCTCGGCGCCTTCGCGCACGCGCTTGGAGATCTCGGGCTTGGGTCGGCGCTTCATGCGGAGGCCGAAGCCGATGTTGCTGCCCACGGTCATGTGAGGGAACACCGCGTAGCTCTGGAACACCATCGCGATGTTGCGGTCGCGCGGCGCGAGGCCGGTCACGTCGCGCTCGCCGATCTTGACGCGCCCGCCGTTCACCTGCTCCAGACCGGCAACGCATCGCAGCAGCGTCGTCTTCCCGCATCCGGACGGCCCGAGCAGGACCATGAACTCACCGTCGCGGATCTCGATCGAGACGTCCTTCAGCGCGGCCGTCTTGCCGAAGATCTTGCTGACGCCGTCGATGGTGATGCTCGCCATCAGCGCGACCCCCACAGGTTCATCAGGTATTTGCGGATGAAGAAGATGAAGACCACCGCGGGCAAGGCCATGAAGAGTCCGCCGGCGAATTTGAAGGCGAGTGGCGAGGTCCCAAGGCCGGCCAGCACCTGGGCGGGCAGCGTACGCGTGCGCAGAGTGAGGATGGTCGCGGCGAATACCTCGTTCCATGAGATCACGAACGTGAAGATCGCCGCCGCGGCCAGCCCTGGTAGGGCGAGCGGAAGCGCGACACGCAGGAATGCCCCCCATCGGGTGCAGCCCAGGGTCTGCGCCGCCTCTTCGAGCTCGTGCGACACGGCGACGAACACGCCGCCAGTGACGAGAATGATGAACGGCAACGCCATGGCCGTGTGCACGAGCGCCACCGAGATGAGGTTGTCGTACAGGCCGAGCTGGAGGAAGGTGACCGCGAGCGGGATAGAGAGGATCGCGATCGGGAACATCTTCGTCGCGAGCACGACCACCTGGAACGTCTCGCGGCCGCGAAAGTGGAACCGGGCGAGTGCGTACCCCGCTGGTGTGCCCAGCGCCAGACCGAAGATGATCGTGAAGACAGCGACCAGGACGCTATTGATCACCGACGGGAGAACCCCAGCGGCCTCAACGAAGAACCGCATTGTCTCCGTCGAGAATCCGGTCGGGACGAGCGATTTCGGATAGTCGAAGATCCTGCCCGGCGGTGTGAAGGCCGAGATGGTGATGAGATAGAACGGAATGAGGACCCAGATCGCGAGGAGGATTGCGCTGCTGTAGATCAACGTCCGGTCGAGCACACGCGCGTTCATCGCTGCACCTCCGCCTCGCGAAGGCCGAGCACCCGAAGGTAGACGACAGTCGCGATCATCGTCAGGGCTAGGAGGAGCACGGCGTACGTCGCGGCGACGTGCTCGTTACGGTTCCCCGCGTACCAGGTGTACGCCTCGCCGGCGAGCACTGGCATGTTCCGGCCAGCGAGCGCTAACACGACCGCAAAGGTCTGGAACGCGAAGATCGTGCGAATGATGAGAGCGGATTGCAGGCTCGGCCGGAGCAGCGGAAGAACGACGTGGATAGTGCGGCGTAGGCGGTTCGCTCCGAAAACGTCGGCGGCTTCGAAGAACTCGCGTGGGATGAGCTGAAGTCCAGCAATGAGGATGAGGAGGACGATCGCCGTAGCGCGCCAGGACTCGGCGATGACGATGGCGGTGAGGATTCCCGCGAAGTTCTCGAACGACAGGAAGAGGATCGGCTGCTGAATGACGCCCGCGCTCTGGAGCGTGCTGTTCAAGTAGCCGCGTTCGGTAAAGACGGCCAGCCAGAGGATGCCGGCGGCGAGATCGGAGACCGCGAGCGGGATCGCGTAGACGTACAGAAAGAATCCGTGCCCGCGGAAGCGCGAATTAATGAGCAGCGCCATCGCGAGAGCCAGCACGATCTGTAGTGGCACGATGACGATCAGGAGGAGGAGCGTGTTGCGCCACGCGTCGTTGAAGTTGAGATCACCGAACATCTGTTGGAAGTGCTCTAGCGTGAAGGCGCCGTTATCTGCGACCAGCGCTAACAGGAGCGCCTGGACCATAGGGATGACGATCAGCAGTGCGAGAAAGGCGACGGCGGGAAGGAGAAGCGCGAACGGCAGGAATTGCTCCGTCCGCGTTCGCATCTCTCCTCCCCCTCCGACTCTAGATCACTTCACCTGGCAGGGACCGCTCGAGGTCCCGTCGGGGCCCCAGCACTTCGCGTTGGCTTCAGTGATCGCCTTCTGAACGAGTGCGCCTTGCTCGTTCAGCACGACGTCGATTGGCTCGCCCCTGATCGCGATTCGCACGAAGGTGTCGGTGAGCGCCTTGTTGAAATCGTTGCCTTTGGCACCGAGTCCGACCGGGAGCGGTACGACCTTTGCGTCCTTCGCGCTGGCCTGCTTGGCCACCGCGTCGGCCTCGAGCCTGAGGCCCTTGTCTAGGTTCTCCGGAAGCTTCACGTCGACAACCGGGAAGAAGCTGTTCTCGCGCAGCGTGATGAGCTGCGTCTCCGGCTTGAGCATGTAGTCGATCAGCGCCTCAGCACCGCTTCGGTTCGGCGTGGTCTTGGGAATTGCGAGGCCGATGACCACGCTCATGTAGTAGCGACCCTTTGGTCCGGCCGGCGCGGGGACGGCGATGAAGTCATCGGGCCGGGCTTTGAGGACGTTGATCAGACGGGCGGCGTGATCGATGCCGACCCAGACCTCTTCCGATTGGAACGGCTCCTGGAGGTGCGTGTAGCTGGTTGACTGGGGATGCGAATACTTCCAGAGCTCTTTGAGGTCGTTCCACATCGTCACGGCATCGGCGCTCTTGAAGGTCGTGACCAGCCCGCCCGTGTACGAAGGGTAGAAGTAACCCTGGATCTGCCGGTGGATGAGTCCGGGAGTGGCTCCCCCTCCGAGCGGGAAGCCGTACCTTCGCTGTCCGGTCTTCTCGCTGATGTTCTTGGCCCACTCGATGAGCTGCTTGTAGGTAAGCGCGTTCACGTCCGCGCCGCTCGGCAAGTACGGAAGAGCCTTCTTGTTCGCGACCAAGAAGAACGTCGCCTGCATCCACGGGACGTAAACCTGGGCGCTACCCCCGTACCTTCCGAGGTTGACCATGTCCTGCGGGATCTTCTTGTCCTTGTGCTTGTCGGCGACCTTCGAAAGGTCTTCGAATACACCGGCGGCGGCGAGCGCGGCGAGTTCGCCGTTCTCTGCCCCGACGACGCCGATCTGCCCCTGCCCGCCGGCCTTCGATTCGGCGGAGATGCGGTCGATGATGATCGGCCCCTGGTCTGTAACGAAGTCGACGTTCGCGCCCTGGTACGCAGTGAGGATCTTTTTGCGCATGTTCTCTTGCTCGAGCACGGGTGTGAACTGCGTCGACGCGAAAACGAACGGCTTTCCTTGGTCCGTGCCACCGCCGCCCGCGGACGGGCCGGTGGTCGAGCAGGCCGTCAGGAGAATGGCCGCGGCCGCCGCCAGCGCAAATACGCGTGTGCTCATCCCTCGCATGTACGCACCTCCCCGGCTGGATCGCTTCCCGGTGACTCTAGCCGTATCTAAACACGACCTGCAGAACCTCGGCGGGCCGCCGCAGCGCAGCGAAGCCGGCGCTCGCCTCTTCCACCGGTAGCTCGTGTCGCGGGAGTGCCCCGAGGACGACCCGGCCGCTCCGCGCGAGCTCCACCGAGCGGGCGCGCAGCGTTTCGGCGTCGAAGCTCGGGTGGAGGTTGCCGATCTGTCCCGAGCGGATCTCCACTCCGTTGTGGTGGAACTCCTCGCCGAGCCGAAGCCCGGCCGCATCTCCCTGGTAGAAGCCGACGGCGACGACGGTACCTCGGCGCCTGACCACGCGGACAGCCTCCCCGAGCGCCGCCGCGCTGCCGGTGCACTCGAACGCGACCGCGATCGCATCCGCTCCGAGATCGTGTTTGAGCCGAGCCGCAACGTCGCCCTCAGCGCTGATCGGCTCGAGACCCAGGGACCGCGCGATCTCCCGGCGCGGGCCTTCCCCGCGTTGCCGGCGCCGACGACCAGCGCCCGATGTGTCACTCTCGGAATTGTCGTCGCTCCGCTGCCCCAGAATCGGGGTGTGGCCGACGTCGCTCCCTTCCGAGCTCTCCGCTACGGCGAGCAGCCCGAACCGCTCGGCGAGATGCTGTGTCCGCCGTACGACGTCATCAGCCCCGACGAGCGCGACCGGCTTTACGGGCAGAGCCCGCACAACTTCGTCCGCGTCGAGTTTCCGAAGCCCGACGGCGATCCCTACGCCAGTGCGGCAGCGGATCTTGCCGCGTGGCGCCTTCGCGGCGTAATGAAGCAGGACGCCGCAGCCGCCATCTACGTGCACGACCACGAGTTCTCGATTGGGAAGACCAGGGTCCGCCGGCGCGGGATCCACTGTGCCCTGCGGCTTCACCATCCCGACGAGGGCATCGTCATGCCGCACGAACACACCTTCCCCAAGGCGAAAGAGGACCGCCTCGCGCTCCTGCGCGCGACACGCACGAACACCAGCGCGATCTTCGGGGTCTTCGAGGACGCGCGCGGCGAGGTCGCAGGCGGGATCTCGCGGCACATCGAGGGGACCAAGCCGACGGCCGAGGCGACCGTAGGCGACCAGCAGCACCGGGTCTGGGCCATTGGCGATCGTCTCGCGATCGGCGAGTTCCGCGATGCCCTCGCCAAGCGCCGCGTGTACATCGCCGACGGGCACCACCGGTACGAGACCGCGCTCGCGTACCTCGCCGAGCGCGGCGCAAGTGCGTCCGCCGACGCCCCGATCGGCTACGTCCTCGCCTACCTCTGCGCCGCAGACGACCCGGGTCTGCGCATCTTCGCGACGCACCGCGTCGTCCGCGATGACGGCATCCTCGATCGCGCGATCGACCGTTACTTCGAGCGGTCGCCGATCGATGTGGGCGCCATCGGCGATATCCAGCCCGGCATCGTGATCGTGCGCGATGGACGCTCCGAGCAGCTGCAACTCAAGGCGGACGCGGATCTCGCGAACGTCCGACCGGCCTGGCGCGAGCTCCCCGTGGCGCAAGCCGAGGAGCTGTTGCTACGCGAAGCGCGCGACGCGGGAGCGGAGATCGCGTATGAGCACGACACGAACACCGCGATCGCGGCGACGGAAACAGGCGCAACCGCGGTGCTCTTGCGGGCTGTCGATCCGGCAACGTTGCGTCGAGTCGCGGACGCGGGTGAGCGCCTTCCGCAGAAGACCACGTACTTCTATCCGAAAGTTCCCGCAGGTTTAGTAGTGCGGCCGCTGGACTGAGCTAGGCGTTTCGGTCCGCGAGGCTCCTATGAGCTCCACGGGCAAGACCTTCGTGAACCAGCGAGAGCGCCCACTCGATCCGCGATCGCTTGCTGCTGCCAAGCCACGGCCAGAGCAGCCCACAAACCATCTCTACTTTGCGATGACCGCCGAGTTCCCAGCGATAGCTCGGAAGACGTGCCCACGGGTTCCGAGGCGGATGCGGACCGGTGATCGAACCAGCTCCGACGACGACCTGGAACCGGAGCAGCGTGTCGGGAACGCCCTGGGCACTCGACTGCGGAATCTCCATGGACGGCTGGCGATAGGCAGGTCGTTCGAAGCTGCCGCCTCCAACGGTGACCGAACCTTCGCCGTCGAAGAATCCGGCTGCCCAAGCGCGTTCGGTCGCATCCGAGTGGGCTCGCTGCGAGACGCGGTCCAGCGATAGTTCTCTTCGGCTGAGACGAGAAGCGACCAGAAACTGCTCGCGCTTCTCCTGGCCAAGGAACGGCCAAAGTGTGGTGGCAACGTTATCGATCGTGCCGATGCGCGTCGTCTTACGCCACCAACCGCCGACTGGAAGCCAAGCAGGACTAGGGGCGGTTTACCTGGATCCCCCTCCTGGCTAACCGCCATCTGGCGGCGGTAGGTTTTTCGTCGCCGAGGCAGGTACGCGGAACATGAACCTTCGCCGTCATAAAGTCCGGCAGCCCAAGCGATGAGGAGTGGGTCGCCGCCGGGGTTGTCCATCTAACGCGATATGGGCATCGCCTTGCGTGCGAAGTGCGGGGAGGGAGGTGTTTTGTTTCACCACATAGCGGACGGATGTCTCAAGACATTGTGGACGCCCTGCGGAGGGGG
>JBOGTG010000021.1:0-8567 GCA_050692175.1 Candidatus Limnocylindria bacterium | reverse complement strand
GGCTTCAGCTCGACCTCCGTACCTTCGACCGTGACCCGACGGCGCGCGACGTCGATCGCGAGACCTCGTAGCTCGACGCGTTCCGGCGGGGAGCCGTGCCGGGGCGCCGCGCGGCGAAGCATCGCCCGAATGCGCGCAACGAGCTCGACCATCGAAAACGGTTTCGTCAGATAGTCGTCCGCGCCGACCTCGAGACCCACGACGGTGTCGAGCTCCGTGTCCCGCGCCGTGAGCATGATCACGGGAACATCGCTCTCGCGGCGGATCGCACGGCACACGGCGAGACCGTCCATCCGCGGCAGCATCACATCGAGCACGACGAGGTCGGGACGGCTCGAGCGGAAGAGCTCGAGCCCCTTCTCGCCGTCCTCGGCGCTCGCGACCTCGTAGCCCTCGCGGCGTAGCGCGTAGCCAACGGTATGCCTGAGGTTCGTCTCGTCGTCGACAACGAGTATCCGCGTCATCGCCGTGTCGACACCGGCAGCGTGAACGTAAAAGTCGTGCCCCCTCCTGGACCTGCGCTCGCGGCCCGGATCGTTCCGCCATGGGCCTCGACGATGTGCTTGCTGATCGACAGGCCGAGGCCTGACCCGCCGTCCGCGCGCGAGCGGTCGCCCTTGTAGAACCGCTCGAAGATCCGGTCGAGGTCTGACTCGGCGATGCCATCGCCCGTGTCGCGGACTGCGAACGCCACGGCGCTGCCGTCGCGCGCCGCGGAGATTCGGATCTCACCACCCGGCTGGGTGTGCTTTGTGGCGTTGTGCACGAGATTCGCGAATACCTGCGCTACGCGTTCGCGGTCGGCCGCGACCGTCGGCAAGCGGTCGGCGGAGTCGATGACGAGGTGAAGGCCGGCGCGCTGGACCATCGCGCGGAGGCGACCGCGGGCTTCGTCGAGGAGGTCCGCGGGTGACACCGCGGCGGGCGCGATCACGGGCTGCCCCGACTCGAGACGGGAGATAAGCAGCAGCTCCTCTACGAGCTCGGTGAGACGATCGATTTCCCCGATCATCCGTCGTACGAAATCCCGGGCGACTGGTGGCTCGTCGATCGCACCCGCCTCCAGTGTCTCGGCCATCGCCTTCAATGCTGCGAGGGGAGTCCGGAGCTCGTGAGACACGTTCGCGACGAAATCGCGACGCACGGTCTGCAGGCGCCGCAGGTTTGTGAGGTCCTGGACCACGAGCAGGAGCTCGCCTTCCGCGAGGCGTCGCGCGACGGCCCGTTGAAACCGTTGGGGCTCGATCCGCTCGACGTGCGCGACGCTGTCGGCGCCTGAGCGAGCACCCGCGATGGCATCGATGACCTCATGGTCGCGGACGACATCCGCAAGACGGCGACCGGCGAGCGGCGCGCCGAAGAGCTCGGTCGCCGCGCGGTTGGCGCGCTCGATCTGACCGTCGGCGTTGGCGATCACGATCGCGTCGCCGAGCTCGTCGATCAGCACCGCGAGTCGATCGCGCTCCGTCTCGGCATGACGTCGTTCGCCCGTGATGCGATCGGACATCGTGCGGAGCGCGTCGCCGAGGCGCCGCGTCTCGTCGGGCCCGCCCGCCTCGAAGCGCCCCGCGCCCCCGCCGGCGACCATCTCCGCGCTCCGCGTCAATGCACCGATCGGACCGGTGACCGCGCGGGACAGGACCACTACCACGACCAGCGCGACGGCCGTGGCGAGGGCCCCGGCCAAGGCGATCGTGCCGCCGAGCCGCGACGCGAACGACTCGAGCGTCGCCACGGGCAGCGCGGTGCGTGCAACTCCGACGATCTGGCCTGCGTCCCGGACCGGGACCGCGACGTAGAGCAGATCGCGCTGCACGGTCGCGGAAGCCCGGATCGCGCCTCCCTTGTTCCCTGCGAGCGCCGCGGCCACCTCGGGCCGCGACGCGTGGTTGTCCATCGTGAGCCGGTTCTCATCCGATTCGCCGAGGACGACCCCGGTCGGATCGATGAACGTCACCCGTACCCCGGCGCCCGCTCCGACGCGGCGGGCGAGAGGATCGAGCACATTCGGGTCACGCGCGCGAAGTCCGTCCAGCGCGAGATCCCCGGCAAGCCGCGCCTCGCTCCCGAGCCAGGCCTCCAGGGTCTCGGCATCGTGTTGATCGGCGAGTCGTGGCGCGGCGATCGCGAGCACGATGAGCCCGGCAAGCAGTCCCGCGAACGCCGCGAGCGCGGCGCGGCGGGGGATCGTGCGAACTAAGACGCGCATTCGCGACAAATCCCGACGATCGCTGAGTGAACGAGGTCGGCGCGGAAGCCCTGCTCGCTTCGGAGGCGCCGACCCAGCGGCTCGAGCGTCCGGAGTGGGATCTCCTGCTCCGAGCCGCAGCGGCGACACACGAGGTGGCCATGTCCTTCGACGTCGGCGCGATGCCAGCGCGTGACGCGATCGTCGAGGTGCGTGTGTGTGACGTAGCCGAGGTCCTCGAGCGCCTCGAGGTTGCGGTAGACGGTCGACGGGTCGATCTGGGGATGGCGCGCGCGGACCTGGCGCGCGATCGCCTCCGCCGTCGTGTGGTGGCGAGCTCGTTGAAGCGCACCGAGCACAAGGCGCCGCTGCACCGTCATCCGCCGGCCCTTGGAGCGGATCTCGTCCGCCACGCTCACGACGCGACACTGCGGCAATCGCAAGCGTCTTGCAAGAGCCGCTATTGCGAACACTTGCGATAACCTCAGGCCTGTGGAGAGCTTCTTTCTCATTCTTGTGGGCATGGCCGCGCTCGGGTTCCGACACGGCTTCGATTGGGACCACATCGCTGCGATCACCGACATCACGAGCACCACGAGTGCGAGCCACACCGAGGCGAACGTGCCGGCCCGCGCGCCGATGCCCTCTCACGGGCACGAGCCCGACGAGCTGCGGGGCCACGAGCACGAGCACTCCGCTAGGGGCCCCGGCGCCATGCACGCGCTAGCGGAGTCGCGTTTCGCTCACGAGGAGCGTCACGCCATCGGACTGGCGACTCTGTACGCGCTCGGCCACGCCTTCGTCGTGCTGGTCCTCGGGATCACCGCACTCCTCGTGGGCGCTGTCCTTCCCGACTGGGTTGACCCGATCCTCGAAAAAGTCGTCGGCGTGACGCTCGTGCTCCTCGGGGTGTGGGTCCTCTTCTCCGTCTACCAGTACCTGCGCGGCAAGGGCGAGTTCCGTCTTCGCAGCCGCTGGATGCTTGTCTTCGACTTCGTGCGTTACGGCTGGGGCGCACTCCAGGCGCGGATCCATGGCCACGGGCACACGCCGTCGGTCCACGCGACGCAGTACGGTCCGAAGACGGCGTTCGGCGTTGGGATGATCCACGGCGTCGGGGCGGAGACCGGATCCCAGGCGCTGCTCCTCGCGGGCGTAGCCGGTGTCACCGGTGTCGCCGGCATCTACATCCTGCTCGCGTTCGTGGTCGGACTCCTCGCCTCGAACACTCTGGTCGCAGTCGTCAGCGCCTCGGGATTCATCGGAGCGCAGCGCCTGCGTGCCGTCTATGTCGTGGTCGGCTTCGTCGCAGGCCTCGGGAGCCTCGTCATCGGGATCCTCTTCATCGGTGGGCTGGGAACGGCCCTTCCGGACCTGGAGGAGGTCCTCTTCGGGGCCCGCACCGAATAGCCTCATCGCGTGCGGTGTCTCGCGGCGCTCCTCGCCGTCCTCGTGCTCGCGTCCTGTTCGTCCACGCCGCCAACGACCACGCCGCCCGTGGTCGGCGATCTCGTGATCCCGGCGACCGTTCCGAACGGGAGGGTCGACGTCGTTGTGAAGCGCGGGTACGCCGTCGGCGAGACCGTCCGTGCGACGGTACGGCTCAGCCCGACGACGGGAACGCTGCGGGGGCCGCTCGATCCGTTCATCCAGGCGAGCGGCTTCCACGGGACTGCGACGGTGAGACACCTCATCGTCGAACCGGTCAGCGCGAGCGCCGGCAGCGCCGAAGTGGTGGTGACCTGGGACATGCGCGACGACGCCGGGATCGCTGTGGGGGGCGACGATTACAGCCTGGTCTTCAACGTGATCGACGACTCCGGGCGCACGACGACGGTCGGCGCGACCCTGCAGGTGCGTTGACGGTGCTGCGTCGCCTCGTTCCGCTCGTCGCGGTCGCGGTCCTCGCGGGGTGCGGAAACCCCAACACAGGCGTCGGCATCGAGGTGATCGAGGGTCATGTCGCCCAGGTGATCGAGTCCGGTGACCGCGACGGCGCGAAGTTCCAGCGCCTTGCGGTCGAGCTCGACGCGTCGCTGTATCGCGGTGAGGTCGTCGAGGTGCAGTGGGGCGGCCGGCGCGCGCTGAATGAGAATGGCTTTCTCGGAAGAGGTGACCGCGTCCTTCTGACGCTCACGCGCGACGGAAACACCCGCACGTACACCATCGCCGAGGTCGTCCGGCTTCCCTCGCTCTGGCCCTTCGTCGCTCTCCTTGCGCTCGCGCTCGTCGCCGTCGGACGCTGGAAGGGGATCGCCTCGCTCGCGGGACTCGGCGCGAGCATCGCCGTGTTCCTCCTGGCCATCGTTCCGGCCGTCCGAAACGGAGACGACCCGCTTCTCGCCACGCTCATCGGCTCGGTCGGCGTTCTCACCGTGGCCGTGTTCGTCGTCCACGGATTCAATCGGAAGAGCGTCTCCGCGCTCCTCGGAACGCTTGGGGCGCTCGTGCTCGTCGTTGCGCTCGCGGCGGTCGCGGTCTCGGTCGCGCGAATCACCGGCCTCGGTACCGAGGAGGCGATCTTTGTGTTCGTGGGGACCGGGGGAAACGTGGACATGCCGCGACTCGTACTTGCCGGGGTCGTGGTCGGCTCGCTCGGAGCGCTCGTGGATATGGCGGTGGGCCAGGCGTCCACCGTGTTCGAGCTGTCGGCGACGAGCGAGCTTCGCGGTCGGAGGCTCTACCTCTCGGCGCTGAACGTCGGCCGAGATCACATCGGTTCGCTGGTGAACACGCTCGCGCTTGCTTACTTTGGCGGCGCGTTGCCCCTCATCGTCCTCGTCTCGCTCGGCTTCCAGCCGCTGTCGGTGTCGATCAACAGCGAAGAGATCACCGAGTCCGTCATGGCCGTCCTCGTCGCGAGTATCGGGCTCGTGTTGTGCGTCCCGCTCACGACCGCCATCGCGGTGGCGCTCGCCGATCGCGCGACGCGCGGATCAGCGCGCCCGACTCCGTCGCACGCTCCGCGCGATCCACGTCAGCGCAAATAGGAGCGTGGCGACAAGGACGATGGTCCCGCCGGATGCAGTGTTCACGTAGTAGCTCGCGTACATTCCGAAGACCGCGGAGACGAGACCGAAGGCTACCGTGAGGCGCGCCATCTCGCCAAGGTCGCGCGCGACCAGGCGCGCCGTCGCGGCCGGGGTGACCAGCATCGCCACGACCAGCACGATGCCGACGACCTGAACCGACACCGCGATGGCGAGCCCGATGAGTCCGAGCAGGAGCGCGTCGTAGCGGAGGACTGGGAGGCCGGCGGCGGCCGCGCCGGTTGGATCGAAGCTGACGAAGATCAACTCGCGCCGGAGCAGCCAGAGCCCGCCCACGATCACGATGGCGGCGACAGCGGCGAGGACGAGCTGCTCCTCGGTGACGCCGAGGACGTCGCCGAGAAGAATCCCGAGCAGGTCGCCGGTGTATGTGCGGATGCGCCCTGCGAGCACAACACCGAGCGCGAACATCCCGGCGAACACAACGCCGATCGTCGCGTCTTCGCGCAGGCCCGAGCGGCGCGAGATCAGCCCGATCGTGAGCGCACTGCCGATCGCCGCGATCGAGCCGCCGACGATGAGGTTCACCTTCAGCAGGAACGCGATGACGATCCCGGGAAACGCCGCGTGGGAGATCGCGTCGCCCAGGAACGCGAGGCCGCGGAGAATCACGAAGATCCCGACGCCTGCGCAGACGATCGCCACGATCGATGCCGCGACGATCGCCCGGATCACGAACCCGTATTGGAGCGGCTCGAGGAGGTCAGTCATGGTGCTCGTCCGCGTAATCGAATGGCCCGGCGGGTCGGTGGCCGCCGTACGTCTCGCGGAGCACCCGGTCGTCGCGCAGCAGCGAGACGTCGCCGTCCGCCACGATCCGCCCGTTCAGGCAGACCACGCGCCGGAAGTGGGCAACGACTCCCGCGAGGTCGTGCGTGGAGACAAGGACGGTGCGCCCGGTTGCCGCTATGTCACGAAGGACCGTCATGAGCTGCTCCTCGGTCGCGGGGTCGACCCCGGTTGCGGGCTCGTCGAGCAGGAGGAGCTCGGGTTCGCTCACGAGGGCGCGCGCAAGCAGCACGCGCTGGCGCTGTCCCCCGGAGAGCCTCGAGATTGGATGGCGCGCCAGCTCGGCGGCCGAGACCTGGGCGAGCGCAGATGCTGTCGCCGAAACGGCGCCGGCGCTCCGGCCGAGGCGACCCATGGCGACGACGTCGACCACGCGCAACGGGTAGTCCCACCGGAGCTCCTCGGCCTGCGGGAGATAGGCGATGCGACGCGCCGCGACGCGCGGATCCGTACCGAGAACCCCGACGGTGCCCCGCGATGGTCGGAGAAGGCCGACGATCGTCTTCAGGAGAGTCGACTTGCCGGCGCCGTTGGCACCAACGAGCGCCACGAGCTCGCCGGGGCGCACCGCGAGATCCACATCCGTCAGGACAGACGGCCCTCCGTAGCCCACTGACATGTCCGCGATGTCGACGGCGAGGTCCACGGCGGGAAACGTTAGCGAGGAGTGCTCAGCCGAGCGCCTGCACGATCTTGTCGACGATGACTCGCATCATTCCCACGTACGAGTCAGCCGGCGGATCGCCCAGGCTGTCGGTCGGCAGATCGGCGACGACGGTCTTCACGCCTGCCTCGCGCGCCAGCGTTTCGGCGAGGCGCGGCGAAACCTGCGCCTCCGAGAAGATCGCGGGGACCAGCTCTTCCCTGACCCTGTCCACGAGCTCGGCCAGCTCGGCCGGCGACGGCTCCCTATCCGGCTCGGGTTGCGCGAAGCCGACCACAGTGAAGCCGTACGCCCTCGCGAAGTAGGGGAACGCATCGTGCGACGTCACGAGCTTGCGGCGCGCTGCAGGGATCTGCGCCACCTTTGACTTGAGCTCCGCGTCGAGCATGTCGAGCTCGGCGAGATATGCGGTCGCACGGCTCCGGTAGCCGTCGCCGTGTGAGGGGTCCGCGGCCACGAGCGCGTCACGAATGCGCTCGACGTAGGCCTTGGCGTATTTCACGTCGAACCAGAAGTGCGGGTTGCCTTCGGTGAACGGGCCCGCCTCGCCCACGTCGAGGCGTGCCAGTCCGTCCGACAGGGTGACGACTCGCGCGTCCTTCGAGGCGTTCCGCAGGAGCGGATCGGCCCAGCGGTCGAGTCCGAGGCCGTTCACGATGATGACCCGCGCGTCGGTGACCTTTCGAGCGTCCTCGGGCTTCGGAGCGAAGTCCTCGATCGAGGCGCCTGCCGGAGCGATCGACTGGACGCTGGCGTCCGGTCCGGCAACACGACCCGCCAGGTCGGCGAAGATCGTCGTCGTGGCGACCACCGCGACGCGCCCGTCGGTCGAAGCGGGTGCGCAGGCCGCAAGCAGCGCCAGAACCAGCGAGGCTGCGACGCCGACGAGACGCGTCACGGTGGCGACCCTCCTACTGAGACTGGGTCTCAAGCTATGGCAGATGAGACTCAGTGTCAAGTAAGCTGCCAAGCCGCTATGCTTCGAGAGTGGCGACCACGTCAATCCCCACTCGACTCGCGGCTGGCGGCCGCCGGCGCACCGAGCAACGGGTCGTGGTTGCCGAGGCGCTCGCGACGGCCAAACGCGCTCTCTCCGCGCAGGAGCTCTACGACCGCATCCGCTCGACGCATCCGACCATCGGGCGTGCCACCGTCTACCGCGCGCTCGAGCAGCAGGTCGAGGACGGAATGGCCAGCCGATTCGAGCGCGATGGGCACGTGTCGGCTTACATCGCCTGCGATGCCGAACATCACCATCATCTCGTCTGCACGAGCTGCCAGCGCGTCGACGATGTGGCCGAGGAAGTGATAGCGCCGATGCTGTCGGCGGTCGGCCGGCGACACGACTTCGCGGTCGACCACGCCGCCCTCGATTTCTATGGTCTCTGTGAGAGGTGCCGGAAGAAGCGCCGCTAGCCAGAAGCGCTTTCTCGGCGGATCTATGGGTGGCCCGCGCCCTCGACTGCCGCGAGCCGCACACGTGATCGTTCTCGCGGTCGCGGCGGCAACGTTCCTCTCGACCTTTCTCGGGGGCTCCTGGCGCTTCGGACGAGCGCTCATGTTGGCATGGTCATCGCGCTCGGCGCGGGCGTTCGCGTAGGCGCCGCGTTCTTCGATCTCGGGCCGGAGGCGGCGAAGGAGATGGACTCGGTCGAGAACGCAATGGTCTTCGCCGCGATCGGCTTCCTGATCTTCTATCTACTCGAACGGATCACGCTCATCCATGTAGGCCACGAGGCCGGGATGCCCGTCGACCGCCACGAGCACGTCGGAACACTTGGCGCGGGCGGCATGAGCGTCCACAGCTTCCTGGACGGACTGGCGGTCGGCGCGGCTTTTCACGCCGGGGCGGAGCTTGGCCTCATCGTCGCTGTTG
>JBOGTG010000020.1:0-14089 GCA_050692175.1 Candidatus Limnocylindria bacterium | reverse complement strand
TCACCTGCAGCCGCCGCGACTCCCGCGACGACGCGAACGTCGCGCTGGCCAGGCGTCGTCCACGTGACCGGTTCGAGAAGCTCGCGGAGGTCCACGCGATCGAGGCCGCGCGCCTGCGCGAGAAGATCGGTGCGTCCGACCAGATCCGTCGTCGCGCGCACGCCGAGCTGCGCCGCAACGCGGGCGAGCTCCTCACGGAGCGCGGTGAAGAAGTGAGCGAGGTTGCCCACGGCGCGCTCGAACTCGCGCGGCTCGAACCGCTTGACCCCGCGATCCGTCGCTTCCGCGACCGATTCGAGCTGCGTCGCGATGCCCACGTGGCAGGTGTCGAGCTGGCAGCCGCGGCAGATCGTGCAACCGATCGCGACCATGGCGAGCGTGCCGAAGCCGACACGGTCAGCCCCCAGGCAGAGCATCTTTGCCACGTCGAGCGCGCTCTTCATGCCTCCGTCGCACCAGATCTCGACGACGTCGCGGAGCCCCGACGCGACCAGCGCGCGGTGCGCCTGCGCGACACCGATCTCCACAGGGAGCCCAGCGCGACGCAGCGCGTGCTGGCGCGCGGCGCCGGTCCCGCCGTCGAAGCCCGAGAGAGTGACGATGTCGGCTCCCGCCTTGGCGATGCCGACCGCGATGACGCCGATGTCCGGCACGACCGGGACCTTCACCGAAACACGCGCGCGGGGGTTCACGGTCTTCAGCTCGTGGACGACCTGGGCGAGGTCCTCGATCGAATAGATGTCGTGGTTGTTCGACGGCGAGATCAGGTCGATGCCGGGTTGCGCATTTCGGGCGAGCGCAACTTTCTTGCTGACCTTGCGCGCCGGCAGGTGGCCGCCCTCACCGGGCTTCGCGCCCTGCCCGATCTTGATCTCGAGGTAGTTCGACGAGTTCGCGAGCAGAGCCGACACGCCGAACCGGCCCGATGCGATCTGCTGGCCGCGGTTGCGGGGATATCGCCCGATGAGATCGGGGAGCTCGCCGCCCTCGCCGTTGATGCAGAGGAGGTCCAGGCGCGCCATCGCCTCGGCGTAGGCGCGATAGGCGGTCTCGCCCTGCGATCCGAACGACATCGAGGAGATGTAGAAGGGAGCGGCGTGCTCGCCGGCGCTGGTGTCTGTTGAAGGGGGCTCGGCCGGGGGCGGCGAAGCCGCGCCCGGCCGGACGAAGTCAAGCAGATGGCGTAGTGACACGGGATGCATCGTCTCGAGCTCGCGCAGCTTCTCGGCATACGCCGCGTACGGCGCTTCGCCATTCGCGACCGCGAGCGCCGCCTTCCAGGCGCGCGGCCAGATCCGGAAAGCGGGCTCGAGCCGCGCGTCTCGGCGCTCTCGGAGCATGGATGCCCGCGCGAACCCTTCGTCGGCGATTCGGTCCCAGCCGAGTCCGATCTCGTCGCTCGCGCAGAACGTCTCGAGCCCGGCGAAACGCGCGACCTCGGGCGCGAGGCCGACCGCCGCGAGCTGTCGGCCGTATCCGCGGAGCTCGTGGATCCCGAGAGTCGACATGACCTTCTCGATGCCCTTCCGGAGCGCCTCGATGAGATTGCCGAGCGCGTCCGGGTCGGCCGTGGCGATCGCGTACTCGAGAAGGAGGTACGGGTTGACCGCGTCCGCTCCGAGCGCGAGCGCCACCATAACGTCGTGGAGGTTGCGCATGCTCCCCGCCGAGACGACGAGGGCGCAGTCCCTGCGTAGGGAAGGCTGGGCGACCAGGGCGCGATGCGCCGCGGCGATCACAAGATGCGGGTCGAGCCACGCGCGGCCCTCGCTCATGACGCCGTGATCGCGGACCACGACGAGCTGCGCTCCGGCGCGGACGCCGCGCGCGGCCTTCGCACCGAGCCGGACGAGTGCGTCACGGGGATGCTCCTCCCAATCGCGATCGGCTTCGAGGAAGACCGGCGCGACCTTCGCGTCCGCCGTGAACCGGGCGACGATGTCCTCGAAGAGCCACGTTCCCTTCTGACGCGCGAGGGAGCGGAAGTCGTCGCTCCGTAGACCGGTCGCCGCCGCGTGACCCCCGAGCAGGAGGGGCGCGGCCAGCTCGATCCAGCGGCGCGAGTCGTGAGCGTGCGGCGCCGGGCGCGGGCCAAGCAGGACCCGCGTCGAGAAGTGTTCGATCTCCCGCTCGCGGTCGATCGCTGGATTCGTCACGACGGCCACCGTCTCGTGGAGGTGGTCGGCGAGGTTCGCTCGGGGGGCGAGAGCGGCGAGCGGTCCGTCGTAACCGAGCGATCCGATCGGCTCGTTGCCGGTCTCGATCATGTAGGCCGCCATCTTGAGGTCGTCAGGCTCGAACCCCAGAGCGGCGAACTGGCGCTCACGACGGACGGACACATCGTCCATTTCGTCCGGCGGGGTTCCGATCTCCCAACGCCTGGCTGCCGCGATCGGCTCGGGTGGGCCACCGCAGGTGAGGTGCGAGCGAAGGCCGTTCATGGAAACGCCGCGCAGACGGCGGGCCGCGAGGAACCGCTCGCGCACGGCCTGCTGATCGAGCAATCGCCATCCTCGGTCGCGACGGAGCGCGACGCGCTCGCCGGGCGCCAGCGGGACGGGGTCGCTCACGTACCGTTCGAGCGGAACGAATCCACGCTCGCTGGCGAAGACATGCTCGTCCTCGGTCTCCACGTGCCAGAGAGGCCGCAGACCGAGCGCGTCGACCCCGAAGACGCAGGTGTCGCCGACGCGGACGAGGATCGCAGCCGGTCCCTGCGCGAGCGGTCCCATGGCGGCGCGCGCCTGCACGTAGGCGTCCTGAAGGTCGGCGCCCATCCGCTTCATCTCGTTGACGATCGGCGGGAAGAGGAGCTCTATCGCCTCGACGACGGTGAGTCCGTGACGGATCACGAGCGCGCGGATCGCATGGTCGACGTCCTGTGAATCGCTGCCGTCGCGCGCGAACGGCAGGCCGAGCGCGCGTGCCTCCTCGCGTAGCCGGCTGATCGTGTTGATCTCGCCGTTGTGCGCGAACACCGGGAAGGGCTGCACGCGCGTGAAGCTCGTCGACGTGTTCGTCGCGTAGCGGTTGTGCCCGAAAGCGGCGGATGTGGCAAAGCGCGGATCGGCGAGATCGGCGAAATACGAGGTGAGCTGATGCCCCGCCCCGCGGAGCTTGTACACGGCGGTATGGCGCGACAGGCTCACGACCGTCGCCGAGGTCGACCTTTCGATCTCGACGCCCGCCTCGTAGAGGGCTCGCGAGCCGAGCGCGGCGCCGCGGGGGGCGAGGAGCGCGAGCTGTAGGAATCGCGGCGCCTCGACGCGTCCGCGCGGGCCGAGCGCGGCCTCGTCGGTCGTTTCACTGCGAGCGACGAGGGTCTCGATCCCGCGGGCCGCGAGGATCGCGACGATCGCGGCGACATCCGCGGGCTCCGCATGGAAGAAGTGACCGACCGCGAAGCGTTCGAGCTCCACCGCCGTCTCGTCGCGTCCCGCTCGGTCCAGCTCGTGCGCCCAGAGCGCGCGGGGAATGTCCGTCAGGACGCCCGCGCCATCGCCCTCGCCGTCCACGACCCCGGAGCGGTGCGCGAGCGACGCCATGCCATGGAGGACGAGCTCGAGGACCGCGCGCGTAGGCCGCGCGTCCTTGCGCGCGACCGCCACCAGCGCACAGGCATCGTGCTCGCTCGCCACGTTTCCTCCTATTAATGAAGAGGCCTCCCGCTCTCGGGAGGCCTTCGTCGCTTTGCGGTGTGAGCGGTCGCGACTAGGCCTCGTCCTCCGACGCTGCTGCTGCGGACGAGGTCGCGAGGCGATCGCTCACGTGGGCGAGGCTATGGGAGGAGAAGGTTGCGGAACAGCCCTCGGACGGTCGCGCTTTGGTGCCATTGGCCGCCAAATAAAGAGAGGGGAGCCAGCCGGGCTCCCCTCTGCGCGAAAGGCTCGGAGGATGTCAGTCGAGGCGACTCTCTGCCTGCACCGGCCGACCAGCGCGAAGAAGAACTAGCCCGATAGCGATGGAGGCCATCCCCAAGAGGATCACCCCGTTGTTGTCGCCGTCGGTGCTCGTCGATGGAAGGTTGGACACAGAGATCGGCGCGGTCTGTGTGCCAGCGACTGAGCCGCCGGTCGTCGGCGCCGTCTGTACCGAAGCCACCGCACCGCTCGGACCAAACCCGGGAGCCCACGTGATTGGGCCGGCGGGGATGACCGTCGTCGTCACAGTAGTGGCGGTCGTGGTGGTTACTGGTCTCACGGTCCCGGTGGTGCCGGTGCCACCCGTGTCAGGGATCGTCGGGGCCGCCGCGCTGCACGCGCTGGTGCCACTGGTGTAGGCGGAGATAAGTCGGCCCTGAGCCGAATAGAAGTTGTTGGAGCCTGCCGGACCAAGCGTGGCGAGCGGCGCTCCAAAGACAAAGTCGAGCTGGAAGAAGCAGTTCGGAAGGTCGACGGAGAGTATGTGGTCGCCCGCCGCGAACGTCCCCGTCGCAGAATCGAACAAGACCTGCTGGCTCGCAGTGTCAGCGGAGAACGTGTCCGACGGCGCCTTGTATGACACGAGCGAGAGCTCAACGTTGCACCCGTCCGCAATCGTGAAGTCGATCCACACCGTTCGGCCCTGGAACGCGTCGTGGAAGAAGCCCATGGAGCTCAGCTGCGCCCGTCCGGATGGGCACATGACGGTTTGAGTCGCGCCCGTCGCGACGGGTGTCGCCGCCGCGGCTGCGTTCGCGCCGACAGAGAGTGCAAGCAGGAGAGCGAAAGCTCCGACGAGACCAGGAAGCGTGTAGACCTTGCGCATATGAGTGATGCCATCCTTTCGCGGCTTGGTCCGATTGATTGGTTTGGACCCAGCCACGCGTAAGGCAGAACGCTCTCCAGCCCTTCCGGAGCGGGTAACGCCGGCGTCACGTTCAAGGGGAGGCTCGGTAACGGTTTCGGGGTTACCGTGAATGTCAGCGCAGATGCTGAGGGCCTTCGCGGCCACCAGAACCTCGCCACGCAGGTGGGGCCCGCAGGCCACTGTGCGGACGCCGCCACGAAACGTGGTCGAGGCCTCCCGGGGGCCACTTTTTCATTACTTGTGACAACTGAAGCGGCGCGAACATGATCTCAACGTGCGAAGCCGCCTACGGGCGCTCCTCTGGCGTCACCTTCCGCGCGCAATGCTCCTCCTGCGCTATGTGAGGCACTTTCGGCGGCTCCCGCGGCTTCGGCGGCCGCGAACATTCACCGACAACGTGCTTGTGAAGCTCCTCTTCGACCGTGACCCGAAGCTCATCCTCTTTGCCGACAAGTTCGCCGTTCGCGGCTACGTCGCGAAGAAGCTCGGGGGCGAACAGAACCTCACGACTCTCTACGCGGTGGTCGACAGGCCGGAGGAGATCGGTGGCCTCAGTCTGCCGGACCGCTTCATCATGAAACCGAATCACCTCTCCGGCCGGGTGAAGGTCGTGAAGGACCTTGCGGCGATCGAGCGCACTGACCTCGAGGCTCTCGCGGCGGGGTGGTTTCGGCAGAATCTCGGCTTCGAACGTGGCGAGTGGGCGTATCGGGACATCCGGCCCCAAGTGTTATTTGAAGAGCTCCTGGAATTCGAGGGCCAGCCGCCAAGCGACTATCGCTTCTACTGCTTCAATGGAGAACCCCGGCTCCTCGGCGTCACTCGGGACCACCTTGGGCCCGACCCGACGCGCACGTTCTACGACGTCGAGTTCAAAGTGCTTCCGGTCCGGCTCGTAGGATCGACGAGTCGCCATGTCGCCGTGGATGGCGAGCCGCCGCCGAATTACCGTGAGATGCTCGAGATCACGCGCAAGCTCTCGGCCGGAACCGACTTCCTTCGAGTTGACCTCTACAACCTCGGTGGCCGGATCGTCTTCGGCGAGCTCACAAACTACCCGGCTGGAGGCCTGAGGAGCTTCGATCCTCCCTCATTCGACCAGACCCTCGGCAGCTATTGGACTCGCCAGAAGTCGCCGTAGATTCGATCCCATACCGGCGGGTCGAATTTCAAAAGGCCGGCGCCCGGATAATTGGTGAGCTCCCCGAACACGATCCGCCCAGCGATGTTGTAGAGATCGACCCGGACGTACCCCACGCCAGCCGAAAGCCTCCGAGCGATCTCGAGCATCTGAACAAAATTCGGCGGCGGTACGGTCGCCTGCGGCACCGAGACCGGGAGATCCTCGAAACGAGCCGGAACTGGACGAAAGTCCATGTCATAGAGATCCAAAGTTAGACGCCCGAAGCGCCCGCTGATCAAGCTGAGGAAACGAGGCTCACCATCGAAGCAATGGAACTTGTAGTCAACGGGCGTTTCGCCGTCTGGATCCAACAGCTCTTCGAACAGCACCCGCGGCTTGATATCGCGGTAGGCCCACTCGCCGAGCTCGTAGAAGTAGTTCCGTTGAAACCACGACGCCGCGAGCGCTTCAAACTCCGCGCGATCGAAGGCGCCGCCCCTCACAAGCTTCACCGCGTGACTCAAGTGGTTTGGCTTCATGACAAATTGGGCGGGCAACTCCAGATCGCGGACCTCGGCTGCCTCGCCGATGACGGCATAGAGAGTGGTGAGGTGCTCAGTCCCGCTTAGGCGGTCTCTCACGTAATCGCGCACGGCTACCTTGTCCGCGAAGAACGTTAGCCGCGGGCTCCGGTCGAAAAGCATTCGGACAAGCATCTTGTCGGTGAAGGCTCGTGGGTGCCGAAGTGATGGGAGACGGCGGAAATAGCGGATATACCTGCCCACAAGCATGCCGTTGGGAAACATTCGCCATGCGAGCTCGCGTAGCCGCGGTGAAGATCGCTCGACAGCGGATTTGGTTAGGTCGCGTTCAAGACGCAAGCGCGGTCTCCTAGAGGGGCTCGCCATAGAACGTCTCGATTCGCGCCCGCGCGCGTTGGGCGGCCCGTTTCACCCGTTCGCTCCATTCGGAGTAATTCGCGAGAATCGCGAATATCTGCTGCCCGACGCCGGCTGCGATGAAGCTTTCCACGTCGTGATGGAGTTCCTGGAATCCGAGAGGATCGAAAGCGCCGCAGGGCTTGGGTTTCGGCGGAGGAGACCCGTCGGATCCTTCACGGTCGGCTCAATTGTGGCGGGTCCGCTTGATTCGAAGGTACGCCTCCATGAGTTCGCGCGGCGGAACCTGGTGCCGCACCATTCCGCAACGGATACACAAATGAGGACTCGGCCGATGTCAAAGTGAACGCAAGCCTTGCGGCGCTAACGCGCGCAAGCGGGCGGGCTGAATGGCCGTTGCTGGCAATGGGGTCCGTTGCGGCCGTGGTCACCGCCCTCCTGTTCGGCGTCGCTGAGGACACCGCCTCCCGCGCATCTGCGGCCGCGGTTGGGGTCACGGCGATCGTGGTGCCCTTCGTCTTACTCCGACGCCTGGAGCTCGCTCTGTATTCGTTTATTCCACTGATAACCGTGGCGCCGATCGCGGCCGCTCCCGCTGATTTCATGGCGGTCGGGCTGCTCAGCGCTTTGGCGATTCGAGGTGGCATCAGGCGGATCCGTCCACCAAAGATGGTCCTTTTGGCTCTTTCCCTGCTTCTCCTATCGCATGCGATAGCGACTTTTGGCTCCCCGTCTGAACACTCACTGATGTACGCAGCGACAACGCTACTCATGGTCGCGATCGGCTGTATCGCTTACGAGCTCGCCTCGAAGGATCGACGGACACTGGAGCGCGCGTTCCTGTTCGCTGGACTCGTGGTGGCTGCCGAGGCCGTGTTGGCCTTCTCGCCGGTCGGACGAATCATCGGCATGCGCGACGAAGGCCTGCGCATCCGAGGTCTACTCACCGACGCAAATGAGTTCGGCTCGTTCGCGGTGCCAGCGGTGCTGCTGCTTTGCGTCCGATGGCCAGCGCTCTCGGTAGGTGTGCGAGTTGCTCTCATCGGGGCTCTCCTGTTACCGGTCGCGGCATCTATGTCGAGAGCAGCCGGCCTTGCGCTCGGCCTGGCGCTCGTCGTTCTGGCCGCGACAGCCGCCTACCGGCGGTTGCGCAAAGTTCTCGCCCGAACCATTGGCCTTCTTGTTGTGGGTGTCATCGGAGCCGTGATGCTGATGGCAATCCCTGGCGCCGCCTTCCCTGAACGCGTTACGACGTCTTTGATTCAGCCGTACGACAGCGTTCGCTTTGCCGGGCAGATGGCAGGCTTGAGTCAGTTCTTAGCGCAGCCGATTTCGTTCGGTATAGGTCCCGGGAACTACGAAGCTCGTCTGGGCCACGCGAGTCATCAGACCTATCTGCGAATGCTCGTCGAGACCGGACCCTTGAGTGTCGTCGCTCTTCTGCTCTTGCTCTCGGCGGGGATCAGCGTCATACGCGCGCCTGATCTGGGTGCCGTGGTGTGGGCGTCCGCACTCGCAGGCCTTGCCGCGTGCGGTCTGTTCGTCGATACGCTCCACTGGCGGGTGATCTGGCTCGTCCTCGGGGTAACCCTGGCGTTCGCCTATCGAGACAGGGCTGAGGCCCGCGTGGGAATCCTTCCAGTGACGCCGAAACTGGCGACTGAGTCGACGAACGATTGACTATCGCGATCGTCGTACCGACGTTCAATCGCGGACAGCTTCTGCAACTGACCATCGCCGCTGTCCAACAGCAGACCGTGTTGGACTGGGAGCTAGTGGTCGTCGACGACGACTCCACCGACGAGACCGTTGCCCTCGTAACGCGGATAGCTGAGTCGGACTCACGCATCCGCGTCACTTCCCAACCTCACGCTGGTATCGCTGCAGCCAGGAACCGCGGGCTGGAATGCATCGGCCCCACGGATTTCGTGGCGTTTCTCGACGACGACGATCTATGGGAGCCCGACACGCTGCAGCGGCTCTCCGCAGCTATCGAACTGAATCCGGCGGCGGTCGGTGCCTACGGTTTGGCGCGGAGGATCGACGATCGCGGCCGACAGGTGGCTGGCGACGGCCTCGCCGAACGGCAGCTGCAGCGGCGAGCCATTGAGGGCAGACGGCTGGTCACTCTTCCGACTGATGCCCCGACGACCTTCGAAGCGATGGCCTTTGGCAACGTGATCATGACCCCCGGCACCGTGCTCATCCGTCGCTCCGCGCTCGATCGCGCTGGTCACTTTCGCGAGCCCGCCGCCGACTGGGACATGTGGCTGCGCCTGACGATGCAGGGCGATCTGGTGTTCGTGCCTGAGATCGTGATCGGGTACCGCTCACATCCCAGCAACGAATCGCACAACATCCTGCGCAACTCCAAACGGAAGTTCATCGTCCATTGGCGGTTGCTCTGGTCGCGAGACCTCACTCTCGGGCAGCGGCGGGCCGCCTGGTTGGGGTTTCTCTACTACTACCTGGATCTTTCACGCCTTGGGCGCACTCTGCGCCGGGTGTTGCGACGCGCCTACAAACGGACGGGACCCGCATAGACGACAGTCGCGTCGTCCTCCGTCAGAACCGACGCCTCGTTGTCGCCTGCCAGAGGAATCGCGCAGATCCCGTAGTAGCGCAGACCCGCCGCGCTGCAGACCGCGGGGTCGATGATGCAGCGGCCATCGAAGAGAACATCGCCGCGCATCAGCCTCCGAAGGTACCGCAGGTCCAGAGTCGCGAACTCGGGCCACTCCGTCGCCACCACGAGCGCATCCGCTCCGATCGCGGCCCCGAGCGGGCTCGGAGCGATCCTGACCGCCGACGGCAGGTCGGGGACAGAGGTCCGAACCGCCGGGTCGTAGGCCGTTAGCTCCCAGCCACGCGCGACGATCAGCTTGGCGAGCGCCACAGCCGGCGACTCGCGCGTGTCCGCCGTGTTGCTCTTGAACGCGAGCCCAAGCAGCCCGATCCGTACCTCGCGACGCTCGCCGAACTCGTTCTCCAGGAGCGCGAAGAAACGGCGGAGCTGTTGGTTGTTCTGCTCGATCACCGCGCGGAGCACGGTGAAGTCGTAGCCTTCGTCGTTCGCGAACGCCTGGAGCGCACGGACGTCCTTCGGAAAACACGCGCCTCCCCAGCCGATGCCGGGACGCAGATACGCCGGGGCGATGCGTCGATCGAGACCGAGCGCGTGGGTGATCGCGCGGATGTCGGCGCCGACGACGCTCGCGATATTGGCGATCTCATTGACGTAGCTGAGCTTCGTCGCGAGGAACGCGTTCGCTGCGTATTTGGTCAGCTCGGCGCTGCGGCGATCCATCCAGCACAGTGGCACTGGATCGGCGGTCGGCGAGATATCGCCGATTGGTCGGAACTGCTGGCGGATGATCGGGCCGTACAGCTCGTCAACGACCACCCGTGTCTCGGCGGACCCGCCCGCGACGATGCGCTCGGGTGTGAGTGCATCGCCGAGAGCACTCCCCTCCCGCAGGAACTCCGGATTCGACACGACGCGTGCCGATCGCAGCACGCCCTTCTGAAGGCGGTCCGCGGTCCCCACTGGAACAGTCGAGCGGATAAAAACTGTCGCGTGGGGCGCGTGCGCCGCGATCGTATCGGCCGCTTCGAACATTGCCGAGATGTCAGCGGAACCGTCCGGACGAAGTGGCGTGCCGACGGCAACAAGGATTGCGTCCGCGTCCGCGCATGCAGTCGCCGGATCGTCCGTGAATAGCACGCTCGCCAAGCTGAGTAGCTCGGAGAAGTTGGGCTCCTCCAGCGGATCGATGCCCGCGTGGAGCAGCCGTACGCGGCGTTGATCCTTTTCGAGAACGCGCACCTGGTGGCCGATGTGGGCAGCGGCCAGCGCGGAAGCCAGTCCAACATAGCCAGCCCCGATCACGGTGACCCGCAATCCCGACCTCCCCCAGCCACGAAATTGTCTGGTCTGGCCCGACCGGGCGTTAGGTAGGAAAGGTAGGCACGCGCCCTATCGCGGCGTTTCGCGATCAGGTGGCGAGTCGGCGAACGACGGAGACCAGTTGCGATCAAGGGCGAGCTCACGCGCTCGGTCGGCTGGTCCCGTAGCGCGGCCCGCGGAGGGTGTATGACGGTTTCGGTCGCGTTGGGCGCGACGACTCCACTCATCAGTGGAGAACCCGTCTGCTCGGCGTCACTCACGACTTCCTACGACCCGATCGGACGAGCACGTTATAGGAACATCCAGTTCCGACAGCCGCCGACGTCGGCGCGCTTCAAGTCCATGAGGAGCGTCGCGAGCTCGCGGCATGCCTTGGGAACAGACAATCCCGCACCACCGTCACGTGTTGGAGGCGATCGGGAACTCCGCATCGGTGTAGACCGCGTTCGGTCCCTGGGACACTGATTTGTGCTGAAACAACGCTGTGAAGTCTTCCTTGAACTCCACCAATCGTCTATCTCTCATCAGTTCGTCGATGGCTGGCTTCTCAAGGAGAGTAGCGCGCCTTGCGAGCACCCTTCCCCAGTAGAGTTCGTCCTTAATGCGCGGATAGCAGCTCAGAACCTCGTATTCGAAGGCACTAAGGATCCGAAAGAAGCCCGCGAAATCCTCGGGCGCAGAAAGAGCATGGATCTCGGCGACGATCAGCGGCTTCTTCTGTTGGAGAACGCGGCGCATACCTGCAAGCACGCGACCCTCGTAGCCCTCTACATCCATACGTACTACGTCCACACGATGCTCGTCGGCGAGAAGATCATCTAGAGCAAGCACCCGAACCATCACAGAGCCGAGCGCAGACTTATCCTGGTCGAGAAGTGAATTCCAGTTTGCCTCGCGAAACAGGTACAAGGCAGCCTCCCCCGGCTGATCACCAGCAGCCTCATTTCGGGCGTAGACGTTCGTGGCCTTGTTCAACTGCAGGTTCTGAAGGAGCAGCTCGTAGCTGGTCGGCGAAGGCTCAAGCGCAATGACCTTTCCCGATTCACCGGCGGCGCGGGCGGCCACCAGAGCAAAGTAGCCAAGGTTGGCACCAACATCGACGACCGTTGCGCCCCTCCGGATGAACCTTTCAAGGAGACCCGTAAGGATCGGCTCGTGCCTACCTTCAGACGCTAGTTCGACGGAGAGGCCGGCGTCCTGGCGATTTAGTCTTAGTCGGAGACCACCCGGGATGTTCACAACACCGTCCTCTTTGCGTAAGTAGCGCTCCCACCGCCAGCTTCGGTAGCGGCCTCGCGGATACAACAACACGCTGCGGAGGATCGCGTACGCGAGGCCAGTCACTCCCTCCCGCTTGTAGTAGTAGAGCGCCTTATTGAGACGTCGCTTCATTTTCTCCACCTAGACGTTGGTCGCACTTCTGGCGGCGGGCACAGCGCGTTGGATCAACTCTGAGGGATGGGCCGAGCGGCCATCTGCGTGCGTGCCTCGTCGCGGCGTTGCGCGATCAGCGTGGCGAGTCGCTCGACGATGTGAGACCAGTCGCGATCGAGGGCGAGCTCACGCCGGCGCACTTGGTCGGCTGGTGCCTGCTCGACAAGCGCGGCCCGGACTGCGGCGACGAACGTGGCGTGGTCGCCCGCGGTACGAGCAGCAAAGGGCGGCAGTGTGAGCGACACGACCTCGGGCATGTCAGTCGAGACGACCGGCACCCCCATCGCGAGATATTCGAACAGCTTTGTGGGGTTGACCGTCTCGGAGAAGTCAGTGCGGTGGTACGGGATAAGTCCCACGTCGAAGGCGGCGACGAGGGGCGGCAGCTCCGAGTGTGCCCGCGGACCAAGGAAGTGAATATTCGGCCCGACGGGGAGCTCCGCCTGATCGATCAAGAACGGTCCGACAAGAACGACCGACCCGCCTGGAAAATTGCGCGCGAGCTCGCGAAGAAGTTCGAGATCCAGATGTTCATGGATCCCGCCGACGTAGCCAATGACAGGACGGGGCAAGTCGCGAATCTCCACCGCGACCTCAGTGACCTTTGCGGGATCGAAGACGCTCAGATTCACACCTATTCCGAGGTCGAAGACATGTGCATTGAGCCCTTCGAAACGCTGCCGCAAACCGGCGCTCTGCACGAGCACCAGGTCCGACCGACGTACCAGCTCTTCCTCAGTCTTCAACATCGCGTCAGGGTCCTCGGCGAGGGCCTGGTAGTCGGCGAGACTGTGATAAACGACGACCGCGCGACGACCGCCGATCAGGTCGATGAGGCGAAGCGCGTTCGCGGTCGGCAAGTATGTGTAGACAATCGGATCCGGGCCAGCCATGCGTCGGATCTTGGACGCCATCAGCGGCGTAAGGAGACGATCGTTCACAAATCGGGCGATCTTGTTTCGCGCGAACGGAAGCAGGAGCGGAGCGACCACCGTGACGTTTGGCACCGGCCGACGATCACCGCGGAGCATCTGCCGGATCGCGTTTACCGCCCGCTGAACCAGTCGGCGGGCATCGGATGCCCTCACGGAACGAACGCCACCCGTGTTCTCGACAAAGACGACCTTGTTACCGGCCGCACCGAGCCGCGACATGATCTCGTGATGCGCCTGCCAAACGAAGTCCCAGTCGATACTCGACAGGCACACGATGCTCGCGTCGCGAAGCGCGATCGAGGAATCGTGGGACCGTGGCACGAGGTTCCCCGGCCCGTCTGGGTTGAGATTGCGAGGGGGGTCGATTCTAGGCACAGCCGAAGGCGCAGCCTATACGCCTGGCACTACAACTCGACGGTTCCGAAAAGCACGTAGGCGACCTCCTGGAATCACAATCGACGATGTGGCCGAGCCGTGAGTGCCGGGATGGCGCGCGTGGTCTTGTTGACCTTGATCGCGGCGGGCACAGTCCTGCGTCTGCTTGTCGTGCCGCTTCGAGGATTTCCGGATGACCCGATCGTCTTCGGAGGATGGGCCGAGCGCCTGGCCCAGGTCGGGCCGAGCCGCTTCTACGAGCCAGGTTACTTCGCCGACTATCCGCCGGCGTTCTTGTATGTGTTGTGGCTCCTCGGAGCGCTGTTCGATGGCGAGCCTCTCCGGCTGGCGATCAAAGGGGTCAGCATCCCGGCCGATATCGCGATCGCGTTGCTTGCCGCGCGAGTGCTTTGGCCGATCGCTGGGCGGGGACCGGCGGTGGCGGCGGCCGGGATCTGGTCGGCGCAGCCTGCGGCCATCTTGGCAGGACCCTACTGGGGACAGGTCGATGCAGTCGGCTCGCTCCTCCTGTTCGCATCGTTCGGTGCCGCCGGCTCCCGGCGCTGGGCGATTGCGGGAGCGCTCGGTGCATTGGCATTGTTGGTCAAGCCTCAGTTCGGAATTGGAC
>JBOGTG010000019.1:0-2558 GCA_050692175.1 Candidatus Limnocylindria bacterium | reverse complement strand
GCCCCGAGGAGCTGCTCGCCGCGGCGCACGCGTCGTGTTTCGCGATGGCCCTATCTGGCGGCCTCGCCCGTGCGGGTACGCCTCCAAATCGGCTCGAGGTGCGCGCGAGGGTCACGTTCGACAAGGTCGGCGACAGCTGGACGGTCGTATCGAGCGAGCTCGAGGTGAAAGGTGATGTCCCGGGGGCCGACGCCGCGAAGTTCGCTCAGGCCGCCGATGGGGCGAAAGAGAACTGCCCCGTGTCGCGCGCGCTCAAGGGGAACGTCAAGCTGTCGGTAAAGGCGAACCTGTCCTGATCCGCGTCAACGTCATCGCCTGAACGAAGAGCGCGCTCGCCGTCGCCACCGCGAATGCCGGAGCGATGCCGGCCCGGTCGACGAGCGCGCCGACCGCGAAGAAGAAAGTCGCGAAGGCGATGATCCCGTAGCAGAGACCGCGCATCACGTGCGTCGCGGCGTCACCGCCGCGCTGCGCATGCGCGAACACGGCGAGCACTCCTGCGTACACCGGGTATGTCGTGAGCAGTCCGCTGAGCTGCGGGCCGAGAAGCGGAGCCGCGCTCGTGATGCCGATGACGAGACCCGTCGCGACGGCCATCCGCAGCGGTAGATCCCATCGCGGCGGCTCGGGCGCGCGCTCGAGGGTGCCAGGACGCGGGATGAAGCGGATGCCGATGATCGCCGCCGCGACTCCGCCCGCGTAAAGCGCGAGCAGCGGAAAAGGACGGGCGCTTCCCAGTGGTATCGCGTTGAGGCCCACAACGGCCGCCGCGAACGCGAGGCTCGCGGCGGACACTGAGGCCGGCCAGCCGAACCGACGCGCCATCGCGACGTAGACGAGCGCGTACACCGACGCGGCCATCACACCGGCGGTGAATCCGGCTGCGGCCGCCGCGGCGAAGGTCGTGCCCTGCTCGAGCGCGAGGAACAGTGAGACCGGGCCCGACGTGAGGGGAAGGCCGACGAGCCAGCCGCTGATGGAAGGGCCGAAGCGACGACCGATGAGTGTCGCGGCGGCGATCAGCGCCGGGGTCAGGACGAGCTTGAGCGCGAGGGCCAAGCGGAGAGCGAGTTAGGGGACCGCGGTTGCGGGCGTGAAGAACGTGGCACCGTCCAGCGTCACGAAGAAGTTGAGGTACCGCGCGGTGCCATCACCCGTGTTGGTTACCTGCATGAGGTTGTTCGGCATGACGTAGGCGCCCTTACCCTTGGTCAGCGTCGCAGGCTGCTGGCCCGCGACACGAACCTGCACCGTGCCATCCAAGACGACCAGAGTCTCCACCCCGCCGTGTTGGTGCGCGGGCGTCCTTCCGCCCCTTTCGAGCGTTATCAGGTCCATCTGCTGGTTGTACTTGCCAGCGGCAAGGGCTGGCAGATCGGGTGTTTCGTACAGGACACTCTGACCGGGGAACGTTGGCGGGGCGATCCGTCCGCCGACGTTGCGTATCGCGATGAAGTACCACTGGCTCGGCACGGTTCCTGGATTGGTATGCGTGTGGACGATGTCTTGACCGATGAAACCCCCTTCGCCCGGCTGCACGTCGACCGTCGGACCTCCTTGGATCACGACCCGGTGCACCCCGACGGCCGCATAGACGAAGCCCGCGATGTGCGCATGTTGGGTCGAAGCTGCGGGCGCCTGGGGAACGTCGAGAACGTTGATGTACAGCGGCGCGGTGGGGAGCCCGGTTACCGCGCCCTGCGCGAGGTTCTTGACCGTCCACCCGACGGCCGCCGCGCTCGGATTCGCCGTAGGCGAGGCGGGCAGCGTGCGCGACGGGGACGGGGCGGCTGCCCCGCCGCATGCGGTCGCGACAAAAGCCGCGACGAAAACTAGCGAAGAGCGTCTGATGATTCCCTGCATCTCGTCCCTCCCCTACTGCGGCGCCGACTCTACACCCGACCACAAGCGCTACAGGTGTGTGCGCGAATCGCGCTCGATCTCGGTCATGAGCCGCTTCGCCTCGGTCACGCAAGTCTCGAGCGCCTTCGCGATAGCCAGGCGGTCGCGCGGCTCGATCGAAGGCGGGAGCTCGTCCTCGTCGAGTATCTCGATCGCTCCGGACGGCCGGATGAGCACGTCCACGACGAGGTCGCGGTATGCGATCGTCTCGGGCTCGATCGTCGTGTCGGTCGCGATGCTCAGGTAGAACGCAATGGTGCGGCCGTCGGCGACCCAGTGGTAGACGTTATAAGGACGGTCCGTCCAGAAATGACCGACCGTCACCGTTCCCTTCCGTAACACGAGGTCCGTGCCTTCGAGCGCGCGGTCTCGCTCGGTGACGTAGCGCACGACCGCACGCCGCCCGGCCTCCACCACAAGCGCTTCGCAGGCGTATTCGACGACCGAACCATCGAGTCGCGTCTTGCGCTCGGTGATCGGCGCGCGCGTTTGACTGCCCACTACGCGCCGGTAGCATGACAAACGCCGCATGAGAGAGCTCTACCAGGTCGTTGAGGTCGGCCCCGCCTGGTACCAGGACAACATCCCGTGCCAGGAAGCCTGCCCCGTGAAGACCAACTGCCGCGGATATTTGAACCTCGCGGCGGCCGGTGAGT
>JBOGTG010000018.1:0-7612 GCA_050692175.1 Candidatus Limnocylindria bacterium | reverse complement strand
TCGTAGCGGATCACGACGACATCGCCTTCTTTGATCGACTTTTTGAGGACTGCGGCCATCGCGTCCTCCTCGCGGTTGAAGACGCGCGCGGTGTAGCGCTGCATCCCGCCTTGATGGCCGGCCACCTTCATGACGCAGCCTTCCGGCGCAAGCGATCCCTTGAGGATGACCATCCCGCCGGTCGGCGCGATCGGGTCATTGAGCGGCTTCACGACCGTTTGGCCCTTCGTTTCGACTGTCGCAGCGGCTTCCTCGCCGATGGTCTTGCCGCTCACGGTCATCGCGTTGCCGTCCAGGATTTTGGCTTCGAGGAGGCGCTTCATCACGAGGAGGATCCCGCCGGCCTTATCCATGTCGACCGCTGTGTACTTCCCCCACGGCTTCATGTCGGCGAGGAGCGGCGTGCGTGAGCTGATCTTGTCGAAGTCGTCGAGCGACAAAGGCACATTCGCCTCGCGCGCGACTGCGAGAAGGTGGAGGACCGCGTTCGTCGAGCCGCCGGTCGCCATCACCGCGCGGATCGCGTTCTCGAGAGCCGGCCGCGTGATGATTTGGCGGGGTGTTACGCCTTCGTTCAGGAGCTCGACGCCGCGCCGGCCGGCCGCGCGCATGACTTCCTTGCGCCGCTGGTCGGTCGCCGGGACGCGCGACGATCCCGCCGGCGAGATACCTAGCGCCTCGAAGGCCGTTGCCATGGTGTTTGCGGTGAACTGACCGCCGCACGCGCCCGCCCCCGGACACGCGACCTTCTCGAGCTCGAGAAGCTCTTTGTCATCCATCTTGCCGACGGCGTGTTTGCCGACGGCCTCGAAGACGTCCCCGATCGTGACGTCCTTGCCCTGGAACCGCCCCGGCATGATCGAGCCGCCGTAGACCATGAGCCCGGGGATGTCCATGCGCGCAAGTGCCATGACCGTGCCGGGAATCGTCTTGTCACAGCCGCTGATGCAGACGAGCGCATCGAGGAGGTGCCCGCGCGTGACAAGTTCGATGGAGTCGGCGACAACTTCGCGCGAGATGAGCGAGGCCTTCATGCCCTCGGTGCCCATCGCGATGCCGTCGCTGACCGCGATCGTGTTGAACTCGACCGGTGTGCCCCCTGCCTCGCGAATGCCTTCCTTGACCCACTCCGCGAGCTGCCGGTGATTGAAGTTGCAGGGCATGATCTCGATCCACGAATGCGCGACCCCGACGAGCGGCCGTCGGAAGTCTTCGTCCTTGTACCCGACCGCCCTCATCATCGCGCGCGCGGGCGCTCGGTCGGGGCCATCTACGAGGAGCTGGGAACGGCTCCGGTCAATGCGCACAGCGCGAGCCTACCGCGGGCGCTTGGGTCACCCGTATTGACGGCCAAACAGATTGTCGCGCCGGCGAACGAGAAGACCGACGGTTGACGCACATCGCGCCTCGCGCGAAGCCTGTGACAGCCGCATGACGGCCAGGTCTGCGGGCGCGGGATCGCGTAACGAGGCCCATCAGACCTCAGCGCGGAAAGCCCCCTGAAAGACTGAGCCGACGGGCAGACTCGAACTGCCGACCGGCGCCTTACGAAACCGCTCTTCGATTTACTGGCCAACGGACCACGTTCTCGATGACTGATGCGTCCCTCTCCAAGCCTCAGCGGCCTGGGACCGTGTCCAAGAGTTCCTCCGCCGGGAATCCGTGCCGGCGGATCAGCCCAAGAACGTCATCGGCATGGGCTCGGTCACGTGTGTCTACTATCACATCGAGGCCGACCCGACCCAGCGCGGCGTACGGACCGAGGCGATGGATACCGACGTGGAGGATGTTGATGTGCTCGGCGGCGAGAATGCCGGTCAACTGGTGCAGCAGACCCGGTTTGTCGTCGAGCCAGGTCCGAAACGCGAGATAGCGGCCCGCTGACGCGAGACCCTGCTGCAGCGCCTTCCCGAGCAGGTTCGGGTCGATGTTGCCGCCACTGATCACCACGCCGACCTTCTGACCGCCAACGCGGCCATCGAGCTCGAGTACTGCGGCCAGCGCGGCGGCGCCTGCGCCTTCCGCCAGGAGCTTGGTTCGCTCTAGGAGGACAACGATCGTCCGCGCGATCGCCTCGTCGGTCACGGTGAGCACGTCGTCGACGTATCGCTTGACGATCGCGAGGGTCCGCTCCGCGGGTCGCGCGACCGCGATGCCGTCGGCGATCGTCGCGACAGGATGTTCCACGAGCTTCCCCGACGAGTACGAGTCCGCGAACGCCGAGGCGCCAGCGGCCTGGACGCCAACGATCCGCGGACGAGTCTTCCGCGACGACGCTGCGAGCGCGACCCCCGAGATCAGACCGCCACCGCCAACAGGCACGACGAGCGTGTCGAGATCCGGTGCGTCGTCGAGCAGCTCCAGCGCGAGCGTCCCCTGCCCTGCGATCACGTCGTCGTCGTCGAATGCGTGGACGTACGAGCGTTTCCGCTCGCGCGCGATCTCGAGCGCGGCGGCGTGCGCTTCGTCGTAGCTCTCGCCGGTCAGCACAGTTTCGGCGCCCGCGCGCTGGATCGCGGTGAGCTTCGCGAGCGGCACGCCAATCGGGAGCACAACGCAGGCGGGCACGCCGAGCAGTCGCGCGGCGTAGGCGACGCCCTGCCCGTGATTCCCGGCCGACGCCGTGATCACGCCGTTCGCGCGCTCGCGCTCGTCGTTGTTTATGAGCGCGTTCAGCGCGCCGCGGATCTTGAACGAGCCGGTCTTCTGTAAATTTTCGAGCTTCAGATAGACCTCGCGGCCCGCGAGACCCGAGAGCGCCTCGGATTTCTCGGTCGGCGTGCGGCGGATGTGCGGGCCGATCGCGGCGACCGCATCGGCGACCGCGGATGCGTCGAGCGTCCTCGTCGTCACGGCCGCCATGTTGCCCGTTTCGCTCCCGCGAGCCGTGTCAGTCCGCGGGCGTTCGTTCGTGACGGTGCAGGTGATCGGCGAAGTCGAGGAAGTCGATGTTCCCGGGCGACTGCCGCATCCGCGTCAGCAGGACGGCCGCGTCGCTCAGCTGCTGCTGCGTGTGCGTGTGGATGTGGAGCACGTAGTACCAGAGCGGAAAACGCTCCTTCCGCGGCGATCCCGGCGTGAGGTCGTGAATCTCGCCGAGTCGCTCGTCGTCGAGCGTCGCGAGCCAAGCCTTCATCTCCTGCTCGTCGCGCTGCCAGTGGTCGATGAGCGCCTTTGCCGTCGGATAGTCGGTAGCCCGCAGCTCCTTCTTCCACACCGCTTCGGGCTTGCCCTGGAGTCGCGCCCGCCAGCTCCACTCGACATCGAGGGTGTGCACGAGGGTCCCGCGGAGATCCCGCGTCGTCACTCCCGACGGAGCCTGAAACTCGGCACGCGTGAGCTTCGCCGCGCACTCGAGGACGCGGTTCTTCGTCCAGTAGCTGAAGTCGAACAGCGTCTCGAGGTCCTTCCGGCGCATGGCTTCGAGCGTAGCGCCATGCGCCGGTCGACATTTCAGTCCGCGGGAGTGCTCGCCGGCACGAACGTAAAGGCGGGCTCCTGCGGCGGGCGCCGTGCCTCGGCGGCGATCGAAATGAGATCGCGCTCGTCGAGCTCGTGCACTTCGTCGCCGCGCTTCATGGCGAGCACGTACGCGCGGTCAAGCGCCTCGCCTTCAAGGGGCAGGCCCAGCTCCGCAAGCCGTGCCTGCAGGCCGCGCCGGCCGGATAGCTTCGACACGACGATCCGCCGCGCCTCCCAGCCGACGGACTGCGGGGTCATGATCTCGTACGTCCCCGGGTCCTTGATAACGCCGTCCTGGTGGATGCCCGACGCGTGCGCGAACGCGTTCGCACCGACGACGGCCTTGTTCGGCTGCACCGGGATCCCGGTGAGCTCGCTGACGAGGCGACTTGTGGCGACGAGTCGCTCCGCCTTCACCGCCGTGTCCGCGCGGTAGTGGTCGGTGCGCGTGCGCAGCGCCATGACGGTCTCCTCGAGCGACGCGTTCCCGCCGCGCTCGCCGAGCCCATTGATCGTGACGTGCGCCTGGTCCACGCCTGCGTCGATCGCGGCGAGCGTGTTCGCAACCGCGAGGCCGAGATCGTTGTGGCAGTGGACCGAGAATGCGACGCGCGGGAACGAGCTAAGCGCGGCGCGGACCGCGAGCACGAGCGCCGCGAACTCCTGTGGCTGCGAGTAGCCGACTGTGTCAGGAACGTTCATCGTGCGGGCGCCGGCCGTCGCGGCGGCCTGATATGCGGCGTTCAGGAAGTCGACGTCGGAACGCGTCGCGTCCTCGGCCGAGAATTCGACCTCGTCCGCGAGCTCGGTGGCGCGAGCGACCGCCGCGGTGATACGCGCGAGGCATTCAGAGCGCGTGATGCGGAGCTTGCGCTCGAGGTGACGGTCGCTCGTCGCGATGAACACATGAATGCGCGAGCGAAGCGCGCCGGAAAGCGCCTTCGCCGCGGCTTCGACGTCGGAACCGTTTGCGCGGGCGAGCGCGGCCATCGTCGGCCCACGAACCTCGCGGGCGATCCGCGCGACGGCCTCGGCCTCACCGACCGATGCCGCGGGGAACCCCGCCTCGAGGACGTCTACGCCGAGGTCAGCAAGTGCCTTCGCGACGAGGAACTTGGCGTGTGGCGAGAGCGAGGCGCCCGGCGCCTGCTCCCCATCGCGGAGCGTGGTGTCGAAGACGGTGACCTTTCTCATCTTCCTGCTCCTACCGGCTCGCGCGGCCGCGCGGGCGCCGACTGCTGCGGCACGTCGCGGCGCGGGAGCCACGGCATCATTTCGCGGAGCTTGCGGCCGACCTGCTCGATCGGGTGCTTCTGCTCGAGCGCGCGCCGCTCGTAGAGCGTGGGCGCGCCCTTGCGGTACTCGGCGATCCACTTCTTGGCGTGCGTGCCGTCCTTGATGTCGCGCAGGACGTTCTTCATCTCCTGACGCACGCGCGCGTCGATGATGCGCGGGCCGACGGTGTAGTCGCCGTACTCCGCGGTGTCCGAGACCGAGTAGCGCATGTAGCTGAGCCCGCCCTCGTAGATGAGGTCGACGATGAGCTTCATCTCGTTCACGCACTCGAAGTACGCGACCTCGGGCTGGTACCCGGCCTCGACGAGCGTCTCGAACGACGCCTTCATGAGCTCGCTGATGCCGCCGCAGAGGATCACCTGCTCGCCGAACCAGTCGGTCTCGACCTCCTCGGCGAACGTGGTCTTGATGACGCCGGCGCGCGTCGCGCCGACGCCCTGCGCGTAGGCGAGCGCAGTCTCCTGTGCGTGACCTGAGGCGTCCTGGTACACGGCGAGCAGCGCGGGCACGCCCTTGCCTTCCTTGAAGACCTCACGCATGCGGTGGCCCGGCGCCTTCGGCGCGATCATCACGACGTCGATGTCCGCGCTCGGCTTCACCTCGCCAAAGTGGACCGAGAACGCGTGCGCGACGAGAAGCGTCCGCCCCTTGGTGAGGAACGGCGCGATCTTCTCGAACGCCTCCTTGTGGTGCTGGTCCGGCACGAGGAGGGCGACGACGTCGGCGTTGCGCGCCGCATCGGCGGTCTCGCGCACGGTGAACCCGTCGCGCTCGGCCTTCTCCCATGACTTCGAACCGGCGTTGAGCCCGACGACCACCTGGTAGCCCGAGTCCTTCAGGTTCTGCGCATGGGCGTGGCCCTGGCTCCCGTAGCCGATGACGGCGATGGTCTTGCCCCGGAGGGCCTTCGGGTCGGCGTCTTTGTCGTAATAGATGGTTGCCATTTCTTCTGCCCTCCTAGAGATACGTCTTGGTCGTGAGGTTGCCCAGGCGCGGGTTGAGTCCGAGGATCTGGTCCGCGTCGACCGGAAGATCGATGAGCATCGAGCGCCCCTTGCGCTCGTACGCCGCGTCCATCGTGTCCTTGAGGTTCGAGAGGTCCGGCGCGATCCGCACCGCGTCCCAGCCGTGCGCCTCGGCCGCCTTCACGAAATCGATGTGCGGGAGCTTCGAGTGGTAGTTCTTCTTGTCGTAGTCCGGGATGATCACCTCGAGGCCCTTGTCGACGATTCCGTAGACCTCGTTGTTCACTACGACGACGCGCAGGTCCATGTTGGCCGCGTCGGCGAGCGCGCCACCGAAGAGACGGAAGCATCCGTCACCGGTGAACACGAACGTGTGCAGGTCGGGATTCGCGGCCTTCGCCCCGACGCCGATGCCGAAGCCGCCGCCCATCGCCGATCCGTCGTGCGTCGTCCAGAACGGGATGTTTGGGTTCGGCCGCTGCGTCGCCCACTGGCGGTCCTTGTACGCGATGCAGACGTCGTCGACGCCGAACGAGCCGGGCCGCCACATCTTGTCGATCCGCTGGTAGAACTCCTGGAAGTCGACCGTGCCGGGCCGCTTGTTCCGCTCGGGCTCGCGCGTGTTCAGCGACTCGGGCGCTGGTGCCGTGTTCGGGCGATCGGAGCAGGTCTTCGCGAGGCGCGGGAGGACTTCCTCGAGCACGAGCCCAATGTCGCCACGCACCTGGCGGTACTCGTGCGCGCAGCGATGGCGGAACTCGCCGTTCTTGTGCCCGTAGGCCTCGCGCATGTCGGTGAAGTGATAGACGTGGCCCGCTGGGATCTTCGCGAGGTTGAGCGAGTACTCGCCGGCGTCGAAGCCGAGCGCGATGACGACGTCGTCCTTGTTGATGCTTCGCCAGACCTCCATCGAGCGCTCGTTGCCGCCGAAGCTGATGTGCCCGAAGCCGTACTCGTTCGACGGATCGACTGCGTTCGCGCCGTTCACGCTCCACACGGTCGGCGCCTTCAGCACCTTCGACAGCACGGTCGTGAGCGTCCGCGCGTGCGGCGCGGAGGCTGCCTCGCCAGAGACGTACACGACGACGCGCTTGCCCGCAGATACGCGCGGGAACTCCGCCAGGAACTCCGCGACGTCGCGGGCGGCGAACGTGCGCGGGTGCGACGTCCACGGAACGTCGGTGTCCGTCTCGCGCGAGAGCACGTCGGGGTGGAACGCGATGGCGACGGGCTTGTTGTGTTTGAGGACGCGCTGCGCGCGGCGCAGGCCCTCCTCGAGCTTGTTCATGTTGTCGATAACCACGAGACCCTCACCGAGCTCGGCCTGCAGCTGCGGCACGACGTTCATGCCGTACTCGCTCACGTCCTGCAGCGGCGCGTTTCCGATCGAGAGGGTCGAGTTGAGCGCGATGAGGTAGACGGCAGGGATGTTGTGGAGCTTGGCGTCGGTCATGCCGCTTCCGCCGAGCTTCGTCGCAGCGCCGGTGGTGGTTACGCAGCCGGCGATGCGACCCGACGCGAGCCAGTACCCAAGCGGTACGAAGCCCGCGACGTACTCGCCCATCGTGAGCATCCGGGAGGCTTTGTCGGCCGAGTGCGCGAGCTCGTGGTACGGCTCGAGATGCTTGGCCACGTGGACGACGCCGCCGCCGTTCACGCCGGCAAAGAAGCGGATGCCCCAGCGGCGCAGCGTCTCGATCAGGACCGCGTTCCCGCTCTTCGCCTCGGCGAAGATGCTGGGCTCGCTCCGTCTCGGTCGTTCTAGCGCTGTCGCCATGGTCCGCCCCTTCCGAAATGAAGAAGGCCTCCCGTTTCCGGGAGGCCTTCAGAACTTTCTCTTTTTGGTCTGTGAGGAGTGAGTCGCTACCCTCCCGGCCGCATGCGCGCCC
>JBOGTG010000017.1:0-6787 GCA_050692175.1 Candidatus Limnocylindria bacterium | reverse complement strand
CAGTGGCACGGAGAGCGTCACGCCAGGCCTCTCGGAATCGGGCCCGCGAATGACGCCGCCCTCTAACCGGAAACGCGAGTCACCTTGACGAACGACGACCTCGTGTCGCTTGTCCTGCTCGTCCATGTACCAAATGCGTTGCGCGATGGGCTTCGCCATCGACAACCTCCCCGGTCTTAGGCAAGCACGGTAGCGCGCCAGGGCGGAGGGCCGGGCCTAAGCGCGGAGTCCTGACTCGGAGCACTACGGGCGCGGGGCGGGCAGCACGTAGACGAGGACCACAACGTAGAAGGCAATCGCTGCCGCGATGGTCAAGAGGTGAAAGACCTCGTGGTACCCGAAGACGCGCGGCCAGGGGTCCGGCCACCGGCGTGCGTAGAGCAGGGCGCCCGCGGAATACAGCACACCGCCGGTGGTGAGGAGCCCGATAGCGGGCCACGGAAGCGCGGGCGGGATCTGCCCGAGGGCCGCCAGGGGGATCCAGCCCATACCCACGTACAGGCCCGCGCGGGCCCCGCGGCGCAGCTGCACTCCGGCGACCGCGGCCCCGACCCCGACGAGGGCGGCGCCCCACACCGCGCCGAGAATGCCGACCCGCCACCACCCGGCGAGCATGTTGAAGGCGAGGGGGGTGTAGGTCGCGGCGATCAGGACGAAGATGTTCGCGTGATCGATCCGCCTGAGGATTGCCCCGCGGACCGGCGCCCACGCATACAAGTGGTAGACGGCGCTGAAGGCGAAGAGCAGGGTCAGGCTGGCGCCATATACGAGCATCGATAGCTGCCGCGGCCGATCGCCGCTCGACAGAACTAGGAGGTACGTTCCACCCAGCGCGGCGACGACCGCGGCTCCCGCGTGGAAGTAGCCACGCAACAGCGGGCGCGCGCTCAGCACGCTCATGGGATGCTCCTCTCTCACAGGCGGGTCGAAGACAACTTTGATCACGATGATTCGCCGAGCCAAGGGAGGCAAGGACGCGCGGCCTCGTGGTTCGTCACTCGGCTGGCGGCAGGGGCAGGACGCACTCTTCAAAGATGGAGGCAGACGCGCTACGCGGACGGCGAGCGGCGGGCAGCACCGACCCTTGGGATAGGCGCGGGTGATTACACCCGCGCCTACCCGAGAGGATCCGAGCTAAGGCGTTGGGAGAGTGATGAAGGGCGTCGCGCCGCCGCCGGTCACCGCCGGCATCTTTCCATCCCACTTGTCGACGGCCAGGAACTGGACGTAGATGTCGCTGAGCGTCTGTCGCTGCAGGGACTGGGCCTCGGCCGCGGCCTTGGCGCGGGTGAGGACCGCCGACGCGTCGCCCTGCGCGGTGATCACCTTCGTGTCCGCCTCGACCTTCGCCCGCTGCTGCTCATTCAGCGACTGCTGGACGCGCTGCGCAGCCACCTGCTTCGCCTCGATCGCGTCATTGAATGACTTCGCGAATTCAAAACTCACGATGTTCAGCTCGTCGACGAGGACGTTGAATGCACCGAGGCGCTCGCGAAGGAACTCACGCGCCCGCTGCTTCACCACTTCACGCTGAGTGATGAGCTCCTCGGCTGTGAACTGCGCCGTCGTGAACTTGAACGCTTCCTGAATGGCCGGATCGACGATGCGGGTCTTGTACTGCGGGCCGAGCTGCCGGTAAACGGCTGCGGCCTGTTTGGCGTCGAGGTGATAGTTGAGTGCGATGGTTGATTTGACCTCCTGCAGGTCGCGGGACGCCGCCGCGGCGTCCACCTGCTCCTTCTGAGTTCGCACGTCGGCAACCCACACGCTCTCGGCAAACGGGATCTTGTAATTCAGACCCTGCTCGAAAATGGTCCCGGTGACGGCGCCGAATCGCGTGACCACGCCGACGTGGCCGGCGTCCACGATGACCGCGGTGTTGGCTGCGGCCGCCAGCGCGATGCCAGCGATGGGCACGGCATACAGCGCCACTGGCAGCGCGGGCCTCCCGCCCGCCTTCAGAGTGATGTTGGTGATCCAGATCGCGATGAGGACCAGAACGGGTATCGCGAGGGAAGTGGTCTCCAGCATTCGCCCAAATCTCCACAAACCCGACGGTTTGACCTCGGGCCCGGCCGGCGCGATCGGCGACGGCCCTCCAGGGCTTCCCCGGCCGCTCGACCTTACACCGAGCAAGCGGACCGACCTACCATCCACCAAGCGCGTGATCTACGCATGAACGACGCGGGGGAGCCGCCGGAGCGCCCACCGACCATGACCGAGCTCGCCGTGCCAGTCGCGGACGTGCCGCGCGGTGCGTCGGTGTCTCCGTTCGCGATCTTCGCCTTGGCGTTGCTACTCGCAACCGTGACCTTTGGTTCATCGCTCGGTCTACTCGTGCGGAGTGACCCGCTCGGCGCTGTGGAAGAGCTACCCGCAGCAACTCGCGCGCCGACGCGAGCGCCGACAGCTGCAGCCTCACCGGTGCGCATCAGTGGCGCGACCGGTACAGCCGAGCGGCTGGACTCCAATCTCTACCGTGTCACGTTCACGTGGACGCTCGATGGCGCGCGCAAGGATGACACCGTGTTGGTGCGGTTCTCCGTGGGTACGCGGATCATTTCCGAGCAACGCGGGACGCTCGACGCGACCGTGTTCACATCGTCGACCGGCAAGCTCATCATCGCCACGTCGCAGGAGTGTTCGGCCGAAGGCTGGAGCGCGGAGCTGGTATCAATACGCGCGCTTACGCCTGTCGGCGACGCCATTTCACGCGTCGCCGGGGTGGCCTGTGGCTAACCTCAGTGAAGCTTTCGGCGAGCCCGAGAAAGAGTGAAATCGTTGGGATCTGCTGGGGAGGGTGGATTCGAACCACCGATTACCTGATCCAGAGTCAGGAGCCTTACCGCTTGGCCACTCCCCAGTGGAACACGTGAATTATCCCAGAGGCGCGCTCGCTGAGTCAGCCCGCCGAGTTGCGATCAGTACGAGAGTGATCAACAGGAGCGGAGCGACGAAGAGGGCGTAGATCAAACCGCCGCCGAGGCTCGTGATCGAGATCGCCTCGATCGCGAGGGCGAGCGCCGTCAGACCCAGCGCCATCCCGCGCGATCCCGAGCGCGTCCCGATCACGGCGAGCGCTGGTGCCAACGACCAGGCGGCGATGAAGACCATTGGGGCAGGGAAGAGATGCTCCGGCTGGAGCTCAACAAGATAGACAGTGAAAAAGACGCCGAGCGAAACCGCGAGCACAAGCGCGAGGATCGGAAGGAAACGCGTCGCGCGATCCACGAGGGGACCCTAGCCCAGGATCGCCGCGATGCAAATTGCTAGGCGATGAGCGACTGCGGCCGGCGGTCATCCTCGGGACGCCATACACGAGAGCGTTTGTCCGTAGACGCGACGCGGACTCCAGCCTTGAGCTCGACTTTGCACCACGTGTCGTCCACGAGCGCTTCGAAAGTGAAGCGACCCTGGTGCCGACCTTCCAGGGTCGCTACGACGTTGTCGGGTGCACGAAGCACGAGCGAGACCTGCGTCCCTTCCTTGAGCGCGTCGATGGCATGCGCGCTGATCGCGATGACGCTCTCGTGCTCGTTCATGATCCGGATCTGCGAGGGCACGATCCCAGCGCTCTCGAAGCGCAGCCACGTGAGCATGTTTTCCTCGAAGACGCGCCAGGTCAGTGGCACGACGAGGTCGTCGCCCGTCGGCAGCACCGTCGGCTCGTCGTCGGTCGTCCCGGTCTCGCTCCCAAGCGCACGCGAGTACTCGCCGATCTTCATCCGCGCCTCGTACAGTTGACGCTCGAGGTGATGCTGGCGGCGCTTCACGCGGTGCTCGTTCGCCTCCGCCGTCGCGCGTGAGTCCTGTGCGCGCTTCAGCGCGTCGCGCAGGTTCGCGACGTCGTTCACCGCCCATTCGAACTGGCGGATGACCATGGCCACGCGCTGATCGGCCTCGGCCTTGAGCTCCTCGGTCGCCGATGCGAGCGTCGTTGCCGCGATGTGCCGATTGACGCGCGTCGTCAGCAACGCGAGTCCGGCGCCGCCGACGAGGCCAACGACGATCCCCAGGAGGAGACCACGAGCGGCGCCGTCGACGAATGGAACAAGGACGACACAGAGCGCAAGAGGTGCGATCCACGGCAGGAACCGCTTCGTTCGCACGTGCGGCCGAGCCGTGTGGCGCTCAGCGGCCTTCGAGTGCGCGTCACAGAGGGCGCATTCGTGGCCGAGCCGGTGCTGCATGGGTCCGTTCACCTGTCGTCCTCCCGTTCCTGACAGGAGACTCGACCAGGCGAGCTAGGCGGGCATCCCAACAACGGGGGACGCTAGCGAAGACCCCCCAGTCGGGGGAGTACGAGGGGTGTATGACCGTGCCCCTCTCGGCGTAGGCCCTCTTCGCCTCTCGTTACGGGGCCCAGGACTCCGTAGCGTTCCGTCGTGCTGGGGTGGGTTTCCCGGCGGAGGTAACTAGATATGAAGGCTGTGCTGCGACCCGCATTCGTGCTTGGGCTCAGCATCGCCATTGCGGCGACGAGCCTTATTGGATCGTCAGTGGCCCTCGCCGCGGTCCGGCCGTTGATCACGTCCTGGTCGTTGAGCGGTCCTGTCTACGAAGGCGACAGACCGTCTGTAAACGCGACATTCACGGATGCCGATCTGACCGATCTCCACACGGTCGACATCGCGTGGGGCGACGACACCTATGACTCGTACACGCTCCCGGTCGGAGACCGCAGCTTCTCATTGCAGAAGACGGTCGCCTACGTGAACGACCGGCCGGACACCCTCACCCTCCTGCTCACGGTCAGCGACGCGATGTCCTCGAACACGAAAACGCTACCCGTCATCGTTTTGAACGCTGCGCCGTCGTTCACCTCGTTTCGCCTCTCCGCGACCGATCTGGAAGCGGGCCAGGCTGTCACAGCGACAGGCGCCTTCACCGACGGTGGCGCCAATGACACGCACACCGTGACGCTTAACTGGGGTGATCTCACTCCCACGACGACGATGGCAGCCGTCGGCTCCTTCACATCCGACCACACCTATACGGCCGTCGGTGACTTCACCGTAACCGCCACTGTCACGGACGACGCTGGCGCGACGGCCGTCGCGACATCGACCGTGAGTGTCCGCACACCAAACCAGGCTCCGAGCATCGTGTCGTTCGACGTTACGGTCGGCAGCGAGGGTGGTAGTTCAGCCCTCGCGCTCGCGTTCGCCGACGTCGACGCGTCCGACACCCACACCGTTTCGGTCGCGTGGGGCGACGGTCAGACGACCGACTCTGGGACCCTCGCGGCGACCGTGACCACGTTCGAAGCGACACACGTGTACGCCGACACGGGGAACTACCCGCTTGTCCTCACGCTGACGGACAGCGCCACCCCGGCTCACACGGTCACGACGTCCTGGTCGGTCTCGCCGACCAACGTCGATCCGGTGCTGGGGACCTTGTCGGTCTCGCCGAGCCCGGTCGTCGATCACCAGGAGCTGACACTGAGCGGTAGCTTCACGGACCCGGGCACGGCCGACACTTTCACGCTCACCGTCAACTGGGGCGCCGGCGCATTGCCGCCGCAGCCGCTCGGGACCGCGCGCTCGTTCTCGGTCACTCATGTTTACGACGCCGCAGGCCCGGTCACCATCACGGTGACCGTTGAGGACCGCGATGGCGGTAGGTCCACCTCGAGCGTGGATCTCGTCGTTCTACCGAGCAACCACGCGCCAGCGAATCTGACCCTCGACCCGAGCGTCACCGGAGCGAACGTTCTGGTTGATGCCAGCTTCACCGACCTTGACGCTGGCGACACGCACCTGGTCACGATGAGTTGGGGCGATGGCGCCTCGACCACACAGTTCCTCGCCGCGGGGACGACCACGTTCGCGGCGTCCCACGTGTACGAGGCGAGCGACACCTACACCGTCACCGCGACCGTGAGCGACCCGGCCGGTGCGTCGACCAGCGCCGGCGTGCAGGTCGTCGTCACCGTCGCCGCGGACAGCGCCTCGGATGTCCTTGACGCGATGTCCACACTCGTCCAGAGCTTCGAGCTCGATCGGAACCCGGAGCGTTGGCTGCTGAAGAAGCTCGACGACGTAAAGGACTCGCTCGCGTACGGGAACAACCAGGTCTGCTCCAGCACGGGCACTCTCAGCCACATCATGTTCTTCGCGGAGCGCAATCTCACCCTGGACCAGTACGCGGCCTTGAGCGCGCTCGCGACCAAGCTCGAAGCCGCGGCCGGATGCACGAGCGACTGGAGCCAGCACCCAAAAGTCCAAAGGGCGGCCACGGTCACGACGACCGTGACGACAGTTCTGACGACGACCGTGACGCCAGCCTTGACACTGAAAAAGGACACGACGACGAAGACCACGACGACGACGACCACGACGACGAAGACCGCGGGAGGACGTAGCTCCCACTAACCAGCCCCCACCTCCCCCAAGCAGCGGCGGGCCGTTCGCGCGGAGAGCGCGAGCGGCCCGCGCGTGTCAGGCTATGGATGCATGAGCGATCGAAAGCTGCCGCGCCCGCGGGCCGAGCTTGCGCAGTTCCAGCCCTATCGCACCCAAATGCAGAAGGCCGACGTGCGCATCAACGCCAACGAGTGGCCGGAGCCGAACGTGGCTGGCCGCTACATCACGGCGGACGAGCTGAACGGCGTCCTGCTGAACCGATATCCCGGTCGGGGCGACGAGCTGCGGGAGATCCTCTCGGCTCGCTGGGGGACCAAACCCGATCGGCTCATCCTCGGCAACGGCAGCAACGAGCTCCTGCTACAGGTCTTCCTGGTGTTCGGCGGCCACGGCCGCAAGACGCTGCTCTTTCACCCCAC
>JBOGTG010000016.1:0-15098 GCA_050692175.1 Candidatus Limnocylindria bacterium | reverse complement strand
GGTGGGGGGAGCTTGTCGAGCGTCACCATGCCATGGTCCGGGGCGAGCTTGGCCGCCACCGCGGCGTGGAGGTCGACACGGCCGGCGACGGGTTCTTCGCGACGTTCGACGCACCGGGCCGCGCGGTACGCTGCGCGATGTCGGTGCGCGACGGAGTTCGTGAGCTCGGGCTCGAGATCCGCGCCGGAGTCCACACCGGGGAATGCGAAGTGATCGCCGGGAAGACTGGGGGCATCGCCGCGATCGTGGGCGCCCGCGTTCGCGAGCAAGCCGCGCCGGGTGAGGTTCTCGTCACCAGCACCGTGCGTGACCTCACCTCTGGCGCAGGCATCGTTTTCGAGGACCGCGGAAGCCGCGCGCTCAAAGGCCTACCGCGAGAATGGCAGGTCTTTGCGGCCAGCTAGGATGCGCGTGCGGCGTGCACGCCAAGGAGGTATCGCGACCGCATGACTGATCGTGTGGCCATTTACCCGGGTTCCTTCGATCCACCTACCAACGGGCACCTCGACATCGTCGAGCGGTCCTCGCGTCTCTTCGATCGCGTCGTCGTGGGCGTCGGCCGCAATCTCGCGAAGAAGACCGTCTTCACGGCCGACGAGCGCATCGAGCTGATGCGCGAGGCGTGCGCGAAGTTTCGCAACGTCGAGATCCGGGCGTTCGACGGCCTGCAGGTCGAGTTCGCGCGCGCCTGCGGCGCGAGCTTCATCGTGCGCGGGATCCGCGCGCTCTCGGACTTCGAATTCGAGTTCGAGATGGCGAACATGAATCGCTCGCTCGCGGCGGAGATCGAGATGGTCTACCTGATGACCGCTCCGGAGTTCCTTTTCATCTCCGCCTCACGCGTGAAGGAGCTCGCCGCGTTCGGCGCCCCGATCGACAAGTACGTCCCGGCCAACGTGGCGAAGCGCCTCAAGGTGATGGGAAAGCGCGGCATGCGCACCGGGGCGACGGAAGCGAAGGACTAGTGGCCACGCTCCTCGCCGTGGACGTAGGGAACACGAACGTCGTTCTCGGCGCGTACGACGGAGCGAAGCTCGTCTCGACGTGGCGTACCGCGACGCGGCACGACCAGACCGAGGACGAGCTCGCCGTGATGGTCGACGCGTTGCTCGCTCGCGAGGATCTCTCGCTGGACGACGTGGATGCCCTCGTGCTCGGCTCGGTGGTGCCGGCGCTCACGGCGTCCTTCACGGGGCTTGCGGAGCGCTACCTCGATCGCCCCGCGCTCGTCATCGGTCCCGGCGTGAAGACCGGCGTACGTCTGCGGGTCGACAACCCTTCAGAGGTCGGAGCGGATCGCATCGCGAACACGCTCGCCGCGCACCGCCGCTACGGCGGGCCGGCGGTCGTCGTCGACTTCGGGACCACGACGAACTTCGACGTCGTGAGCGCCGAGGGCGACTTTCTCGGTGGCGCGTTCGCACCGGGACTGGAAGTCTCCGCGGAATCGCTCTTCGGGCGCGCCGCCCGGCTCTTCCGGGTGTCGCTCACGGCACCGGCGAACGCCATTGGGAAGAACACCGCCGACTGCCTGCGCTCGGGGATCGTCTTCGGCTACGTCGGGCTCGTCGAGGGCCTGCTCGCGCGAATCATCGCGGAGCTGGGGCCGGCGGCACCGCGGGTGCTCGCGACCGGAGGCCTCGCTGCCACGATCGCGCCGCTCGCCAAGGGCATCGAGCGTGTCGATGAGGACCTGACCCTCGAGGGTCTCCGCCTCCTGTGGGAGCTCAACGCTTGACGCCTGTTGCCGGCCGCTTCGTCGTTCTCGCCGTGACCGGATCGATCGCCGTGTACAAGATGGTCGAGCTCGCCCGTCGCCTGGTGCAGGCGGGGGCCACCGTGCAGGTCGTCATGACGAAGAGCGCCGCGGAGTTCGTCACACCGCTCACCTTCCAGGCTCTCACGCATCGGCCGGTCGAGATCGAGATGTTCGCGATGCAGGACGAGCGCGCCGCGGGCCACGTCGCCATGGGTCATCAGGCCGACGTCGTCGTCGTCGCGCCCGCGACCGCGCACGTGCTCGCGCGGCTCGCGCACGGCTTTTCGGACGATCTCGTCGCGACCACCGTGCTCGCGACGTCCGCGCCGGTCATCGTCGCGCCCGCAATGGAAACGCACATGTGGCAGAACGCCGCGACGCAGGCGAATGTCGAAACGCTGCGTGCGCGGGGCGTTCGCGTGATCGACCCCGAGACCGGGCCGCTCGCGTCGGGTGACGTGGGCCCGGGACGGCTCGCCTCTCTCGAGCGGATCGAGGCCGCGATCGACGAGGCCCTCGGCCTCTCGCAGGGACTCGCGGGGCGCTCGGTCGTCGTCACGGCCGGTCCGACACTTGAGCCGATCGATCCGGTGCGCTTCGTCTCCAACCGCTCGAGCGGCAAGATGGGCTACGCGATCGCGGCCGCGGCCCGAGACGCCGGCGCTGACGTCATCCTCATCACCGGTCCGACGGCCCTCATGCCGCCAGCAGGGGTGCGCACCTTCGCCGTAGAGAGCGCGGATGACATGAAAGACGCGGTCCTCGCGCAGCTCCCCCGCGCGGATGCTGTGATCATGGCGGCGGCCGTCGCCGACTACCGACCGATCGAGCGCGTGATGACGAAGCTCAAGAAGAAGGATCTCGGAAGCGAAATGACCATCCGCATGACCGAGAACCCGGATTTGCTCAAGGCGATCGTCGCCGCGCGCCGACCGAGCACGGTCGTCGTCGGGTTCAAGGCCGAGACCGGCGACGCGACCGCCGAGGCCGGCCGGATGTTGCGCGAGAAGAAGCTCGACCTCGTCGTCGCAAACGACGTGGCGGATTCGCGCTCAGGGTTCGGCTCGGACGACGACCAGGTCGCGTTCGTCAGCGCGGACGGTGTCGAAAAGCTGCCCCTATTGAAGAAGACGGAGGTCGCGCGGCGGCTCGTCTCCAAGCTCGCCGAACGACTGGCGCGATGACGGACGAGCCGTCGCTCGCTTCGCTACAGGAGCGGCTCGAACGGCTCGACGCGCCGATCCGGATCTGGCGAGAAGCACGCGAGCGCTCATTCTCGGCAACGTTCGATCCGAAAGGGGGAAAGCTCTCGACTCTGATGGGCCGGCTTCCGCAAGCGGCCGGCGCGGCGGCCGCGATCGGGCCCGGTCCGCGCGACGAGGTCTTCGCCGTGTTCGATGAGATCTGCGATCTGTACTCGCGGTCCGACCCGCCCCGCTGCGCCATCATCCGCGGCATCGTCCACGAGCGCGAGGCGCGCGTCCTTCTCGAGGACTACATCGGCCACGCGTCGCAAGTTCTGAAGCAAGGTGGCCGTCCCGAGTGGCTCGAGCGAGGGATTGCCGCCGCGTCGATCGAAGATCAGCGGAACGACTACCGCGACTGGCTCATGTCGCTCGGCGACCTCTATCTGAGCGCCCACGCCAAGCACGTCGACGTGTCGCCGGTGCTGAAGCGGATCGCGGAGCGCTCCAACCCCGAGCGCCACCGCGCCGCGCCGACCGCTACGCGCGAAGCGCTCAGCACATTCGAGGACAGCGCATACTTCGCGACCTCCATCCTGCCGCAGCTCAATTAGCCGCGCCATGCCCGTGGAGTGGGTGACGTTCGACTGTTACGGGACGCTCATCGACTGGGAGCGCGGAATCACCGATGCGCTCCTGCCCCTCCTGCCGGAGAGGACCGATCGAAAAGCCCTGGCCAAGCGGTACATCGCGATGGAGGCGGAGTTCGAAGCGGACGGCTACCACCTCTATACGGAGGTGCTCGACCGCGTCGGCCGGCGCGTCCTCCGCGCACTCGATGCGGCGATCCCGGACGACAAAAGGTCGCCGCTGCCGTCATCGCTGGCCGATTGGCGGCCTTTCCCCGAGGTTCCCGCCGCGCTTCGCGCCCTCATCGAGCAGGGTCGCTACTTCGCGATCCTCTCGAACGTCGATCGCGACCTGCTCGAGCTCTCGATCGGCCGGCTTGGGATCCGGCCCGACCTCGCCATCACCGCCGAGGACTCGCACAGCTACAAGCCGGCTCCCGGGCACTGGCGCCGCTTCCTGGAGCGCAGCGGTGCGTCGATCGATCGGACGGTGCACGTCGGCGCGAGCCAGTACCACGACATGCGGCCGGCGGCCGCGCTCGGGTTCCGGACGATCTTCATCGACCGGCAAGGCGAGGACCTCGAAACCTCGCCCACCTGCGTGCTGCGCGATCTCTCGACACTTCCCGATGTGATAGCCAGACTCGCGGTGGCGTGATCTCGTGGCTGCAGCGCGCTTCCGCTAGTGCGCCTTCCCCGCATCGTCGAGCCGCTTCGCCACCACGACTTCCGTCTCCTCTGGACGGGTCAGACACTCACGCTGCTCGGATCGTGGGTCTCGAACGTCGCCTATCCGTTCCAGATCCTCCAGCTCGGCGGTTCCGCACCGGAGCTTGGCACGCTTGTCTCGATCTACGCGGCGTCGAGCCTGGTATTCCTGCTGATCGGCGGCGCGGTCGCCGATCGCGTGACTCGGCGGACCCTCATCGTCGTCACCGAGCTCGGCAGCGGAGTGATCGTCGGGATCGTCGCGATCCTGGGGTTCGCGGGCGCACTCGAGATATGGCACCTCTACGTGACATACGCACTGTTCGGGGCGGCGAGCGCGTTCAGCGTCCCAGCGCTCGGCGCGATCATTCCCGAGCTCGTGCCCGAGGAGATCCTCCTCGCGAGCAACGCGGTTCAGGGCCTGTCGCGGCAGGGCGCGCGGATCGGCGGCCCCGTCGTCGGCGGTCTCCTTGTCGCGACGGCCGGTCCGCCGGCGGCATTCGCGTTCGACGCGGTCAGCTTCTTCGTTTCAGCGGGCGCGGTTGCCCTGACGCGGGCACGTCCATCAGCCGCCGAGCCGCGGCCGTCGATCCTGAAAGACATCCGCGAAGGGTTCGCATTCGTGTTCTCCGTTCAGTGGCTGTGGGTCACGATCTTTGGCTGGTCACTCCTGGTCGCCGCGTTCATCGGCGCGGTTGTGGTGGGGCTCCCCCTTCTCGTGACGACGGTCCTCGGTGGAGACGCCGCGACCTACGGGATCATCACCGCGGCCGTCGGCGTCGGCGAAGCGATCGGCGCCACCGCGATCGCGCAGGTCCGCATACGCCGAAGCGGCCTCGCGATGTACCTCTTCGGCGCACAGAGCGGTGTCGCACTCCTCATCTACGGCCTCGTGCCGACGGTCCCCGGTGCCCTGGTTGCGAGCGTGATCAACGGACTCAGCTTCGCGTGCTTCGGCGTTCTTTGGGTCACGGCGCTCCAGGTCCACGTCCCACGGCGATTACTGGGTCGCGTCACGAGCGTCGACTACTTCGGTGGGACGCTGCTGGCGCCTCTGGCTCCGGTCGGGGCGGCGCTCCTGGCGGAGAGCCAGGGGCCCGCGTTCGTCTTCATCGTCGCGGGCTTGGTCACGATCGTGCTGACGCTCGCGGGCCTTCTGCTGCCGTCCATCCGCGATCTGGAATGAATCGTGCGAGATACAGTCGATTGGTACGATGGCGTTGACGCCGGGACCGGCACTGTAGTGCTCGCAGCTGCGCTTCTGCGCTCTGCTACTGCGTAGTAGCCGGCCTGGACGGAGGTCAAAGTGAGCGATCAGTACGGCGGCGTCGCAACGACGCCGGCTCCGAAAAAGGTCACGGTCCCCGATCTCGTCGCGATGAAGCGCGACGGCAAGCGCATCACCATGATGACCGCGTACGACGCGGCGTTCGCGCGCCTCGTCGACAAGGCGGGCATCGACGTCATCCTCGTCGGCGATTCGCTCGGCATGGTCGTCCTCGGCTATCCGACGACCGTACCGGTGACCATGGACGACATGGTCCGCCACGCAGCTGCGGTCTCGCGAGGCACGACGCGACCACTGCTCGTCGGCGACATGCCGTTCGGCTCGTATCAGACGGGTCCGTCCGACGCACTTCGCAACGCGGCCCGCTTCCTGAAGGAAGCGGGCATGGACGCGATCAAGGTCGAAGGCGGCGCAGAGGTCGTCGAGACGGTCCGGACCCTCACCGCGAACGGGATCGCGGTCATGGCGCATGTGGGGCTCACGCCGCAGCGGGTCGCCCAGCTCGGCGGCTTCAAAGTGCAGGCGAAGACCGCGCGTGCCGCGCGGCGTCTCATCGACGATGCGCTTGCGCTCGAGGACGCAGGTGCCTTCTCGATCGTGCTCGAATCGGTTCCAGCGCCGGTCGGGGCGCTCGCGACCGAGCGACTGACGATCCCCACGATCGGCATCGGCGCGGGGGTCGACTGCGACGGCCAGGTGCTCGTGCTCCACGACGTGCTCGGCCTCTACGGCGAGTTCAAGCCGAAGTTCGCCAAGCGCTACGCCGACATCGGCGCGGCCGTCACGAGCGCGCTTGCTGAGTTCGACCGGGAGGTTCGGGACGGCTCGTTCCCGACCGACGAGCACAGCTTCACGATGAAGGAGAGCGAGCTGCTCTCGCTGCAGCGGAGCCTGGCACAGCAGAAGGCGGGCTGATGCGCGTCGCGGTCCTGGGCATGGGCGCGATCGGCCACGTCGTGGCGCGTGCGCTCGATGGTCGCGCCGACCTGGTAAGGGTCGATCGGACGCGCGCGCCGCTCCGCGAAGACGAGGCCCCGGTTGATACAGCGATCGTGACGACGAAGACGCCCGGCACAGCCTGGGCCGCCCAGATCGCGGCGAAGATCCTCGCACCCGACGGCGTCGCGCTCACGATCCAGAACGGCCTCGGGAACTACGAGGCACTCGTCGAACACGTTGGCCGCGAGCGCGCCGCCGTCGGTGTGATCTACGTCGGCGCTCAAATGGTCAACGGCGAGCTCCGCGCCACCGGGCCGGGGAAGGTGGAGCTCGGCCGACCTGGGGCGGCCGCATCGCGCGCGGAGCTTGACGAGCTCGCGCAGCTCCTCCGCGCTGGCGGGATGGACGTGACTGTCGTCGACGACGCGTGGCCTGCCGTATGGCGGAAGATCGTCACGAACGCTGCCGTCAATCCGCTCAGCGCGCTCATTCGCCGGACGAACGCGGAGCTTCTCGCCGACGCGCCGGCCTCGCGCGTGGCCGACTGCGTCGCCCGCGAGGTGGCACGCGTCGCGACCGCGTCGGGCGTGCGGATCGGCGAGGACGAGGCGGTGAAGCAGTGGCGCGCGATGGCCGCGCTCACCGGCGCGAACCGCTCGTCGATGCTGCAGGACGTCGAGGCCGGCCGCCCGACCGAGGTGAATTCGATCAACGGCGCGGTCTTCCGCGAAGGCGAGCGTCGCGGAGTCGCCGCACCGCTGAATCTGGCGATGACGGTCCTCGTGTCAGCCCTTGCGTCGCGCTAGCGCATTCGGAACCTTTGCGGCGGGCGAGCGTTCAGATGCTCATGAGGCTGCTTCTTGTCCTTGGTGTCCTCACCAGCGCCTGCGGCGGTGCGGTTGGCTCCCCAGGGCCGTCGGCGTCGCTGCCACCTGAGGCGCGCGGCGCGCTCGAACAGATCTACGTGGACGGCCACTCATACAAGCTCGCTGTCGACCTGTACCGCGACCTCATGCCTGGCCCTGCTCCGACGCCCAGACGCGGCGTCGGCGGGACGATCTTCCTGACGCCTGAGGCCGAGAGCGACGCGCCAGCGGGGATGCGCGCGGACAAGGCCTGGCTCGTGAACGGTGGCGAGGTCTGGGAGACGGTTCCACAGCCACTCCAGACGTTTGCGGTCGATCGCCAGCATCACCTCTCGCTCGGCGTACGCGACGGACCGACGTGGGACGCCGGAAGCAAGATCGACGTCGTGCTCCAGTTCAGCACCGCGAGCGGCACGTACTTCGTCCAGCGGCGCGGCGTGCCGGTGATCGGCGCGCTGTAGCTACAGCCGCCGCCCGATCACCAGCGCGACGCCCGATAGCACGACGAACGCGACCCCGATCCAGCCGAACGCGGTCGTGAGCCCGACGCCCTCTGCGAGGAGACCGAAGATCGGTGCGCCCAGGCCGCCGATCTCCGCGTTCGCGAGGTAGAACGCACCCAGAACGGTCGCGCGCCGGCCCGGCGGAGCGCTGTCCATGACGAGCGTCTCGGTAACGGTCGAGCGCATCGCCCAGAGCAGCCCGAAGACCACGAGCACCGGGACAAGTGCCTCGTTCGGCACGACGGTGAGCGCGTAGATCGCGGGACCGAGCAGGGTGAGCGCGCCGACGATCACGTTCCTCCGGCCGAGATGGTCCGAGAGCCAGCCACCAAGCGGCGAGCCGACTATCCCGACGAGCTGCGGAACGCCGAAGAGCAGCGCGGCGACGGCCGGCGAGATCCCGCGCGAATCGACGAAGTACAGCGCGAGAAACGCGAGCACCGCGGCCAGTCCGAGCTGGAAAACGATCGAGAGTGAGACGATCGGCCCGACAACGCGAAAGACGTTTGCGATCTCGCGGAACGCCGCGAAGCGATCGCCCGGCGGCGTTCGTTCCTGAACCCGCGGCGCAACGAGCCAGAGGAGAGCGCCGAAGACGATCGGCGCGATGGCAAACGCGAGATACGGCGTGCGCCACGTGCCTGTTTGAAGCACGAGGAATCCCGCGAGGGCCGGCGCGGCGAAGAACGACAGATGCCCGCCGGTGATGTGCATTCCCATGACGGCGCCACGGACCCGCGGCGAGAACGTGCGAGCGATGAGCGCGGCCGCGGGCGCGTGGTACGAGCCCGAGACGATCCCCATGAGCACGAGGAACGCGAGGAGCTGCCAGTACGCGCCCGCCGTCGCGAGCGCGGCGCTGACCGCGCCCATGAGGAGCAGACCGCCGACGATCACCGTTCGCGACCCCAGGCGGTCGGCGAGCACGCCCCACGGCGCGTTCGCCAGGCCCGCAGACAGCGCGAACGCGGAGACGGCCAGACCGCTCTGCCCGTAGCTCAGCCCGAACGCGTCGCGAATGGATGGCAGGAGCGGGTTCAGCAGCGAGTTGGTGACATGGTGCGAGAAGTGCGCGGCCGTGAGCGTCGCGAGCAGCGCTTGGCCACGGCTCTGCCGCAGCGAGAGCTCCTCGATCGAAGGCTCGGTCTCGATCGTGCGGCTTTCCTCCGAGACACTCATGCGACTTCCTCGAGTGCGATGCCGAGGAGGACGTTGTCGATGAGGCGTGTCGTGCCGACGCGTCCTGCCAGCGAAATGACGGCGCGCTCGGCGGGGCGCTCGAGCTCCTCGAGCGTGAGCGGGTCGGCGACCGACAGGTACTCGAGCGCAAGGCCGGGAGCCGCTGCGGCCCGCTGGACGCGGTCGCGGAGCTTCGCGGGATCGCGCTCGCCGCGAGACCAGTCCTCCTTGGCGCCGAGCAACGCGCGCGACAGCGCAAGCGCGCGCTTGTGGTCCTCCGCCGAGAGATAGCGGTTCCGCGAGCTCATCGCGAGGCCGTCGGGGTCGCGCACGGTCGGACACCCCGCTATGCGGACGGCGAGGTGGAGGTCGCGCGCGACCGACTGAACCACGCGGAGCTGTTGAAAATCCTTCTGGCCGAAGTACGCGACATCCGGCCGAACGATCGCGAAGAGCTTCGTGACCACGGTCGCGACGCCCTCGAAGTGACCCGGCCGCGCGGCGCCCTCGAGACGAGCCGCGATCGGGCCGGGTCGCACGCGCGTCGCGTCCCCGGGCGGGTACATCTGGTCCGCGGTCGGCACGAAGACCATCGCCGCGCCCAACCGCTCGCAGACCGCGAGGTCGGCAGCCTCGTCCCGCGGGTACGCCGCGAAATCCTCGTGCGGGCCGAACTGCGTGGGGTTCACGAAGATCGAGACCACGGCGAGGTCGTTCGCGCGTACCGCACGTTCGATAAGCGACGCGTGACCATCATGGAGCGCACCCATGGTGGATACCAGGCCGATGGAGGCCGCGGCCGACCCGTCGCGGAACGCGCGGGCCTCTGCGACGGAGCGAAGGAGCTTCAAGGGGCGGCAGTATTGAACGCGGCGTTTCGCCTCGCCTGGTACGCCGGGATCGTCGCGATCGGAGGCCGCTCGACGTCGATGATGTCGTGCATCTCGAGGTGGAGCTTCCCGCCTGCCGCCGCGATGAGCTTCATCGTGAAGTTGGCCTCCTCGAGAAGGTTGGTGCCGTGCGCTTCGCCGACGCGTTTGATCGCTACCTGGAGGATCTCGAAGCTCATCTTCGAGAGGTCATAGAGCGACTGGTTTCGGTGGATGCGCTGTTTCATGTCGACCTGGCTGATGGCGCCCAGTCCGACGCGCTGCAGCGTATCGACGAGGAGGCCCGTCTCGACGCCGTAGCCCGAGAAGAACGGCAGCTGCTCGAGCAGTGTCCGCCGCCCTGCCTGCTCGCCGGAGAGCGGCTGCACGATTCCGGACAGCTCTGGAAAGAAGAGGTTTAGGATCGGACGCGCCGCGAGCTCGGTCACACGACCGCCGCCAGTCGCCTGCAGCTCGTCTCCGATGTAAAGCGGTCGTTGGTAGAATGCCTTCACGAACTGCAGGTCGGGCCGCATCAGCAGCGGACCGACGATGCCGTACACGAACTTCGGGTGCGCGCTGGTGACGTCGGTGTCGATCCACACGACGATGTCGCCGGTCAGGACGTGCAGGCTTTTCCAGAGCGCCTCGCCCTTCCCGCGGTAGCTGCCGGTTTCGGGAAGTATTTCGTCGTGGATGAAGACCGGCACGCCCTCCTCTTGGGCGATCTCACGAGTGCGATCGTCGGAGCGCGAATCGATGACGACGAGCTCGTCGACGAGCGGGAATCGCTCGACGAGGCGAGAGCGGATCGCACGGATGACCTTGCGGATCGTGGCCTCCTCGTTGAGCGTCGGAAGGCCGACCGAGATCCGAACGCCCTGCCGTTCCTTCGCGTCGACGAGTCGCCGCAGGTCCGCGAACTCCGTCGAGCTGAACGTGTTCTCGGCGAACCACTTGTCGACCATCTCGCCGAGCACACGACTGCGCTCGCTCCGCTCGAGCGGCAGGGGAGTTCGTTCCACGAACACCGGCGATGCGAGAGGTGCGCTCGTGCGGACGACGAGGGCGTTGCGGGCGTCCGCGATGATCGCCTGGCCGACGGGCCCGAGGGGGTCGCGCGCGCCCTCACGCCCCGTCGCGCCAAAGACGATCGCGTCGTGCTCGGCGAGCTCATCCTCGATGACCTTCGCCGGATCGCCCGTTCGGGTCACGAGACGTTCGACACGCTCGTCGTACGCACGCTCGCCCAGTAGCTGGTAGAGGGTCTGAGCCTTGCGCCCGCCGTTTCGCTCGGCGACGTGAAGCAGTGTCACCGCACCGCCGCCCGACCGTGCCAGCTGGATCCCGAGGCGCGCCGCGAGCTGGGCATACCGCCCGCCGCGGACCGGAACGAGAATGCGTTTCGCACGCGCGGGGCGGCCTTTCACCACGGCCAGATCGCAGGGCGGCTGACGCAGGACGGCCTCGATCGTCGTCCCGAGGAGGTCCCATCCCGGGCGGCGCCACGCCACGAGGAGAAGGTCGGGCCGCTCGGTCGCGCAGGCCTCGCGGATCGCGTCCCATCCGACGCGCGCGACGGTCACGATGCTGCGGAGATGGCGCCCCGGGAGCTCTCCCGCCATGGCGTCGAGCGCCCGACGCCGCGAGCGCGCCTCGGGTTGGGCCGAGGCGAGCGTGGCGTCGCCCGTCACCTCGATCGCCGAGGCGAGGACGACCTCGCCTTCCCCCGCCAGAGCGGCCGCGGTCTCGAGGAGCCCGCCCTCGCGCTCAGGCTCGCTGATCGCGACGAGGACTTTCACGCCGTCCCCTCGAGCACTAGTGGGACCACGCGCTCGGCGAGCACTCTCGACCAGGCCATCGCGCGCACCCGCGAGCGAAAACGAGGCCCCGGTTGCCCGAGCGTTCGCTCGATCGCGTCGGCGATGACCTCGCCCGAGGCGTCCGGCGGCACGTACGTCGCCGCATCGCTGGCGAGCGCGCGAAGCGCTACCAGGTCGCTGCAGACGATCGGCAGCCGGTGGAGCGCGGCTTCGAGCAGGGGAATCCCGAAGCCCTCGCTCTGGCTGGGCAGCACCAGTGCATCGGCGAGCGCGTAGAGGTCGGCGATGACGCGATACGGTGCCCGGAGGCCGAGTGCGTGGAGGAGGTGGACGCCTTCGACACCCTCGGCGAGTGCGCTGAGCTCTGCGAGGTAGGCCGCATTCGCGGCGTTGTGCGGTCCCGGTGGCCCGGTCACGACCAGCATCGCGGCGCGACCACGCCCGCGGAGAGCCGCCGTCGCGGCGATCGCTGCCTCGATGCGCTTCCGCCGGGTCAGGCGGGCCGGCAGGACGAGGAGGGGATCGGCGCGGTAGAGGTCGAGGCGCTCGGCGAGGCGTGCCCCTGCCGTAGACAGCCCGAGCGCGGCTGCGATGTCCACGCCGTTCGGAACGACCGCGACGCCCTCGCGCCGCAGACCAGCGAGCTGAGCGAGCTGGTCCGCGCGTTCGTCCGACACGGCGACATAGCGAATGCCGGGGTGGGCCCGCGCGATGAGGCCCCACGGATCGCCGGGGTGGCGCTCGTTCGCGTATTGCGGGTCGGACCAGGCGAGGTCGTGCGTCCACGCGATCACGACCCCCGGGCGCTCGCGCGCCAGTCGGACGAGCGCTTCGGTCAGCGCGAGGTCCTTGTGCATCGTGAGGACGTTGTGAACGACGACGCGGTCGGCCTTTGCAACGATCGGTTGAAGCTTGCGCACCAGGCGGTCGACCAGCGCGTCGTGCGCCTTCGTCCGCTCGCCCTGCGCGAGGGAGCGAAAGTTCCGGAGCACGCTGCGGTTCCGGGAGTCGACCTCGGCGATCCGCGCGAGACGCACGCCGCGGGGTGCACGACCTCGCCCCGCGACGATCGTGACATCGGCGCCCGCCTCGCGTAGCGCGGTCGCGTGCGCGCCCATGACCTGCTCGACACCGCCGAGGATCGAAGGGGCGGTGTAGTGGACGAGGACGACGCGCGGACGCCGACGCGTCACGCGGTGGCAGCCGCCCTCGTGACCCGGCCGCGACCGCCGACGATGCGATCGCCCCGCTGGCTCCGCCGTACGCGGAACGTGACGCGCGAATCGAAGACCCGCATGTCGCGAACGTCGATGCGATCGAGCCACGGGGGGAGCGCGGGATCGAGCAGGAGCCGCTGCGTGGTCAGGTCCGGCTGCATACCGAGCAGCGCCCGCAGGCAGAGGAAGACCATACCGGCGGACCACGCCTGGGGGATGCACGACACCAGATAGTCGGCCGGCCTCGCAGAGAATCGGAGGTCCCGCTGAAAACCGCACCAGAGCTCGGGGAGCTGCGAGTTCGGGAAGCGGCGGCCGGCCTCGATCAGAACGCTCACGACCTCGGCCGCCTCCTCGCGATGGCCGTAGCGCGCGAACCCCTGCACGATGAGCGAGTTGTCGTGCGGCCATACCGACCCGTTGTGGTAGCTCATCGGGTTGTACGTCGGGTATTTGCTCGAGAGCGTTCGGATGCCCCAGCCCGTGTACATGTCGGGCTCCATGAGCCGCCTCGTGACGGCCGCGCCGCGTTCGGGGCTCGCGATCCCGCACCAGAGGGCGTGTCCGGCGTTGCTCGTCACGGCCGGGACCTGTTTCTTATCCCCGTCGAGCGCCTGCGCGTAGCACGACTCGCGCTCCATCCAGAAGTCGCGCTCGAACCGGGTCTGGAGCTCCTTCGCTTCCCCGCGCAGCCGATCGGCCCGGGTCCGGTCGCCGTCGATCTCGTAGAGGTCGGCCACGCCCATCTTGGCCGCGTACACGTACGCCTGAACCTCGACGAGCGCGGCGGGGAGCTTCGACCATTTCCCGTCCGGGTCGGAGAGCGACTGCGCCGAGTCCTTCCAGCCCTGACTGCGCATCTCGCCGGGCCGGTGCCCGTACTCGACATACCCGTCCTTGTCGGGGTCGCCGTAGGTGTCGCACCACGTGAGCGCGCGCTCCGCCGCGGGAAGCAGGTCGCGCCACAGCGCGCGATCGGCGGTCCACTTCACGCTCTCGGCGAAGACGAGCGCGAAGAGCGGTGTCGCGTCGACCGACCCGTAGTACGGGTGATGAGGGACCTCACCCAGCCGCGCGAGCTCGCCGCGCCTGAGCTCGTGAAAGATCTTGCCGGGCTCCTCCTCGGTGAAGTCATCGACCTTGTGACCCTGGTAGCTCGCGAGAAGGCGCAGCGTCCCGCGCGCGACGTCGGGATTCCACCCGAGCGTCTGGTAGGCCGAGATGAGGCCATCGCGGCCGAAGGGCACCGCGTACCAGGGGATGCCCGCCGTCGGGTACGGGCCGCTTGGGTGGAACTCGAGCAGGGCGCGCAGGTCCAGCGCACTCCTCGTGATGAGGCCTTCGTCGAGCGTCTCGGAGCTGGTCGTCCAGCGCGAGCACGAGCGCAGGAATCGCAGGTAGCGGGCGTTGAGCGCGTCGATCGCGTCGTCGAAGCGATCCGGCGAGGCCGCGGGCGCGGCACCGTCCTCGCGCGGGATCGCGGCGAGCTCCAGCTGGAGGAACTGCTGCGGTCCGAGCGTGCGCGTAACGCGGAAGACGTTCCCCTCGATCGCGTCCGGCGCGGGGCGCAAAGTGATCTCAGTCGTCCGCCGCACGCCGTCGCGGCCGACCCGCTCGAAGACCACGCCCCCCTCTTTTGGGCCGCGCGTCGAGGCGAGCGGTGCGAGGCTCAGGTCGCGGTAGGCGCGCACCGCGAACATGTCGCGAAACGCGGCCTCGAACTCGAGCTCGACGCGAACGTCGACGGCGTGCGCGTTCGCGTTGAGGACGCCGATGCGCTCGCGGAGGCCGTCGGCGAGGAAGCGCGTCCGGCGGATCGAGAGCGTGTCGGCGGCATGCCGCGCCGTCCCGAGCACGGCACCTTCGGAATGCATCAGCTGGAAGGTCGCGACGTAGTTCTGTTCGGTGTTCGCCGATAGCAGGATCGGCCGCGAGCCGTTCACGCGCAGCGCGTACCCCGAGAGGTACTGCGTGTCGTGGTAGTAGAGGCCGAGCGGGCTCGTGGCGCCGAGGGGCAGGCCCCCGTCGTCCTCCGTCACGAGGACAAGGGCATCCTCCTTGAGGGAGACCGTCAGGCCCAGCGCTCCACGAGGTACGGCTTCGCTTGTTCGAACGCGAGCGCCTGCTGCTCGAC
>JBOGTG010000015.1:0-21571 GCA_050692175.1 Candidatus Limnocylindria bacterium | reverse complement strand
GGGTGTAGATCTTGTCACCGTCGGGGGGCCAGCCAGCCGTGCGCGCCTTGTCATTGACCGGGTTGTTGCCCAGCCGCTCGTAGATTGGGACGCACGGGAGCAAATCGTTGAACGCGAGCGCGAGCTTTGTGATCGGGTCCTTCTGCTTCGCTGTGTCGAACCCCGCGATCGCCTCGTCGAGCACGGTGTCGAAGTTGATCGACCCGCCCGAGTAGGTCTGCGTCAGTGGGTACTTCATACCGCCGCCGGGCGCGTCCTTGCTGAATTCGCGGAACGGTCGCACCAGCGAGGGCTGTGGGTGCGAATTGGCGATGCCCCATGGGTTCAGCGCAACCTGGAACTTGCCCGCGTTGGTGTCGGGGAGCTGCGTCGATCGAATGGCGCCGCGCGGGACGAGCTTGAGACCCCACTTGGTGAGCGCGTCGACGGCGTACGTGGCCGCAGCGGCCCAGTCCTGGAAGTCGCTCGGGAAGTAGAACTCGAACTCGAGCTTCTTTCCATCTTTCGCCCAGACCCCGTCGCTGCCTTTCGCGTACCCGGCGTCCTTCATAAGACCGTCGGCCTTGGCCTGATCGAACGCATACGCGTTCAGCTTGCTCTGATCCGCGGTGTTGACCCAGTTCGCCACGAGGCTGTCGGGGAATCCGGCCATGAACTTTGGCGCCCTGGCCGAAGATCCGTAGAAGATCTTGCCCGCCTCTTCGCGGTTGAAGGCCATCGCTACCGCCTGACGTAGGCGCTTGTCCTGGAATTGCGGCGCGTTCTCCCAGTGGAAGTAGATCGCCGGTCCAGTGAACGCAGGGCCACGGATGATCCGGTAGCCCTTGTCCTGGAATGCCCTGTCGGTCGCCAACGGGAAGCCGTGGGTCGCGTAGTCCACGTCGCCGTTCAGCACGATGGGCGTGATCTCGGCGGTCTCGCCCTGGTAGATGACGAGCTTGTCGAAGTTCACCTTGTCGGCGAAGAGACCATTCGGGTTGCGGACAAGAGAGACCTGCGCCGCGGTGAGCGACGCCGGATCGATCTTGTACGGTCCGAAGGAAGGGGGACCGCTCGGGCGGAAGTCGTTCATCTCCTTGATGAGCGCCTTGCCTGCGTCGGTCGAGTTCGTCCCACCGCCGGCGTAGAACGCCTGCGCTTTCGTGGCGAGTGCGCCGTAGACGGCGTCTGGCTTGATCTGGATGCGCAGGATGAGCCGCTCGCCGAGGCTCGTCGGCTTCGAGTAATGGAAGCGGACGGTCAGGTCGTCCGGCGTCTCGACACGGTCGATGAAGTTCCAGATCCCGTAGCTGGCGAGTCGTCCGACCAAGAATGTCGTCGCGACGTCCTTCGACGTGAAGGCCTTGCCGTCGTCCCACTTGATGCCCGGGCGGAGCTTGACCTCGTAGTTGTCGCCGCTGAGCGAGGCAGACTGGGCTGCCCAGAAGTCCCACTTGCCGTCAGCCCACTTGTACACGCCCAGCGATGGGATAAAGAGGTCCCGGTAGATCGAATCGCCCAGGATCGAGTTCGTCGCGAAGTAGTTCCAGTGATATTCCGGGGGCAGTTTGTACGGCCAGCCGCCGTGGAACTCGCCGCCCTTTGCCGACGTTCCGCCGGTTGGCGTACCGCCGCCCGGCGTCGGCGCGCAGGCGGCCGCAACGAGCCCGAGGCTGGTGAAAGTCGCATCACGCAGGAACCGTCGTCGTGTAACTGAGTACTTGGTCGCTGAATCGGTCATGTATCCCCTCCCGAACGCGAATCTGGCTCGTTGTAAGCCTTCCCGGTCGCTTTGTCGACTGAGTTTCGCGCTGACGATCGTGGTGGCGGCGGCAGCGAGGATCGCGCGAGTACCGCGACTATCGCGACGAGGAGCCCGCCGACTACCAACGCGAGAAAGGCAGCGACGAACTCAGCCGAAGAAGGATCTTCAAAGGGGAGTACCAGCAAACTCAGGAACAGGATCACAAATCCGATCCGGAAGGCGCCCCGGAGAAGGAGCGGGTCCACTAGGCCGTCGCCGCGGCCCGCTCCGCTGTTCGCTCTCGCACGGCCACGTGGCAGGCGACCTCCCGCGCCACGCTTCCCGATTGGGGCCCCACACCTCCTGGTATCGGCAGGAGCTCCGGCACCTGCACGTCGCAGAGGCCCGCCTCGAATAACGGGCACCGTGGATGGAACGTGCACCCTGGCGGAAGCCTGAGCAGGCTCGGTATCTCCGCACTGCGCAGCTCGATACGCCTCTTCGAGCGGGTGATGTCGGGATCGGCCTCGGGAACCGCCGCGATGAGCGCAGCCGAGTACGGGTGTGCCGGGTCGCCGACGAGCGACTCGGTGTCCGCGAGCTCGACCACGCGGCCGAGGTACATCACGCCGATGCGACCGTGGCTTGCGAAGTACCGCGCGACCGCAAGGTCGTGCGTGATCAGCACGATCGTCACACCGAATTCGCGAGCAAGGGCGAGGAGCAGGTTGAGCAGGCTGATGCGGATAGAAACGTCGACCATCGATACGGCCTCGTCTGCGACGATGACCTTGGGGTCCACTGTGAGGGCGCGCGCGATCGCGACCCGCTGGCGCTGCCCGCCGGAGAGCTGATGCGGGTACTTGGTGATGAAGTTCTCGACGGGGATGAGCTCAACTCGTTTCAGGAGCTCGTTCACCGACGCGAGCGCCTGCCGTGCCGTGCGTGCCTTCTTATGCCGGAAGAGCGGGGCCGAGAGGGTCTGGAAAACGGTGCGCGTCGGATTGAGCGATGCGTAGGGATCCTGGTGCACGAGCTGCACCGCGCGCCGGAACCGCGCGAGGTCCGCGCCCTTCGTCTTCCAAACGTCTTTTCCCTCGTAGAGGAGCCGGCCCGCGGTGGGTCGGATGAGGCCGGCGAGCAGTCGACCCGTGGTGGTCTTGCCGCAGCCGCTCTCGCCAACGACGCACATCGCCTCGCCCGATTCGAGAGCGAGCGAGACCGCGTCGACCGCGGTGATCGGGCCGTCCGGGGTCTGGAACGTGCGGCTGATGCGGTCGAGCTCGATGAGCGAGGTCACGCGAGCTTCTCCGCCACCGGAACTTCGGCGTCTGAACCGAGCACTCCCGCGACGTGCTGCCAGCGGATGCACGCGGCTTCGTGGTGGGGCGTGTCCACCGGGAGGAGCGGGGGGTCGGCCTCGCGGCACGCGTCGATCACGTATGGGCAGCGCGGCGCGTACGTGCACCCTTGCGGTAGGCGCATGAGATCTGGCGTGGAGCCGGGGATCGAGGCGACGCTGCCGAGCGCGCCAGAAACGCGCGGCACCGCGCGAAGCAGGGCGACCGAGTAGGGATGCCGCGGCCGGTAGAACATGTCCTCGACACTCGCGCGCTCGACCACGCGCCCCGCGTACATCGTGATCATCCGGTCGGCGAGCTCCGCCGCGATCGAGAGATCGTGAGAGATGAAGATCATCGAGAAGCCGAGCTTCTGCCGCAGCTGGCGGAGCAGATCGATGATCGAGCGCTGGGTGAGGATGTCGAGCGCGGTGGTCGGCTCGTCGAGGATGACGAGCTGAGGCTCGAGCATCAGGGCGAGCGCGATGAGAACGCGCTGCTTCATCCCGCCCGACAGCTCATGCGGAAATGCGGGAAGCACTCGCTTCGCATCGAGATGAACGAGATCGAGCAGCTCATCGGCTCGGGCGCGGACGCGGTGCCGATCCTTGATGCCATGGGCTTGCGCCGTGTCCAGGAACTGCTCCCAGATCGTGATCACCGGGTTGAAGGAGTTGAGTGCCGCCTGGAAGACCATCGCGCACTCGGCCCAGCGGTACTCGCGCAGATCGTCGTCATCCAGCACGCGAACGTCGCTGGTCTGGCCGTTCTTCGTATAGAGGATCTGGCCTTGCATCACCTTCGTCCCGCGCGGCGACAGCCTGATCAGCCCCACCGCGAGCGTGGTCTTCCCCGAGCCGCTCTCCCCGATGATCGCCAACGTCTCGCTCTTCTCGAGGTCGAAAGACACATCACGTACCGCGTGCACGGGACCCTTCTGGGTGAGGTAGTCGATCGAGAGACCCTGAACCGAGAGGACCGGCACGTCTCAGGCGCCGCGGAGGCGCGGGTTGAAGATATCCTCGAGTGCCGTCGCGAACGACGTAAGTGAAAGCTGCACCAACGCGATCGCGAGGATCGGGCTCAGGATGTACCAAATGCTGTCGCGGAAGAAAAGCGCGCCCTGGCCCTGCGCGAAGTACAGCATGATGCCCCAGTTCGAGCCGGAGAGCGGCACCAGGCCCAGAAGGATGATCCCGACCTGCGCGTACATCGCTTCGGTCATCGCCAGAATGAAGTGGATCACGATGTAGCTGCGCATCGACGGCAGGATCTCGCGGAACACGATGTGGAGTAGTCCGAGGTCCAGCGAGCGCGCGGCCTCGACGTAGTCGCGTTCCTTGAGCGAGAGCACTTGCGCGCGCACCTGGCGCAGCAGGCTCGACCATTGGAGCAACCCGAGGATGATCGCCAGGAAGATGAAGCTCGTCGGTCGCAGGATCGCGGCGACGGCGATGAGAAGGATCAGCTTCGGGAGGGTGAGCGTAACGTCGGTGATCGCGAGGATCGTGGCGTCGATCGCGCCGCCCACCGTCGCGGCGATCGAGCCGAAGGTTATCGCGATGACTGTTGAGAACAGCGCCGCGAGGATCGCGACCGTGAGTATGTCGCGGCCGCCGTAGACGATCTGGTTCAGCACATCCCTGCCCTGGAAGTCCGTCCCGAGCGGGTGCGCGGCGGATGGCGTCTCGTAGATCTCGAGGAGGCTGGGGTCGTTTGTCAACGGGACGAACATCGGCGCGACGAACCCGAGCAGGAGGAAGAACACGATCCCGATAAAGCCGGCGAGACCGACGGGCCGCGTCGCGAGCAGGCGGAGGAAATCCGCCGCGGCCGTCAGTGGGCCGAGGAGCCGCTGGCCAACGGTCGGACGAGCGAGGACCATGCTGCTCATCCCGCCGCACCGCCCGCGCGGCCGATCCGCGGGTCGAGCTTCGAATAGAGCAGGTCGGCGGCGAGATTTGCGGCGACCACAGCGATCGTCGTCAGCATGACGATGCCCTGCATGACCGGATAGTCGCGCTGGCGAACCGCATCGAGCAGTCGAAGGCCGACGCCTTGATACGAGAAGATCTGCTCGATGATCGCAGCGCCTCCGACGATGAAGCCGAGGCTGATCGCGAACTGGGAGACGAGCGGGAGTACTGCGTTGCGGCCAACGTATGCGCTACGGATGCGCCCATCGGAAAGACCCCGAGCCCGCGCCGCGGTCACGTAATCCTCCTCCAGCGCGGAGAGGGTCGCGCTCCGCATCGAAAGGATCCAGTGTCCGATCTGGGTGAGGAAGTAGATCGTAATCGGGAGAGCAGCGTGGAAGAGGATGTCACCGATGAACTGCAGTGAAATACCCGGCTGTATCCCTGAGCTATACGCCCCGCGCATCTGCGTGAAGTTGATCAGCCGCCACTGGACGCCCAGGAACACGATCATCAAGAGTGCGATGAGGTAATTCGGGACCGAGCTCACGAGTGACCCAGCCGTCGAGATGACTCGGTCCATAAGCGAGTTCCGTCGGTACGCCGCGAGGAGGCCGAGGCCGATCCCGGCGATGAAGCTGAGCAGCAGCCCGGTCCCCACGGAGAAGAGCGTCCACGGAAGAACCGCCAGGATGATCGACGTGACACTCGTGCCCGATGAGAGGAACGACTTGCCCAGGTCCAGTTGCAAGAGGCTCCAGATGAACGACAGGTACTGCTCGTGAAGAGGCGCGTTGAGATTGATGGCAAAGAGACTCGACGCGATGGACTTCGCGTCCTCGTAGCTGATCGCGCCGTTCGAAGTCTGGATCAGCTCATCGATCTTCAGCTCCACCGGACTTCCGGGCATGAGGCGGATGAGAAAGAACGTGACCGTGGTGGTGACCCATATCGTCAGCACTGCCTTGAGGACCGCGCGGGCGACTGGATGGCGCCAGAAGCTGCCCAGGTAACGCCGCGGGTTCCAGCGGACGCCGATAGGCCGGGTGGCGACCGGAACGGCGGTCACGTCGAGAGATTACCGCTCGGGCGGGGAACCTAGCGAAACCGGGCGATCAGCTCCTCGAGGCTGAGATCGCCGAGAGAGTCGAGCCGGAGGTCCGCGGACGAGAGATCGAGCGTCGACGTGATCGCATTGGGCACCGCGACGCATCGTAGGCCGGCCGCTTTCGCCGCCGCGACACCGTTCGGCGAGTCCTCAAAGGCGATCGCCTCGCGGGCACTGACGCCGAGGTCGAGGGCGGCGCGGAGGTAGAGATCGGGGAAGGGCTTGCCGCGCGCGACGTGGTCCCGGCAGACGACGGCGTCGAAGCCGTCGCGGACGGCCAGCCGCTCGAGGTGTCCGCAGACGTATGCGTCCGAGGCGCTCGATGCGATGGCCACCTTCAGACCGAGGCGGCAGGCGTCACGCAGGTAGTAGCGGACGCCGGCCATGGTCTCCAGCGCGGCGACGAGCTCCACCTTTCGCGCCTCTCGGCGCGCCTTCACGGCGATGTTCTGCACCCAGCGCTCGCGCGGCAGCTCGTGTCCGTGCTCGCGATAGATCTCGGACCACGTTTCGTAGGCAGGCGTCTCCGTCTCGAGGATCAGCCCGTCGAAGTCAAAGACGAGCGCCTTGATCGGAGTCGAGATCAGCGGCGGGCGAGCCTCGAGAGGAGCCGAAGGATCTCGATGTACAGCCACACGAGCGTCACGAGCAGCGCGAAGGCCGCGTACCACTCCATGTATTTCGGTGCGCGCCCCGCGACTCCGCGCTCGACGAGATCGAAGTCGAGCAACAGATTGAACGCGGCGATCCCGATGACGAGCACGTTCACGCCGATGCCCAGAGCGCCCGAGCCAGCCATCACCTCGTTCAAAAACCCCACCTGCACCCCGACGAGGCTGAGCACCAGGGAGGCTAGGTACACGAGCACCACGCCGCCGGTGGCGGCGAAGACGGCGAGCCGGAGCTTCTCGGTGACGCGGATGACGCGCGTGCGGTAGATGAGGAGGAACGCGACGAAGATGCCCACCGTCAGAGATACCGCCGGCAGGACGATCCCGGGGTACGTGACCTCAAGCATCACGGAGATCCCGCCGATAAAGAGACCCTGGGCGAACGCGTAAAGCGGCGCCGTGATCGGAGCCCACTGCTTGCGGAATACCGTGACGAGAGCAAGGACAAACCCTGCGATCGCGCCGAGGAGCGCGTAGCCGGGCCCCGCAACCACGCTGATCCACGCGCCCACCATGAGGATGAACACGAGCGCAAACGAACGGTTGACGGTCCCGTCCAACGTCATGGCCGCTCCCGTCGTCGCGAGCCCGTCGAACGTCTTATCGCCGAGCACGGGGTTGCCCGAGCGCTGCGGTACGAGATTCTTCATCGCGTGATCCCCTTCCTCCGCCGGTGCCTTGGTCTCATCTCAGTATGGGCCCGCGCCGCTGCACTATGGCGCGAGCACGATGATGCTTTCGAGCGACTGGAGCCTGACCGTACACGCCGTGGTGAAGCGCATTCCGCCAGGGCGCGTCGCGACCTACGGCCTCGTCGGCGTCATCGCGGGCCGCCCGCTGGCCGCGCGCGCCGTCGGCAACATCATGCGTGCCTGCGACGATTCCACGGTGCCGTGTCATCGGGTCGTGCGCGCGAACGGGCTCCCGGCGTTCGCGCGGCATCGCACGCGGCTGCGTGGTGAAGGAGTGCGTTTTCTCGGACCGCGGGTCGACCTCGCGCGGCATCTCTGGATGCCGCGGCTCCCTCAGCGCCACACGAGACGCCCGTCCTTGTAAAGGTCCTTCACGAACCGGTCGGTGAAGACGGCGTCGACGTCGACGCTCTTCGCGATGCCGCCGTACTGGAGCAGGAAATCGCGAAGCGCGACGTAGCGCTCGCGGCTCATCGCGCCGATGCCATTCGTTCGGGTCAGCTCGTTCTGCGCCGCCTCTATCTCCGTGTCGAGCATGTAGCGCTGGTGCGCGGGGTCCTCGCCCGTCGCGTATTTCATGACGACGGCGATCGCCGCATCGCGGTCCGCGATCGCGTCGGCCAGCCCGCGGAGCGCAGCGCGAAGGAAACGCGTCACGACCTCGGGCTTCGTTTGGACCATCTGCTGATTGGTCATGAACGTCAGCCCGAGTCCAGGCAGGCCGTAATTCGCCGGGTCGAAGAGGCGGACGGGGATGCCGAGCCGCGCGAGAGTGTCCGGCTCGTTCGCGGTGAACACGGGGTACACGTCGACGCGCCCGTCCGCCAGGACCCGCGGATCGAACCCGACGGCGACCTCGCGCACCTTCGCGCGATCGACCCCTCCGACCGACATGAGGGCGAGGTAGGCTGCGCTCACCGTCGTCTTGTAGCCGACGAGCTTCCCTTCCCAGTCCTTGAGCGTGCGGATGGGCGAGTCCGCGCGCACCGCGAACGACTGCTCGTCACGCTGTCCGATCTGCGCGATAGACACGAGCGGGACGCCCGCGCTCGCCACTCGCTTCATCACGTCGCCCGCGGCGCCGGTCGAGAACTGCGCCCGGTCGGTCGCGAGGAGCTGCACGTGCTCGCCCTGGGTCGCGTGCTGGATGTCGACCTCGAGCGATTGGTCGCGGAAATAGCCCTTGGCCTGCGCCATGTACACGGCGACGAACGGCAGGTTTGCCTGCGGCTTGAACCCGGCGATGAAGGTGACCTTCTCTACCGGCGCCGGCGACGGGGACGGCGACGGCGCCCCGGCTGGCGCGTTACAACCGACGAGGAGCAGCGCTGCGAGCAGGGCGAGGGCTCTCATGTGGTCACCGCGATCGGGTGCCAGTGCAGCACTCGCCGCTCGGCCGCGCCGACGAGCGCGTTCGCGGCGATGCCTATCGCGGCGAGGACCAGAACAGCGCCGAAGAGGATGGTCAGATCAAGGTTGGCGTTCGCAACGAAGATCACGCGCCCTAAACCACGATCGGCCCCTGTCCACTCCCCGATGACGGCACCGATGAGCGCGAGGTTGACCGAGATGCGCGCGCCCGAAAAGATATACGGGAGCGCGCTCGGCACGCGCAGATGGCGGAAGATCTCCCGCCCGGACGCGCCGAGCGTCTGGAGGAACGCGACCTCCTGAAGATCGGCCGAGCGGAGCCCGACGAACGAGTTCACAAGCATCGGGAAGAACGTGATGAGCGCGGCGATCGCGACCTTCGGCGCAGTGCCGAAGCCGAACCAGAGCGTGAAGAGCGGGGCGACCGCGATGATCGGGGTCAGCTTCACGAGGATCGCGAGCGGAAACAGCGTTCGCTCGAGCGGTCGTGACGAGGCCATCAGGGTCGCGAGCGCGAACGCGACGCCGGTCCCGAGAGCGAAACCGGCCGCCGCCTCGCTGAGCGTGATCCCGCCTTCGCGCGCGAGCAGGCCCGCGTCGGTCGCCATACGGGCGGCAACGGCTGAGGGCGCGGGTAACAGATAGGACGGGACATGGAACGCGCGGGTCCAGAGCTCGAGGACGACGGCGATGCCGGCGATCGCGGCGAGCGCCACGGCGAGGTCGATGAGCGTGCGGCGTGCGGTCATTCCAGGTGCTCGCGGACCTCCTCGACCAGGTCGTGGAACCGGGGCTCGCGCCGGAGCGCCTTCGTTCGCGGGCGCGCAAGTTGGATCCCGACTTCGCCGCGCACCTGGGCCGGCCGTTGGCCGCCGATGACGACAACGCGATCGGCGAGGAACACGGCCTCCCCGATGTCGTGCGTCACGTAGACAACCGACCGCGTGCGGCCTTCCCAGAGCCGCAGAAGCTCGTGGCGCAGATCTTCGCGGGTGAGCTCGTCGAGTGACGCCAGCGGCTCGTCCATGAGCAGCACCTCGGGGTCGATCACGAGCGAGCGCGCCAGCGCGACCCGCTGCCGCATCCCGCCCGACAGCTGGTGCGGGTAGGCGTCGATCGCTTCGGTCAAGCCCATCCGCGCGACCCACTCGTCCGGCGTGACGTGGCCGTTGGTCCGGGCGTTTCGGTTGACCTCGAGCGGAAGCGTCACGTTCTCTCGGACCGTGCGCCACGGATGGAGTCTCGCGTCCTGCGCGACGAAGCCGATGCGCTTGCGTCTCCGGGCGACCTCCGGCCTGCTGCCGAGCAGCCAGACATCACCCGAGGAGGGATGCAGAAGGCCGGCGATGAGCCGCAGGAGGGTCGTCTTTCCGGTTCCGCTCCTTCCGACTACGGCCACGACCTCGCCCGCCTCCACCTTGAGATCTATGTCACGAAGGACAGGTCCCTGGTAGCCAGCGGTGACCCGGTCGAGCGCGATTGCGGAGGTCACGAGAGTTCGATGCTAGTGGCGCGAAGGGATAGCATCCGGCGGCTAAGGTGCTTGGCCGGAGGGAGGTGGCGCGTCAGGTCGATCGGCTCGCGTCGATAAAGCAACGGGCTTGGTCAGGCGATGGGGGAGGAAGATGCCATGACCGCAAGCGTCGTCATCACTGCTGAGGGGAAGCACGAGCTCTCAGGTGAGCTTGCCCGCTCTCAGCTCTACAACAAGGACCTCGCGCCGACGCCGGCGCGGCTCCGCAATTGGGGCCTCTACTCGTTTCTCGCGTTCTGGGTCGGGTGCTGCGTCGTCATCCCGTCCTGGAGCCTCGCGAACATCGGTCTCGTGTTCGGGTTCGATCCGCTCACGTCGATCCTTGTCGTGATCCTCGGAAACGCCATTGTCACCGTTCCGCTTCTGCTCAATTCGCATGTCGGTGCCAAGTACGGGATTCCGTTCCCGGTCTTCGTCCGAGCCTCGTTTGGGACCTGGGGGGCGAATATCCCAGCGCTCCTCCGCGGCATCGTCGCCTGCGGCTGGTTTGGGATCGAGTCGTGGCTTGGTGGGTACGCGATGTACGTCCTCGTGGGGCTCATCTTCCCGGGATTCAAAGATCCGCCGACGAAAGTCGACTGGTTCGTTCTCCCAGGGCCCTTCCAGATGTCGATGTTCCTCTTGTTCCTTGTCATCCAGGTCTGGCTCGCGATCGCGGCACCGCCGTGGAAGGGTTCGCGCGCGATCAAGGCCATGTTCGACTGGTCCGCGCCTTTTCTGCTTGCGTTCACGGTCTTCCTGTTTGTGTACCTCGGCGCGCGGGTCGGCTTCGACAAGATGTTCAGCTTCCAGCTCACCCCGGAGAAGCCGCTCGGCGGCGGGACGTACTTCTGGTTCCTGTTGCTAAACATCAATGTCGGGTTCTGGGCGACGATGGCTCTGAACATCTCGGACATCACCCGTTTCGCGAAGAATCAGTACCGCCAGATGGTCGGCCAGGCCGGCGGCCTCATCGGCACGATGGCGTTCTTCAGCGCGATGGGCGTACTCGTCACGGCAGGCGGCATCGGCGCGTATCCGGACACGGTCAAAGACACGGCCAATCAGATGGGGACAGCCAACGACCTCTGGAACCCCATCAACCTCTTCGCGAAGCTCAGCACCGACCTTGGTCCGATCATCGTCGTGCTCGCGCTGGTCTTCGTCGTCCTTGCCCAGCTCTCCACCAACATCGGTGCGAACGTGATCGCGCCCGCGAACGACTTCCAAAACCTGGCCCCGAAGCGCCTGAACTGGGCTGCGGGCGTGATCATCACCGCGGCGATCGGCACGCTGCTTCAGCCCTGGGTGCTGTTCTTCAACGCACTCTCGTACGCCATCACCTGGCTCTCGGGGTACGGCGGGTTCCTCGGTGCGATCGGCGGGATCATGATCGCGGACTACTGGCTGTTGCGTCGCCAAAACCTCAACCTCCTTGATCTCTATCGCGCCGACGGCGTCTACACCTATCGCAACTCGTGGGGCGTCAATCCGTACGCGATCATCGCCCTGCTCATCGGGATCGTGCCGCCGTTCATCGGCTGGCTGCACGTGATCGGCTGGTTCATCAACATTCCCGGTTATCAGGGATCCTGGCTGGACTGGCTCCAGACCGGGTCCTGGTTCTGGAGCTTCAGCACCGCGTTCATCTCGTACTACGTGCTCATGTCGCTCTTCGGCCGGCGGTACGTCGCCGAGCAGACCGGCGAGACCATGCCCGAGATGGGCAGGGCTTCCGCGCGCGCCTAGATTTCAGGGATGGCGCGGAGCGACGCTTCGCGCCATCCTTCTCATGAATAAGGGGGAGTCACGATGACGACGGTGAAAGCCGCCCTCGTCCAGTGCGCGTGGACCGGCGACAAGGACTCGATGATCGAGCGGCACGCGAAGTACATCGCCGATGCGGCGAAGCAGGGCGCGCAGGTGCTGTGCATGCAGGAGCTTTTCTACGGTCCGTACTTCTGCCAGGTGCAGGACACCAAGCATTACTCGTACACGGAGAAGATCCCGGACGGACCGACGACGAAGCTCATGCAGGATCTCGCGAAGAAGCACTCCATGGTGCTCATCGTTCCGATGTACGAAGAGGACCAGGTCGGCGTCTATTACAACACCGCGGCGGTTATCGACGCCGACGGAAAGTACCTCGGCAAGTACCGCAAGACGCACATCCCGCACGTGAACGGGTTCTGGGAGAAGTTCTACTTCCGGCCGGGCAACATGGGATACCCGGTGTTCGACACCGCTGTCGGCAAGGTCGGCGTGTACATCTGCTACGACCGGCATTTCCCGGAGGGCGCGCGGATGCTCGGCCTCCACGGCGCGGAGCTCGTGTTCATCCCATCGGCGACGTCGCGCGGTCTATCGATGCATCTCTGGTTCATCGAGCAGACGGCGCACGCGATCGCGAACGGCTACTGGGTCGGGACGATTAACCGGGTGGGGCAGGAGAAGGAGTTCGGCCCGAACGATTACTACGGCTCGAGCTACTTCGCCGATCCGCGCGGCAAGATCGTCGCGCAGGCCTCGGAGAAGGATGAGCAGCTCCTGGTCGCCGACCTGAACATGGACCTCGTCCGCGAGGTTAGGAACACGTGGCAGTTCTATCGAGATCGGCGGCCCGACATGTACGACGACATGGTGAAGCCCTAGGTATGGCCACGACCGCGACGTTGCCGGTCCTGAACTACATCGGCGGCGTGTGGGTCGGCTCCGCGTCGGGCGAAACGACCGCCGACCGGAATCCCGCGCGCAGCGACGAGGTGCTCGGCCAGGCGACCGCATCGACGGCCGACGACGTTCGACGCGCGATCGACGCGGCCGACAAGGCGTTCCGCGAGTGGCGCGCCACACCGGCGCCGCAGCGCGGCGACATCGTGCGCAAGGCCGCCGACCTCATGGAGCGACGCCGCGACGAGCTCGCGCGCCTCCTGACGCAGGAGGAAGGCAAAGTCCTCGCCGAGTCGCTGGCCGAGGTGGATCGCGCGATCGCCAACGTTCGCTTCGCCGCAGCCCAGGGCACCCGCCTCACCGGCGAGACCATCCCGTCCGCCCAGCGGCGCACCTTTATCTATACGGTCCGCGAGCCGATCGGGGTCGTCGCGTGCGTGACCCCCTGGAACTTCCCGATCGCGATCCCTGCGTGGAAGATCGCGCCGGCGCTCGTCGCCGGCAACACTGTGGTCTTCAAGCCCGCCTCGCTCACGCCGCTCTGCGCGGTACAGGTAGTCCAGTGTTTCGTCGACGCGGGCCTTCCGAACGGCGTGCTGAACATGGTGCTCGGGGTCGGCGAGACCCTTTCGCGCGCGATCACGTCGGACGACCGGGTGAAGGCGATCTCGTTCACCGGTTCCTCCGCCGTCGGGCGCCGGCTCTACACGCAGGCCGCGGAGCGACTCTGCAAGGTGCAACTCGAGATGGGTGGAAAGAACGCGGTGATCGTGATGGACGATGCGGACCTCGAGAAGGCCGCGGAGTCCGTCGCGGTCGGAGCCTTCGGCGCGACCGGTCAGCGGTGCACGGCGACGAGCCGGGCGGTCGTGGTGCGCTCGGTGCTCGCTGAATTCAGCGACCTGCTCGCCGATAAAGCGGAGACGTGGCGCGCCGGCGACGGCCTCGAGCCAGGCGTGCGCATGGGGCCGATCGTCGACGAGACGCAGCTTCGGAAGGTCCGCGCGAAGATCGACGAGGGCAAGCGCTCCGGAGCCAAAGTGCTGCGCGACGGCGGCTCGCCTTCGCGTAAGGAACTGCGGGCGGGCTACTTCGTCGAGCCCACGATCTTCACGGACGTGGACCCACGCGCCCCGCTCGCGCAAGAGGAGATCTTCGGCCCGGTGGTCAGCGTGATCCCGGCGGACGACCTCGAGTCGGCGCTCGCAGCCGCGAACGCTGTCGGCTACGGGCTCTCGTCGTCGATCTACACGAACGACCTCAGAACCGCGTTCCGATACGCGGAGGAATCTCAGGCCGGGATGTTGCATGTGAACATACCGACCTTAGGCGGTGAAGCGCAGGTGCCCTTCGGTGGCGTGAAGGACTCCGGCTTTGGCGATCGTGAGTGCGGGACGGCCGCGTTCGACTTCTTCTCCGAGCAGCGAGTCGTCTATGTCGGCTACTAGCGAGGCGAGCTCAGGACGACAGGGCCTGCTCGGGACCCGTCGAAACAGTGGCGAGAAGGGCTAACCTCCACCGCCTCGGATCATCGACGCGCTGACGGTCAAGCGCGGGACGGTGAGGAGAGGGGTGTCGGCGTAAGGTGGATCGCCGCGAAGAGCGCCGACTCGTCGCGTGTCTTTTCATCGATGTGGTCGGCTCGACCGAGCTCACAACGCGCCTCGGCCCCGAGCGGCTCAAAGGCGCGCTTGGCGCGGCCTTCAACGAGTTGCGGGGACTGATCGAACGTGAAGGTGGCACGGTCGAGAAGTACATCGGCGACGAGATCTACGCGCTCTTCGGCGCGCCGATAGCGCACGAAGACGATCCCGCGCGCGCGCTCCGCGCCGCGGACGCTGCGCGCCGCTGGGCGCGCGAACGAACTGGCTCTGAGGTGACGTTCGACATTCGGATCGGCATCGAGACGGGCGAGGCGGTGATCGATCTCGCCGCGACCGAAAGTAGTCGTCAGCAGATGAGCGTCGGCGCCGTCGTCAACGTGGCCTCGCGCCTCTGTCAGCAGGCCGAGCCCGGTCAGGTCCTCGTCGGCCCCGTGGCGCACGCTGCGACGGAGGAGCTGGCCGATCTCCGCGCGCTCGGGCCGATCGACCTAAAGGGGCTTGGCCCTACGGAGGCCTGGCTGCTCGAGGACATCAAGGCCGAGGCACCAGCCCACCGGCTGCCGTTCGTCGGCCGCGAGGGCGAGCTCGAGCTTCTTCGCCTTGCCCATCGTCGTGCCCTCGACCGTTCCGTTCTCGCCCTCGTTTCGGGGCCGCCCGGGCAAGGGAAGACGCGGCTCGTCGAAGAGTTCATCGCGTCGCTCGCCGACGTTCGCGTGCTCACGGCGCGCTGCCGGCCTGGCGGTGAGATCGGCGCCCTCGCACCTCTTCGCGAGCTCTTGCTGGGCACGCGTCAGGACGCCACGCTCGATCAAGTCGTGGCCGAAGCCGTGGACGACCGCGCCGAACGCGGGCGCGTTCGCGAGACGCTCGCGCACTCCGCGGGTCTCGGTGCGAGCGCTGCCCTCGGATCGCTCGGCCAAGACGAACGCGACGACGAGATCCAGAACGCGTGGCGCCGCTTCGTGAAGGGCCTCGCCACGCATCGACCACTCGTTCTCTGGATCGAGGATCTGCACTGGGCGGCGCCGGATGTCGTGCGGCTCCTGGACCGGCTTTCGCTCTCCGGCGAGCCGTTCCTGATGATCACGACCGCCAGGCCGGAGTTCGCCGAGTCCGCCGGGCTTCGACCGAGCGGCGACCGCTTTTTCATCGAGCTCGGAGGCCTGGATCCGCGCAATGCCCAAACCCTCGCCGAGAGCGCGGGTGGCTCGGCTGGCGACGTCCTGGTGAGAGCGGAAGGAAATCCTCTCTTTATTGTCGAGCTTGCCCGCGCCCACGTCGCCGGGGGCGAACTCCCGCTGACGCTACAGGGAGCGCTCGGCGCCCGGCTCGATGAGCTCGAGCCCCAGGATCGCGCCCTGCTCGCACACGCCGCCGTCGTGGGCGAGACGTTCACCGCCCTGGATGCCGCGACGCTCGCGCGCGCCGACACCGCGATGGCATCACGAGCTCTCGCGCGACTCGCCGATCGCCACTACCTCGATCCGGTCGATCGGCGTTACCGGTTCCATCACTCACTGTTGCGGGATGTGGCCTACGGGCGGTTACTTGTCGCCGATCGCATGCGGCTGCACGCGCGGTACGCGAGCGAGCTCGCTTCATCGGATGACCCAGAGGTCCTCGCGCACCACTGGTGGGCGGCGGTCGGTGGGCCGGACGCGGCGTGGGTCTGGCGAGGCGAGCCGGAGTTCGTCGCGATGCGGCGCGAGGCATTCGCCGCGCAGGTGAAGGCCGGGATCCGCCAGGCCGACGTCTTCGCCGTCGAAAGGGCGGTTCCGCTGCTCGAGCGGGCGTTCGCGCTCGCGGCGGACGACCGCGAGCGGGGTGAGGCGAAGCTCGCCCTGGCCGACGCGTACGCGTTCGATCTGCGCGGAGATGGTGCATGGCGCGCTTACGGGGAAGCGCGAGCACATTTCAGCACGACGGGTGTCGTGCCGTCGGATGTCTACCTGGGGGCGCTGAAAGTGCGTCTCCGAACGGGGGCGTTCACCAATCCGCCTGACCCGGAGGAAATGAGGACGCTCATTCGCGACGCCGATGCGGCTGCGCGCAGCTCGGGCGACCCTGCGGTGCTGGCCCGAACGCTCGTCTACGGAGCGTTCGACAACAGCGATCCGTCGAGCGCGGGCGGCGATCCCGCGCGCATAGCCGAGGCTTTGAGGCTTTCGGAACAGGCGGACGCTGTCACCCGCCGGGAGATCCTCGGCTGGTATGCGAACGACCTCATACGGACACATAAGCTCGTGCGAGCCGGCGAACTGCTCGACGAGATCGAAGTACTTCCGGTACGAGAGAACGAGCTTGATCGGATGGAACGCATTCGGGGCCGGGCGACCATCGCGTTGCGCTCGGGCGACATCGTGCGGCTTGAGGAGCTTGCCTCGGAGCTCGTCGCGATGAGCCGTCGCATGGGCCCGCATCTTCGAACGCACGCGGATGCGTATGCCGGTCACGTGGCGTTCGCCCGAGGTGACTGGGACCGCCTACTCCACCTTTCGGTGGAAACCGAGCGCCTGATGCGGGCTTCCCCCGCGACCCCCTTTTGCTCGCATGCCGACAGCCTCCTCGCGTTCGGTGCGGTCGTGCACGCGCGGGCTGGCCGTGCCGATGAAGCGCACGCTCTCGCTCGGCGCATCCTCGCGTCGACCGATCGCGACATGGCGGAGACATTCGCGGCTCTGGCGATCGTGTTCGTATCCGCGACCGGCGACCTGCGAGGAGACGTTGTGCCGCACGTCGATATGCGAAATCGGGTGACCGCGCACTACGATGCGATCGTCGCGGTCGCGAGCCGCGCCCACGACCGGGCGCTGGACATCGCGCGGGAGCTGGCGGCGCGATCGCACGAGGGAGCTCGTTTCTTCGGCGCCCTCGCCGAAGCGGTCGAAGAGGAGGTCGCGCATGATCGCGGTGGCAGGCAACCCGCACACAGCGCACTCCGAGGGATCGGCTACGTCGGCTGGAGCGAGCTCCTCTCGGCGCGGCCCTGATCCGACCGAGGCAGCCTGGCGCGAGCTGCCCGTCAGACTATCTCCGCTGATACGTTCGGCTAGCATCCGCGCGCCGACGAGGGGAGTGCGACGTGGGGAAGACGCTGATCACCAACGGGACCATCGTCACCGCCGCCGATACGTACAAGGCTGACGTGCTCGTCGATGGCGAGAAGGTCGCGATGATCGGCAAAGGCCTGAAGGCCGCGGGTGCGAAGCGCATCGACGCGACCGGCAAGTACGTGGTCCCTGGCGGCATCGACGTGCACACCCACATGGAGCTGCCGTTCGGTGGAACGTTCGCTTCGGATGACTTCTACACCGGCACCGTCGCCGCCGCGTTCGGCGGTACGACGTCGATCGTCGACTTCGCGGTGCAAGGAATGGGCGAGCCGCTCGAGAAGGCCCGCGACGCGTGGCTGAAGAAAGCCCGCGGCAAGGCCGCGATCGATTACGGGTTGCACATGATCGTCCGCGACGTGACCGACAAGGTCCTTAAAGAGATGGACGTGATGGTCAAAGAAGGCGTCTCGTCCTTCAAGCTCTTCATGGCATACCCCGGCGTCTTCCAGGTCGACGACGGTTCGATCTTCAAGGCGCTCTCACGAACGGCCGAGAACGGCGGCCTCATTTGCATGCATGCGGAGAACGGGGGCGTCATCGACGTTCTCGTGAAGCGCGCGCTCGCTGCGAAGCACACCGAGCCAAAGTGGCACGCGCTGACGCGACCACCCGAGACCGAGGGCGAGGCTACCCATCGCGCCTTCCGCCTCGCCGAGCTGGCCGGCGGCATCCCGCTCTACATCGTCCATCTCTCCTCTTCGCAGGCGCTCGAGCAGGTGCGGCTCTTCCGCGACCGTGGGCTTCCCGCCTATGCGGAGACCTGCCCGCAGTACCTGTTCCTTTCGATCGACAACTACGACGAGCCCGGCTTCGGTGGAGCCAAGTACGTGATGAGTCCGCCGCTCCGCGAGCGGTGGCATCAGGACGAGCTCTGGAAGGGGCTCGCACGCAACGACTTGCAGGTCGTGTCCACCGATCACTGCCCGTTCTGCATGAACGAGGGTTTCCAGGGACTGCCGAAACAGAAGCAGCTCGGCATCGGCGACTTCTCGAAGATCCCCAACGGCGCGCCGGGCGTTGAGACTCGCATGGTCCTGCTCTACGACGGCGGGGTCGTGCAGAAGCGCATCACCTTGAACCGGTGGGTCGAGGTCACCTCCACGACGCCGGCGAAGATCATGGGTATGTTCCCGAAGAAGGGGACCATCGCGGTGGGCAGCGACGCGGACATCGTGGTGTGGGACCCGCGCACGACCTCGACGATCTCAGCCAAGGCCCACCACATGCGCGTCGACTACAACCCGTACGAGGGACGCAGGGTGAAGGGCAAGGCTGCGGTCGTGCTCTCGCGCGGCGAGATCATCGTCGAGAAGGACAAGTTCGTCGGCAAGAAGGGCCGCGGCAGATTCATCAAGCGCGGCAGCCCACTGCTGCAGACGTAGCGATGCAGCCCTCTGCCTACGAGAAGCTTGGCCAGTTCTACCTCGGCCGCGAGTACGACCTCGAAAAGAAGAGCTCGGCCGCGCGGAACCTCGTCCTCTACGACTCGAAGGACCTCGTCACTCACGCGATCGTCGTCGGCATGACGGGCAGCGGCAAGACGGGGCTCTGCATCGGTCTCATCGAGGAGGCCGCGATCGATGGCGTGCCCGCGATCGCCATCGACCCGAAAGGCGACCTCACGAATCTTCTCCTCACGTTCCCTGACCTCCGCCCCGAGGACTTCCGTCCGTGGATCAACGAGGAGGACGCGGCCCGCAAAGGCGTGTCACCGGACGAGTACGCCAGGCAGCAGGCCGATCTCTGGCGGACTGGCCTCGAGTCCTGGGATCAGGATGGCGAACGCATCCGCCGTCTCAAGGCCGCCGCCGACTTCGCGATCTACACACCCGGTTCGACCGCGGGCATCCCCGTGTCGATCGTCCGATCGTTCGCGGCGCCGCCCGCGGCGCTTCGCGAGGATGCCGAGCTCTTCCGCGAGCGCGTGACGACGACGGCCACGAGCCTTCTCGCGCTGGTCGGGATCGCGGCGGATCCGGTCAAGAGCCGCGAGCACATCCTCCTGTCGACGCTCTTCACCGATGCGTGGACAAAGGGTCAGGACCTCGACCTGGAGACCCTCGTAAACCAGGTCCAGAAGCCGCCAATGGGGCGGATCGGCGCTCTCGACGTCGAGAAGTTCTACCCGGCAAAGGACCGCGAGGATCTGGCGCTCCGGATCAACGGACTGCTCGCGGCTCCCGGATTCGCGGGATGGCTGCAGGGCGAGCCCCTCGACATCGGCGCGTTCTACCGCTCGCCCGCGGGCAAGCCGCGCGTCTCGATCTTCTCGATCGCGCATCTATCGGATGCCGAGCGGATGTTCTTCGTCGCGCTCCTTCTGAACGAGATATACGGGTGGGTTCGGACCCAGAGCGGGACGACCAGCCTGCGCGCGATCCTCTACATGGACGAGATCTTCGGTTACTTCCCGCCGGTGGCCGAGCCACCCTCGAAGCGGCCGATGCTCAATCTTCTGAAGCAGGCCCGCGCGTTCGGGCTCGGCGTCGTGCTGGCGACGCAGAATCCGGTGGACCTCGATTACAAGGGTCTCAGCAACACGGGCACGTGGTTTCTCGGAAGGCTCCAGACCGACCGCGACAAGGAGCGCGTTCTCGAAGGTCTCGAGGGAGCCGCTGCCGCGCAGAGCGCGTCGTTCGATCGGAGATCCATGGGAGAGCTTCTCGCCGGCCTGACCAATCGGGTCTTCCTCATGAACAACGTGCACGAAGACGCGCCCGTGGTCCTTGAGACCCGGTGGGCCATGTCTTATCTCCGCGGTCCGCTCACCCGCGATCAGATCAAGATCCTCATGAAGGACCGGCGTCCCGAGATGGCCGCCGCGCCCGCGGCGGAGGCCACGCGTACCGCGCGAGCCGACGAGGACCAGGAGGCGCGCGAGAAACGGGACGCGGCGATCGAGGCGCTGCGCGCGCAGTACGCGCCGAAGATCCATCGCGCCGAAGAGAAGGCTCGTCGCGCGCAGCAGGTCGTCGAGCGCGAGGAGGGGCAGCTTCGTGGGGCTGGTATCCAAACAGCGGTCTCCGCGGGTGCAACCATCCTGACAGCGATATTCGGCCGTAAGAAGCTGAACTACTCGACGATCGGCCGCGGAACCACGACGGCGCGCGGGGCGGCGCGCGCGATGGAGCAACGCGAGGACGTCAAACGGGCGAAGGAGAACCTCGAACAGGCGCAGCAGGAGCTCGACGGGCTCAACGCCGAGGTCGAGGAGAAGATTGCGAGGATGCGGATCGGATGAGTACGCCACCGATGCTCCGGCAGATGCGTCACGACGTGTGGGCCACTGAGCAACTCCTCCTACGCTGCCGTGCCCTGACCAAGGAGCAATGGCAACTCAGCGCACCGGGAACGTACGGCACGATCCAGAAGACCTTCGCGCACATCGTTCGCGCGAACGAGGGCTATCTCAACACCTACGGTCTGATCCCGCAGCCCTTCATCGAGGCGGCCGATACCACGCCCGTCGACGAGATCGCCGCGCGACTCGTACGCGTTCGCGACGCGGTCGAGCAGCTCTTCAAATCGAAGGAGTACGACTTCGATCGTCGGATCCACGACGAGCGGCGCAAGGCCGACCTCGAGCTCTGGGTGCCCCTCGCGCAGTTCTCGCATCACGGAAGCGACCACAGATCGCAGATCGGCACGATCCTGACCCTGAACGGACTCGAGGCGCCCGAGCTCGACGTGTGGGCGTACGCGACCGCCGAGGGTGCGTTCAAGGACTTCTGATATGGAGCGGCCGGTCAAATAGGTCGGAGGCCCGCGGCCGGCGAAGCGGAGCGGACGAGCAGATGGCAGCGGCGACTTCTGACCACTCTGATATTCGCGGGTTGGTGCCGCATGGCAG
>JBOGTG010000014.1:0-3282 GCA_050692175.1 Candidatus Limnocylindria bacterium | reverse complement strand
CCGAATCGTGTTCCGCTTCCAGGCCGCGATGTGCGTGAGCACATCCCGGATCGTCCATGTTGCTTATCCGCCTTCGCCATCAAAGAGCTGCCGGGTGAAGTCGTCGACGCGTATGTGCCCGATGAGGCGTTCCCAGCGGCGCCACTCCGTGTCGATAAGCGCCAGCCCGACCCTAGCGGCCGAGGCCGCGGAGTTCACGGTGCGCAAGCTAGCAGAGTCGCTTTCCGGGTCGCCGCCAACACCGGAACGGCGAGAACTCCACAGCGATAGCCTTCTTGGGTGACCGGTTTCGCGGACTTCGATGCGTACGTGCGCGCCCGCGAGCGTGAATACATCGAAGAGCTGAAGACCCTCATCCGGCAGCCGACCGTTTCGGCGCAGGGCATCGGCGTGCCCGAGACCGCGCGGATCGTCCTTGACCGAACGAAGAGACGCGGCGGCATCGCCGCGGAAGCGCTGAGCGTCGACGGCGGACCACCGACCATCGTCGGCGAGACGGGCCGCGGCGAACGCACGCTCCTCATCTACAACCACTACGACGTTCAGCCGCCGGATCCGCTCGACGAGTGGGCCACGCCCCCGTTCGAGCCGACCGAGCGCGACGGTTATCTCTACGGCCGCGGTGTGTCCGACAACAAGGGCAATCTGATGGCACGGCTCCAGGCGATCGAGGCCTACCGCGCGACACTAGGCGGGCTCCCCCTTCGGATCCGGGTGCTTTACGAGGGCGAGGAGGAGAGCGGGTCAGCGCATCTCGCCGCCTTCGTCGCGCGCTACGGGGATCGGCTCCAGGCCGACGGCTGCATCTGGGAGGCTGGCTACAAGGACGCCGCCGGACGCCCGACCATCTCGTGCGGGCTGAAGGGCATCGCCTACGTCGAGCTTCGCGTGCGCGGAGCCGACAAGGACGCGCACTCTTCCCTGGCGACGATCGTCCCGAACGCAGCCTGGCGGCTCGTCTGGGCGCTCGCGACGCTCAAGAACGGCGACGACGAGATAACGATCGACGGATTCATGGACCTGGTGCGGCCGCCGACCGCCGCCGACCGCGAACTCCTGGAGCGGCTTCCGTTCGACGAGCAGGGCATGCTGCGCATTCACGGGATCAAGCGGTTCGTGCGCGGGCTCGAAGGGTATGAGCTCCGGAAGAAACACTTCCTCGAGCCGACGTGCACGATCTGCGGAATGGTGTCGGGCTACACCGGACCAGGTTCGAAGACGGTGCTGCCAGCGGTCGCGAGCGCGAAGATCGACTTTCGTCTCGTGCCCGATCTCACACCGGACAAGGTCGCGAAGCTCCTGCGCGCGCACCTGGACCGGCGCGGCTTCGAAGACGTCGAAATCGTGCCCGGCCATGGCGAGCCGCCGTCGCGCTGGCCCACGGACTCGGCGACCGCGAAAGCGGCAGTCGACGCCTGCCGAAGCGCGTACGGCACGGAACCGGTCGTGTATCCGCTGCTCGCCGGCTCGGGCCCGATGGCTCAGGTCTGCGACACGCTCGGGATCCCTGTTGCGGGGTTCGGCTCGGGCAACGCGGCCTCAGCCAATCACGCGCCGAACGAGAACATCGCGATCACCGATTACGTGGACCACATCCGCGCGTTCGGGCGATTCCTGCACGTCTTCGCCGGCCGCCCGCTCGTTTGACTCCCGCCCAGCGGCGCAGCCTCCTCCTCCTTCTCGGTTTCCTCACCTTCAATGCGGTCTACGTCGGGATCGTGATGGCACCCGTGCTGACGCAGATCGCGAGCGAGTTCAGCATCACCACGGGGACGGCCGGTCTCGTCGTCGCTGCCTATGGAGCGCCCGGCATCGTCGTCGCGGTGCTCACCGGCCCGTACTCGGACCGCTTCGGCCGGAAGCGCTTTCTGGTGGCGGGGTCGGCGATCATGGGTGTCTTCACGCTGCTCGGCGCATTCGCGACCAGCTTCGCCGTTCTCGTTGCGATGCGGATCATCGCTGGGATCGGGGCCTCGGTCATCTTCCCGAACGTCACAGCGACGGTCGGCGACAACTTCTCTTATCGGGATCGCGGCAGCGCGATGGGCACCGTCATCGGACTCAACACCCTGGCAGGCGTGATCGGCGTGCCTCTCGCCGGCATTCTGGCCGAGGGGACGAGTTGGCGCGTCTCGGTCGGGCTCGTGGGCGTGCTCTCGATCGCCGCCGCGATCCTTCTCTCCTGGAAGCTCCGGCCCGCGCAGACGCCCTTGAGCGAATCAGGGATCCGCGACATGTACCGCTCCATCGTTACGAACCGATCGGCGCTCGGCGCGATCGGCTCGAGCTTCCTCGGAGCGCTCTATTGGTTCACCTGGGCGACATACATCGTGGTGTTCTTCCAGCATGCGTTCCAGCTCTCCCAGGGAGTCGCGTCGATCCTCGCGCTCACCCAGGGGCTCGGGGTCATGCTGGGGAGTCAGCTCGGGGGCCGGCTCGGCGGACGGATCGGCCACAAACCGATCGTCGCGGGAAGCGTCTTCATATCGGGCGTGCTGCTATTGCTGCAGACCAACTTGACGCTGCCGCTCGCGGCGACCGCCGTGCTCAATCTGGTCCTGTCGGCCGTGATCGGGGCGCGCTTCGCATCCAACACGACGCTCCTTACCGAACAGGTGCCGGAGGCCCGAGGCACTCTGCTCGCGGTCTCCGCATCGGTAACGAGCGCGAGCATCGTCGTCGGCGCCGCGATCGGGGGACTGCTCATCGATGGTCCCGGGTTCTGGGCACTTGGCGCATTTTGTTTCGTTGCGGCTGTACTCGCTGCTCTCATCGTCTGGATCTTTGTCCGCGAAGAGCCCATTGACCTCGAGATCGCGCCAGCGGTCTGAACGGGCGCCGCATCGTTGCCCAACTGTTACGCCATATCGCCGTCCGAACGTCTGCTCGGCATGGAGCCTGCCCATACATACGTCACTCGGAAAAGGAGCAGGCCATGGCACGGAAAGCTGGTGGCGGCATGACCGTCGCCGAAGCGGGACGAATGGGTGGCCGATTGGTCAGCGAGAAGTACGGTCCGGAGTTCTACGAGAAGATCGGCAAGAAGGGCGGGTCGAGCACCGCCAACAAGTACGGACCGGAGTTCTTCGGCCGCATCGGCAAGAAGGGTGGTCGTGCGGTCACCGCGAAGTACGGAGCCGGCCACTTCGAGCGCATCGGGCGCAAGGGTGGCCAGAAGGTGGCCGACCTCATCGAGCGCGCCAAGTCACTCGAGTCCGCAACCGAGGAAGAGCAGTCGAAGGGGGCTTTCGCCCCCTTCGTAACCCCCGGCAGGGTCTGAGG
>JBOGTG010000013.1:0-18790 GCA_050692175.1 Candidatus Limnocylindria bacterium | reverse complement strand
GCACAGGAGGCGGCCCGCGCGGCTGAGGCGGCCAGAGCGACTCAGGCGCAGCCGGTCGTGGAAGAAGAGGACGTCGTCGGGAAACCCACCAGAGACGCTGCCGAAACCCCTCCGGCGGCACCCGAACTGACCGTCGTCGAGCGAGAACCTGCCCAAACGGTGGCGGAATCGGAGCAACTCACTCCCGAGAGGGAGGAGCCGGCGGTTCCGACCAGCAACATTGCGCTGATGCTCTCTCCCGTCCCGTCGTTCGCTCGGCTCGTCGATATCGAGCGACGAATTCAGTCGCTGGCGCAGGTCCGCACGCTCTACGTGCGTGACTTCAGGGGAGGCGTCGCGACGCTCGCGGTCGGACTCCGCATACCCATGCTGGTGGATGAACTCTGGTCCGCGATCGCGACCCTAGAACAGCCGCGCTTCGCTCTGCAGCGCAGCGGCGGCAACTCCCTGGAGCTCCGCATCGAGGGCGAGGGCGAGGCCGGCGCCGGCGTGGCGTAAGGCCTCTGCTTGACCCTCCGCCTGGACGCTGACTTCTGGAACGCGCGCATGGCCTACCTCGCCAAGGTCGCGCGCGCGGACGCGATCGCGGTCATCCTGCAAATGAAAGGCGAGGGCTACGTAACCTACGTCGCCCATAACCTTTCAGCGGAGACCGTCTGGAGCGACGGGCTGCCGCTCGCGATGATCACGAAGGCGATGACGGAGCGTGCGTCGGATCAGGCGACGAGCGGTGTGACGCTCACGCTCTCGGACGCCCGTATGGCCGACGCCCTCGCGGTGGTGCCCATCGTGTGGAAGGACCAGGTCGTCGGCGTCCTCGCCGCGATGCTTGTCGGTCGCGCTTTCTCGACCGAGGACCTGGGCGGCTTGAGCCGCGTCGGGGACCTCATCGGACTGGAGCTCGCGGAGGCGAACGCTTTGTGGCGCGCGCAACGGCAGCAACAGGACGCCGAAGCGAAGCTCAAAGCCTCTCGCGATCTGCACGCGATCATCCGCAAGGAGCGCGATCCGGATCAGCTGCTCGAGCGCGCGACGGCGCAGCTCGCCGACGTCTTCGGCGCCGATGGCGTTTCGATCATGCTCGCGGACGCGAACGGCGAGCTATCCGTGCGAAGCTCGCGCGGCCTCTCGGATGAGGCGAAACTCGATCGGAAACGGATCGGAGAAGGCATCTCCGGGACGGTGGCGCAGACCGGAAGGTCGATGCTGCTCTCCGGACAGGTGCAGGGCGGCTCAGACCCGACCGCGAGCGAAGCGATGATCGCTCCGCTACGGTCCAACGGTCGGACCCTCGGCGTCGTCAGCGTCAAGCATCGCGCCGCACAGGAACGCTACGGGCAGAGCCAGGTCGACTCGCTCACGCAGGCTGCATCCGAGATCGCCGCGGCATTCCTTACCGCGGGGGAGTTCCAGCGGGCCGAGGAGGATCGCCGCCAGGCGCTCGTGCTGTACGAGCTCTCTCGTTTCGCGACCCTCGGGAACGATCCCCACAACGACCTCGAGAGCGCCGTCGCGATGCTCGCCGACAACCTGCGTCACGATGCGGTCGGCGTGTGGGCCGCGGAGGAGCATCACCTCCACCTCCGGGCCGCGACCGGTTACGGCGACCTCATCCCCTCCGACATCTCGACCTCGGGCACAGACACCGTGCTCGCGCAGGTGCTCCGCGAGCGACGCACGGCGACCGCGCAGTACGGGATTGCCGAGGACCGCCCGGATTGGGCCGCGCCTTCGTCGACGCACTTCCTCGTCGCGCCGATCGGCGGCGCTCAGACCGGCGTGGTGCTGGGGGTCCTGGTCCTCGGACGCGCTACGACGCCCTATGCCTCTGCGGAGGCCGACTTCGTCGCGACGCTCGGCGAGTACCTCACGGGCATGCTCCAGAAGTCCGCGTCCACCGACCTCGTGCAGCGCGCGGCCTCCAACGAACGGCGGCGCATCTCGCAGGAGCTGCACGACGGAGTCGCGCAGGAGCTCACCGGGGTGGTGCTCGCGCTCGAGGGGTGCCAGCGCGCGCTGGATCGCGACCCTGGCGCGCTTGGGCCGCAGCTCGCGAAGGCCGCACGTGACGCGCGAGCGACGCTCTCGGACGTGCGCCAGTACATGGCGGCGCTGCGGCAGACCGAAGAGTCCGGCGGCCTGAACCTCCCCGTGACCGTCGCGCGGCTGGCGGACGACCTCCGCAGGCAGAGCGGCGTGGCTGTGGACTTCGAGGAGACCGGCGCCGAGCGGCAGCTCGAGCCGTTCGTCGAGCGCGCCGTCATCCGGATCATCGGCGAGGGCCTGCGGAACGTCGGGCAGCACTCGGGTGCATCGAACGCGAAGGTCATCCTGCGATACGACGAAGAGCAGGTCGTCGCGACGATCGAGGACGACGGCAAAGGCTTCGAGTCGAACGAGCTCTCGACCGCCGAGGAACGAGGCCACTACGGCATCGTCGGCATGCGCGAGCGTGCCGAGGGCGTGGGCGGGCAGCTTGTCGTGCGCAGCGAGCCTGGCCGCGGGACCATCGTCCGGGCGACCATCCCCTACCGCGTCACGGTGGACGGGGCGCCGCCGGGCTGGGCCGACACGGTCGAGGACACCGATCAACGCGGCGCGATCGAGGATCTCGAGCGCACCGAAAAGGCGAGCTTCTTCGGTAGGCTCTTCGGCCGATGACCGAGGTCCGGAGGATCCGCGTTCTGATCGCCGACGACCACGCGCTTGTTCGGAGCGGCCTGCGCTCCATCCTCGAGACGGAACCGGAGATCGAGGTCGTTGGCGAGGCTGGCGACGGGCACGAGGCGCTGGCGGTCGCGCAGGAGCTCCTGCCCGACGTGATCCTGATGGATATCAAAATGGGCGACTGGGATGGCGTGACCGCGACGCGCCGCGTCCGCAACTCCGTCCCGTCGTCGCGGGTCATCGTTCTCACTAATTACGACGAGGACGAGCTCGTGTTCAGCTCCATCCGCGCCGGTGCGTCCGGCTACCTCCTGAAGGAGGTCACCGGCAGCCAGCTCACCAACGCGATCCGCACCGTGGCAGACGGCTTCTCGCTCATCTACCCGTCGGTCGCCAAGCGCGTGCTGGACGAATTCGGGCGGCTGCGTGGCGGTGAGCGGCCCTCCGGTGAAGACGAAGGCTACAGCGATCTGACCGCGCGCGAGCGCGAGGTGCTGAAGCTCGTGGCGAGCGGCCGCGCGAACAAGGAGATAGCCGCGACGCTCGGCATCAGCGAGCGCACCGTGAAGACACACATCTCGAACATCTTCAGCAAGCTCGAGCTCACCGACCGGACCCAGGCCGCGCTCTACTTCCACAACCGCGGCCTCATGGAGAAGGACCCGATTCGTTAGCCCAGGAACCTCTTTAGAGTGCCGTCGTGGCCGAGCTCGGGACCGTCGCGATGATCTTCCCCCTCTTCAACGAGCGTCACGCGATCGCCGGACTCGTGCGGCGCGTGCCGCCCATCATCGCCGAGACGATCGTGGTGGACGACGGCTCCGACGACGGCGGACCCGATCTCGCGCGCGAGGCCGGCGCGCGCGTCATCGTCCAGCCCCGGCGCCGCGGCGTGGGTGCTGCGATCAGAACCGGGATCGAAGCGGCGCGGGCGAACGGACACGGCGCCGTCGTGGTACTCGCGGCGAACGGCAAAGACGACCCGGAGCAGGCGTCGCGACTCGTCGACAAGCTCGACGCTGGATACGACTACGTGCAGGGCTCGCGCTACTTCCGTGAGGGCGGCGCGAGCGTCAATCTGCCACTCGGCCGGGATCTCATGATCCGCGGATACACGCTCCTGTTCCGCGTCCTCTCCGGCTTTCCCGCGACCGACGTCACCAACGGATATCGCGCGTATCGGCTCTCGGTGCTGGACGATCCGCGGATCCGTATCGACCAGCCCTGGCTCGATCGGTACGAGCTCGAGTACTACCTGCAGTGGAAGGCGATCAAGCTCGGCTATCGCGTCGTCGAGGTGGGCGTCTCGAAGACCTACCCGCCAGGCGGCGGCAACTACTCGAAGATCCGCCGGGTGCGCGACTGGTGGAGCATCGTCAAGCCGACGCTGCTCTTGTGGTCAGGCCTGAGGAAGTGAGCGCGGCGGCCGCCGCGCGGCTCAGAGTGCTCCGCACCGCCCTCGCCGATCGAGCGGCGCCTCGAAATGCCGCACTGGCGCTCCTCGTCGCGGTACCAATGGCCGCCCAGGCGATGGGCCTCCTCCCCGAGGTGACGGTCCCCGTCGCGAACGTCAATGACGACGCCACGCATGCGCTATTCATCCAGAACGCGAGCGACGCGCTCGCGCGCGGAGAGAACGTCCTTGACTTCTGGGTGCCGGAAATCGACGAGGGATTCCCGCAATTCCTTTACTACCAGAACCTCCCGCACCTCACGGTGGTCGCGCTCCATCGCCTCCTCCTCGGGACGATCGACGTCTTCACCGTCTTCAACATCGTTCGCTATCTCTTGCTGGTCCTCTTCCCGCTCACCGTCTTCTGGTCCATGAGGCGGATGGACTTCGACACCATCGCGGCGTCGGTGGGCGCCGGCGCATCGACCCTGTTCGCGACGAACTTCCTGTACGGCTTTGATGTCGGGAGCTACCTGTGGCGCGGTCTCGGCCTCTACACGCAGATATGGGCGATGCACCTGTCCTTCGTCACCTTCGCGTGCCTGTGGCGCCTGGTCCGCTATGGGAGCGGCTTTCGATCGACGGTCGTCGTGCTCGTACTGCTCCTGCTCTCGCATCTCCTCTACGCCTACATGATGGTCGTGAGCGCCGCGCTGCTTCTGGCGTGGGGAATGACGCGCGCGAACGCCCTCGTCCGGATCGCTCGTCTTGCCGCCGCGGGTGCGATCGCCCTCGTGGTCACCGCCTGGATGTGGCTGCCCTACGTCCTGGAACGAGCGTTCCTCAACGCCAGCCCGTATCTGCAGCCGGAGAAATACGCGTCGTTCGGGGCGCCAACGATCCTCGGCTGGCTGTTCACGGGAGAGCTCACCGATTACGGACGTCTGCCCGTGCTTGCGACTCTCCTCGCGGTCGGGGTCGTCGCCACCGTGCTCGTGCGAGCAAGCTCGGCGACGTTCGCGCTCGCGCTCTTCGTCGTCTGGCTGGTGCTCTACTTCGGTCGCGGGACTCTGGGTCCGCTCACACCGCTCCTTCCACTGCAGGAGACGCTGCTCTTCCACCGCTTCATCGGCGGCGTCCACATCGCCGCGATCATGCTCATCGGCGTTGGGGGGAGCGCGATCTTCCGTCTCCTCCGAGCCGACGGATCACGCGCGCGGACGGCCCTGGCCGCGGTGGCCATCGCGATCCTCCTTGTTCCCGCGATCAAGGAGCGCTACGACTTCGAGGCCCTGAACGGGCTCTGGATGCGGCAGACGAAGGCGGCGATCGACGCCGACACGGAGATGGCGTCCCTCGTGACGACGCTTCGCGAGCTTCCGGCAGGCCGCGTTTACGCGGGGCTGCGCTCGAATTGGGGCGAGAAGCTGGATTTCTCGATCCCATTCCGCTCGGTGCACGCGTACCAATACCTCGTCACCCAACGCTTTCGCATGCTCGCTCCACCGTACGGTGGCGCCTCGCTCAACTCGGACCTTCAGTTCGACTTCAACGACCAGGACGCCGCCCAGTACGACCTCTACAACGTGCGCTACGTCGTCGCGCCCCGCGACGTCTCTCTGCCGAGCTTCCTCCAAGTGCTACGGACAACGTCTCGTTACGTGCTCTATGCGACGCCCTCGAGCGGTCACGCCGAGTTCGTCGCGCTCGCCGCGCGCGAGGAAGTGACCACCGCGAGCAAGCTCTTCCCCCGCAATCGCGCGTTCGTGAACGGACCCGGTCCCGCCACACGCACGTACATCCGCTGGGATTACCCGGCGACCAGCGACCGCGTCATCTCCGGGGACATGAGCGGCTGCGGCTCGTCCGGCACGCTCCGCTACGAGCGCGTGCAGGCGAGCCGCTTCGAGTTCCTCGGTAGCTGTCCCAACGCGGCGACGCTCATCGTCAAGGAGACGTACCACCCGAACTGGCGCGTGACGGTCGACGGGCAGGCGGCGGAGACCTTCATGGTGTCGCCGAGCTTCATCGGCATCACGGTGCCGGCGGGCGACCATTTCGTCACCGCTGAGTACCGCTCGACGCCGATCAAGACGCCGCTCTTCGTCCTGGGCCTTCTCGCTACGGGGGCCGTGCTCGTGGCGCGGCGCGACCTCCCGGAGGAGCTGCGCGCGCTCCGCGGTCGGCTCGAAGCCTGGCTGCGACGGGCGCGGTTGCGCGTGGCCGCTTGAAGATCCTCGCGACACAGGAGACGGATTGGATCAGCCGCAATCCGATCATCCATCACCGACTGCTCGAATGGCTGTCGACACACGGATCGGATGTCAGCGTGATCGATTACGACATCGATTGGGCAGGCAAACCGGGTCAACCGCTGCTCCAGCGCCGTCAGGAATTCGTCGGCGTCCACAAGTACTTCGCCGACTCGCGCATCCGGATCGTCCGTCCCGGGATGATCCGCCTGTCACTCATCGCGCGGCTGTCGTGGCTCTTCGGAAACTGGCGTGAGCTCCGCGCCATCTTCCGGGGGAGAAAGCCCGACGTCGTTGTCGCGTATGGCATCTCGAACGCGCTCCTGACGCTCGCGCTGAGCCGCGCCGCCGGTAGGCCGTTCATCTATCACGTTATGGATGCGCTGCACACGCACGCCGATGCGCTCCCGGTGCGTGCCATCGCGCGATACATCGAGCAGCTGACCATGCGGCACGCCGACCGCGTCATCGTCGTGAGCCAGGGACTCGAGCGATACGCGGCGAAGATGGGCGCGCCGATCGATCGAGTGGCGGTGATCCCGATCGGCGTTCGCAGGATCGGCGCGGATCCCGAGGTCGCGGCGCGCGCGCGGAAAGAGCTCGGCATCGGTGAGAGCGAGGTGCTGCTCATCTTCGTGGGCTGGCAGTACCCCTTCTCGGGTCTGCGCGAGCTTGTCAGGGACTTCGCGCGCCGGGGCAAGGACGTCCCGTGGCTGCGCCTCTTAGTCGTCGGTCGGGGCGATCTCTTTGGCGAGCTCCAGCAGATCCGCACGACGAGCGGTCTCGAGCGGCAGGTCATCATGACGGGTCAGCGACCCGTCGAAGAGGTCGGGGCGCTGATCGAAGGCGCGGACTTCGGCGTCCTCCCCGCCTACCGCAACGAGACCATGGAGCATCTCGTACCCACCAAAGTGGTCGAGTACATGGAGCACGGAAAGGCGGTGGTCGCCACCCGCCTGCCGGGGCTCGAAGCCGAGTTCGCGTCGCTTCCCGGCATCCTGTACATCGACCGACCGGAGGCCACGATCGATCGGATCAGAGGCCTCGTCGAGACAAAAGACCCGACGGCCATCCGGGCGATCGCGCGTCGACTGGGTGAAACTTGCCGGACCGCGATTGGACAACGCGACGACTGGGACACGGTCACCTCGAAGTTCGCGTCGATCCTACGGACCGAAGCCGACAAGAAGCCGCACGCGTGAGCGATCAGCGGCTCGCGACCGCCGACGGTGCCGGTGCTGTTCCGGCTTCCGCGAGAAGCCGGCGGACGCCCGCGATGTCCAGCGTCAGCTCGCTCGAGGAGTATTCGGTGCTCCGCGCGGGCGGGCCGCCTCCGCCAAGCTCGGGCAGCACCGGACGGATGACGTAGTACTCGCCGCGCTCGATCGTTCGGAAGACCTCCTCCTCGGAGATCAGGATCTCGTGCACCTTCTCACCCGGACGTACACCGATGATCTCGATGGCGATCTTCCGATCGCCGATGAGCGCCTTGGCGACGTCCATCACCGACGCCGACGGAACGCGAGGGATGTACGTGTCTCCGGGCTGCCCGGTCGTGACGGCGGCGAAGATCGTATCGACGGCTTTGTCGAGAGTCAGCAGGAACCGGGTCATCCGATCCATCGTGATGGTGACCGGCCCTCCGGCCCGGATCTGATCGAGGAAGAGCGGAATGACCGAACCGCGTGAGGAGATCACGTTCCCGTAGCGGACGCAGAGAAACTTCGTGCGGTGGCCGAGATTCCCGTTGACGAAGATGCGCTCCTGCAGCGCCTTCGTCATTCCCATCACGTTGACCGGTTTGCACGCCTTGTCCGTTGAGACCGCAAGAGCAACCTCGACGTCGGCTCCTGGCGCGAGGATCGCGCGGACGACGTTGCTGGCGCCCAGCACGTTCGTCTTGACGGCCTCGATGGGCTCGTATTCGCACGAGGGCACCTGCTTCAGCGCCGCTGCGTGGAACACGATGTGAGCGTCGCGGACCGCGGCGGAGATCGAATCGTAGTCGCGCACGTCGCCGATCTTGAACTCGAGGACCCGCTTGTAGTCGCGGTACTCGGCATCCTCCGTCGGCACCCTCGGGCGGTGCCACTCCGCCCGCATCTCGTGTTGCTTGGCCTCGTCCCGCGAGAAGACGACGACCTTCGCAGGTTTTCCGAGCTCGCCTGAGAGCAGCCGGCGCACGAGCGCCCGGCCGAGCGAACCCGTCCCGCCCGTGACCAGCACGCGCTTATCGTCGAGCATTGGCGAACCTCTCGTACATCTTCGCTTCTTCGGCGAGCTCGGTCACCATCTCGGTCCAAACGGGCCGCCGGAAGCCTGTCTCGGACCAGAACCTATCCGAGATGAGACTTCGATCGGACACCACGCTGTCATCGGGCTCGATCATCGTCTTCGTCCCGAACGCTTCGTTGAGCCAGACGAGGAGCTCGTACTTTGAGATCGCCGGGCCAGAGAGATGGAGGATGCCGGAAAGGCTCGACCGGTCCCGGATCAGCCGCGCGACGACCTGCGACAGGAAGTTGGTCGTCACTCCGCTCCATGTCACGTGCGAGAATCCCTTGACGCGGCCGCCAGCGTGACCCAGGAACCACTCCAGTAGTCCGGTCATGTTCTCGAGCTCGCGGCCGATGATCGACGTCCGGATCGTGAGGACGCCCGCGCCCTCGACCTCGCCGAGCAGCTTCGAACGCCCGTAGAGATCGACCGGGTCCGGTGTGTCGTCTTCGAGGTACGCGCCGCGCCGACCGGAGAAGACGCAGTCGGTGCTGAAGTGCACAAGACGCGCTCCCACGGCATCGCAGAGCCTGGCGAGCCGATGCGGGAAGAGCGAGTTCACCGAGATGCTCGGGATCGGATCCGTCGCGGTCGACCGTTGCTTCACGATGCCGATCGCGTTCACGACGACGTCCGGCCGCGCCCGGTCGATCGCTTCCGAGACCGACTCGAACACGAGAGCATCGACGCCCCCGATCGGCTCGGTTCGTCCGTAGAACGGCGCGAGATCCCCCACCGAGCCGCGAAACGTCGCAGAGACGGCTGACTCCGCGGAAAGCACCTGGCAGAGCTTGTGGCCGAGCATGCCCGATCCGCCGAGGACCAGGACGCGCAGATCCGATCCGGACCGCCGGCTGCCTACGGCCGTTTCACCGGGACGCGGTCCGCGGTCACCAGCCGAACGCTCGCGTGGACCGGCTGCTTGGGGACGTTCTCGATGTCGAGCGTCAATGCCTGGAGCAGCAGCTGGACGCCGACGATGATCGGCAGGACGGCGATCATCACCGTTCCGGTCGTCGCCGGGACTCCCGCCTGCGCCGAAATTGCCCAGTGCCACACGCCCCAGATCAGCCCGAATAGCCCCAGCAGGACTCCGAAGACCAGATAGAGCGACACGGCGGTGAAATCGCGAACGAAGTAGTGCAGGACCATGCGGCGAATGAAACCGCGCAGGAGACGCCAGGGGAATTGCAGGGCGGCCCGAGACTCCGAAAGATGACTGGTCGCGCCGGGGGGATAGCGCGCTGGGATGTAGACGTCGCGCACGACACCGCGGAGAAGGCTCAGACCCAAGAGCATGCTCGATTCGAAGAAATAGCGTTTCCCGATCGGCGCCTCGCCGAGAAGCGGGATGAGCGACGCATGGATCGCGGTGTAGCCGTTGGTGGGATCGAAGATGTCCCAGTACCCCGATGCGAGCTTGGTCATGAAAGAGAGCCCGGCGTTGCCGAATCGACGCCGACCCGGCATCGAGCGAAGCTCGCGCCCATGGAGAAAGCGATTGCCCTTCGTGTAATCAGCCCTGCCGATGACGATCGGGGTGATGAGCGCGAGCAGGTGATCGGGGTCCATCTGCCCGTCGGCATCCATCTTCGCGACGATGTCGGCGCCGACGGCGACCGCGCGCTCGTAGCCGGTCATCACCGCAGCCCCGACCCCTTCGTTGCGCTCGTGCTCAACCAGGTCGACCCGCGGATCCCGGAGGTCTCGCACGACCTGGCTCGTCGCGTCACCGCTCCCGTCATCGACCACGACGACGTGCCGGACGAACGTTGGCACACCCGCGATGACGCTCGCGACCGTCGATGCTGCCCGGTACGCGGGGATGACGACCGCGACGACCGGGAGCTCGATCGGAACGGCCGCCGCGTTCGCGGACGACGCGACGAGGAAGAAGTCTTGACGGCGCGCGTCTTCGAGCGCCGTCACCGCGTCGGCGACGGACTCGCTTGGCGGATCGGGCTCGCGGAGGGGCTCGGCGCGACAAGCGTCGGATCGAGACGCTGCGCGGTCGCGAGCTCGGCCTGCGCCTCGGCGGTCTGGCCCAGCTGACGAAGAAGAAGGCCGAGATTGAAGTGCGCTGCGGCGTAGTTCGGATCAACCGCGATCACCTGGCGATAGAGCGCGACCGCGTCCGTGGTCGCGCCGAGGCTCGTACGCACGATCGCCAGGTTGAAGAGCGCGCTCTGCATCTTCGGATCCTGTTCGAGCGCGAGTCGGTAGTACGCCTCGGCCGAAGCGAGCCGGCTCTGCCGCTGCGCGATCTCGCCAAGGTTGTAGAACGCGTACTTGTTCGCCGGGTCCTTGGAAAGCGTCGTGAAGTACGCCGCGACAGCCTCATCCAGCTTTCCTGCGGTGTGCGCCGCCAGTCCGCGGCTCAACGCATCGGCGGCGGTCTCGTTCGCGCTGCCGCCCGACCCGCCGCACGCGGCGACGAGGGCGGCCAGGCCGATGAGGCATCCGAGGGTCAGCGCTTTCATTCGGTGGCGATGTTAGCGGCCGGTCCGGCGCCGAAATCGGTCTTTTGGGGGACAAACTGCCGATTAGCGGCGTGCCGTGGGCCTTATGAGACTCACGGCACGCGTGTCGGGATGAGTGTGATCGGAGCTACTCGATAGCGATGAAGCCGTCCGTCTTGGGCAGGGTCGGAAGCGTCGTCCCTGCGACGTTGACCGTAACGCCACTGGACGTCATGGTCACGGTGAGCGGATGCCCGCCCGTCGGCGGCGGTCCGTCACCCATGTCCAGCGTGGCCGTGCCAGTGAGGGTCGCGGTTCCTCCGGCGATCGTCCCGCCGGTGATCCAGCCGGTGATCGTGACCAGCTGAGACAGGCCAAGTAGGCTCATACCGGTGAACTGAATCTCGACGTCGCCGGTGATCGATCCGTCACCGGACCGTGCGCCGACGCCGAGGACGCCGCCAGCGAGCTCCACTCCGTTGAAGTTAGCGGCCGCGGGGAAGATGCCGGCCGCGCCCGCGGTCGTCATCGTCTCGCCGAGCGCACCTGGGGCGCCTCGGACCTGGATGTTTCCGCTCCGGATGTTGCCGCCCTCGGGGCCGTCGCAGCCAGCGATCGGGCCGCCGTTGAAGCCGGGCGGTGGGAGTGCCGCGGGGATATCGCAGAAGAAGACCTTGAAGACATCCTGACCGGCCCCGGAGTCCGCGTTGTCCTCGACGTAGACGACCACGGACAGGTCGCCGGGCGGGCAGGTCGTACCGATCGTGCAGTCCCCGACGAGTGCTGCCGACCCGCCCGTGCCGTTCGGCGAGGGCGTGCCGCTGATCGTGGCCTGCATCAGGACGACGGGCACGTTCACGTGGCGTCCCGCCGTATTACGGTGCCGGTTGTAGTTGATGCGGCCTTCTGCCGCACCCCCGCTGCCGCTCACGAAGCCTGCCGGCCTCCGAGCGTTCAGCCCGAAGCTCGAGACGGTGTTGGGGAAGGTAGGGGCGGCCAGGACCGTCCCTCCCCCGGTGACCTTCGCGATCGTATCGGAGCTCAAGTCCGCCGATGCCCGCGCGCTATGCCCGAGATCGATGCGAGCTTGAGCGACCCCTGATGACAGAGCGACGCCGACTGCGATGACGATGATGGCGAGCGTCGAAGCGGTGCGCGAGCGCCTGATCCGTTCAATGAGCGAGTAGCGCATAGGTCCGTGGTCTCCTTTGACGTTTTCTCATCGGTAATCCCGACGAGCACGGACGCTATGGACGGGACGTGGCCGCAGGTGAGCGGCGACTACCGGATCTTCACCGCATGCGGTCATGCGGCGGATGCCGTACGGATTTCGCATCGCGTGAGTCCGATGAGATTCCGTCGAAGATTCGTTGCATCCGCGTAACTATTTGTTGGCGTTCGGTCACTCGAATGTCACCGGTGCGTTTCTTGCAGGCAGGCCCACTATCGACAAGCCAGCGCACATGCGACCGCGCGGTCGCGTGCTCGTAGTGGACGACGACCCGGTGATCTGCGACCTCGTCGCGGCGACGCTCGCTGAGCACGGATACCCGACGCGACGCGCGTCCGACGCGCGCGAGGCGCTCTATCTCGTCGACCGCGAGGTACCCGACGTCGTCATTCTCGACGTGCACCTGCCCGATATCTCCGGCTATCAGGTATGCCGCCGGCTCCGCGACGATCACGGCGACAGCGTCGGGATCATCCTCATCTCGGGGGAGCGCAAGGAATCCATGGACCGCGCGGCGGGATTGCTCCTCGGCGCCGACGACTACATGGTCAAGCCGTTCGTACTGGACGAGTTGCTCGCTCGCGTGCAGCGTCTCGCCAAACGCTCGCGCCCTATCGCGCGCACCGTCGTCGCGGGGCTCACCCGCCGCGAGCTCGAGATCCTGCGCCTGCTCGCCTGCGGCATGGACCACATGGACATCGCGCGCGATCTCGTGATAACCGCGAAGACGGTCGAGAAGCACATCGAGCACATCCTGCTCAAGCTCGGCGTGCACAGCCGCGCGCAAGCGATCGCGCTCGCATTGCAGCAGGAGCCGCTTCAGCCGGCACCGGTGGTGGTCGAATTGACCGCGATGGACGCCGGTGGCGGGCGTCGCGAGGTTGTGAACTAGGGCCGAGGGCTCGGGCTCGCTGTCGGCGTGGCTTTCGGTTGCGTGAGCTGTTTCGCGGCGGCGTCACCGACTTGCGCGTAGAGCTGCGTGGCGCGAGTGACAATCGCGTCGAGATCCGGAGCCAGCAGAACTCCCGGTTCGTTCGCGAAGCTCTTCCCCTCGAGCAGCGGATCGGTCGCTCGCACGTAGGCGTCGGCGTCGGCGGCGGACATTCCGAGCTGGTTGGCGAGCGCGGTGAGCGCGTTGCGGCGGACCATACGGAGGTCGGCGATGGCCTTCTCGGTGATGGTCTCCGCCTCCGTCTCGCTCACCGGTAGCACCAGGTCGTTGAGCTTCCGCAGCTGATCGACGGCCGCGGTCCACGCGCGCGCGATGTCGTGCTCGGCGGCGACACGCTGCGCGGCCAGCGCCGGAGCGCCACCGACCGTCGTCCGATTGAGAGCGACGTTCGCGGGCGAGGTGTGCAAGATCTGGCGCTCGACCTGGATCGCTTGCGCGACCGCGGAGCCGAGGCCGACTCGCTCGACAGCCAGGATGCGCTCACGGTTGATCCGCATACCGTCGGCCGGCTCGTGGGCTTCGGTGCCGCGGCGCACGAGACCGACCGGCACGCCGGTGACGCCGCCCTCGCTGTTCCTGAAGTAGTACACGTCGCGAAGCACCAGGGTGCCGCTCTCGCCGGAGTCGTCGAGATGGCCGAAGTACGCCTGGCCGTCGAGGAAAAGGACCGCGGACATGCGCTCGGGACCAAAGAGCGGGAGCGAACGCAGATCGACATTCGCGGAGACGAAGAGGCCGAGCAGCGCAGGGGCCGCGATCCAGGCGAGCGACCACCGCAGCCAGCGGCCGGCGATGCGCACGGGATCGCGCTCGGGGTCGTACAGGCTCATCGGCTATCCCGCTGCATGAACTGCGCGATCGGCGACGAGTCGGCGAGATCCTCGACGAAGAGGATGGCCGTCTTCGGGATGAGCATCCGCGACGCCGGCTCGTGAAGCTCTTGACCGCGACGGACAATCCGCGTGGCCGACGCCGCGTCCGGGTCGGCGGCCTGCGTCTGCTGCAGGTAATAGACGTCTTCGATCTTCGCGTACGCGCCGATCCGGTCGTAGTACCGGCCGAAGTAGGTCTGTCCGTTCGTGAGGAAGACGGCCTGATATGGCGCGCGGAAAGCCGGCACCGTGAAGTCCCACCACTGCGCGAACACCACGGCCCCTATGAATAGCGCAAGCGCGATGGTGCAATCACGGAGGCGCCGGCGGTTCTCGATCAGCCACCGGCCCGCGCGACGAAAGGCGAGACGCACCCCGTTCAGCGTGTCGGACTCGGGCTCGGGCTGGTTCGGGCAGTCGACGTCGGAGCGACCGTGGCCGGGGGCGCGGTCGCTGACGGGCCCTGGCCCGACTTGAACTTCTTGATGAGCGTGACGATCTCGCCGTCGTCGCTCAGGTTCTCGATGAAGAGGACCTGCTCACGCGGGATGATCATCGGCTCCTTTGGACCCTGGGCCTCGGAGCCGCGCTTGATGAGCTGCGGTGTGGTGGTCTGATCACCGACCGAGAGGTAGAAGACTTCCGAGAGGAGGAACCATTCATCGCCCTGCGGCTGGAGCTTGCCGAAGTACGTCGAGCCGTTCGTCAGGAACACCGCTTGATAGGCGCTCCGATCGATCACCTCCGCGGCACTCGGCGCGAAGAGGCTCGCGATTCCAGCCCTGAAGAGCTGCGTCCTCGCGATGAGGACGAGCACCACAAGCAAGATGAGGACGAGCAGCATGATGAAGATGCGCCGAAGCGCGCTGACCGGGATGACGATCGTGTCCTTCACCGTGCGCGCAGCCTACGGGACGAGCGCGCCTACTTGAACTCGGTGACGCGGATGACTCCGGCGCCGCCGGCACCACCAGTGATCCCTGAGGCGCTGGCGAGCGTCAGCCCACCGGCGCCGCCGGCGCCGCCGACTGTTCCGGCGCCGCCAGCGGCCGTGACGGTCGCGTTGGCAAGCGCGCCACCCGCGAAGTGGCTAGCGCCGCCCCAGCCTGACGTTCCGAAGGCGGGGGTGTTGTCGAAGATCGTTCCGTAGCCGCCGGCGCCACCGTCGGACTTGAATGTGCCCAGCCCGGAGGCGTCGTCGCCGCCAACACCGCCCGCGGCCGTGGTCCTGACTTGGTTGGTGGTGTACGCGGCCGACCCACCACCGCCCACGCCGCCGACCGCGGTGCAGATCGACGGCCCCGTGTCGAAGGTGGTGGTGCCGCCCGTGCCGCCCGCGGTCGCGGCTGGCCCGGCCGTGCCGCCGGCGCCCACCGCGACGGTGTAGGTCTTGATCGTGGTCGTGTAGATCGCCGAGTAGGCGCCCGCGCCGCCGCCGCCGCCCGCGCCGACACCGCTGGTCGAGCCCGCCGCGCCGCCGCCGCCGCCACCACCACCGACGCACTCGACGAAGAGCGCGAGGGTGCCGGCGCTTGGGGTGTAGGACGTCGTGCCGTTGAAGATGTGGACGACGTTCGAGGCAGTGCCGGTCGGCGCGGCCCAGGTCGGGACACCACCAGCGATCGTGAGGACCTGGGTGTTCGAGCCGTTGGCGATCGAGCTGAGCGTGCCGCTCGTGTTGTACACGAGTCCGGTGCTGAGGCCGCTGAACGTGATCGTTCCCGAAGACGTCAGACCGGTGAGGCCGGTCAGCGAGCCGGCGATCGTGCTGGCGCCTGTGATCGTGATGCCGCCCGCGGTCGTGCTGATGTTTCCGCCCGCCGCGATCGTGCCAGCGACGGTCACGTTGCCCGGGTGGGCGACGGTCTGGGTCGTGCGGCCTATCGTGACAGTGCCGGTGTTCGCGGTGGTTCCGATGTTGAGCGCACCGTTCGCGAAGCCACCGTCGATGCTGAAGGTGCCGCTTGTCGGGCCGGTGATCGTCGCGCCGAGCACCGAGAGCGTTCCGCCGACCGTGGTGTTGCCCGTCGCCGCCGCGACGATGAGCTTGTTCGTGTTCACGGTGAGGTCGCCAGTCACGCCGAGGGTGCCGGCGACGGTCGTGTTACCGGTCGCGGCGGTGACGTTGAACTTGTTGGTCGCGACCGCGAAGTTCCCGTTCACGCCCAGCGTTCCGGAGACGGTCACGTTGCCGAGCAGGTTCTGCGCCTGGCCCGAGCGACCGATGTCGATGTTCGTCGCCGTCGTGCCGCCGATCGTGATCGGTGCGGCGCTGCCGTTGTCGATCGCGAAGGTGCCGCTCGTCGGGCCGGTGATCGTGCCGCCGCGGACGAAGAGGTTGCCCGCGAGCGTGAGGGTGCCGGCCTCGTTCACGGAGAAGCGCGAGGCGCCGTTTGCCTGCAGGTCGATGAGGTTGCCCGCGTACCCAGCGCCGGCGGTGCTCACGTAGATCGGTGTGCCGGCGGTCCCGACCGCGACCGCGACAGCCTTACCGCCACCGGCGAGGCCCGTCGTTGAGACGTTCACGGCGGTGCCGGTTGTGAGGCCGTTGCCCTGGACGTTGAGCACGTTGCCGGCGAGCTGGTTACTAGAGAGGTTCGCCAGGTTGCCAGTCGATGCCGCGGCGCCGGACGCCGACACATTGAAGACATTTCCGGTGAAGGACTGGGCGCGGACGTTGACCGCACCGATCGTGTATCCGCCGACCGCGTCGCTCGTACCCGAGTACAGGGTTCCAAGTGAGACGTCGATCGCCTTACCGGTTGTGAGGTTCTGCGCGCTGATGCCCAGCACCGTTCCCGCGGTCGTCTGGTCCGCGGTGAGCGCGACAAGCGTGCCGGTGAAGTTGCCGGTGCTCGAGAAGGTGTTCGCCCCGACGTACGAGTTCGACGCGCCGCCGTAGAAGAAGCCGCGACCTGTGCCGGTACCCGTTGTGAAGTTGGTGGCGCCGGCGCTGACCGCGAGCGCCTGGCCGCTGGTGAGGCCCGTCGCATTGATCGACGAGGCAGCGCCCGTAGACGTCGCGCTGTTGACCGTCGTAGTGCCGGTGAATGTCTTGTTGCCGGCGATGGACTCATCGCCGGTCGTGTGGACGAAGCCAGCGCCGTCGACCACGATCTTGCCGCCGACGTTGTTGACGTCGAAGCCGTTTATGAAGTTGACGGTCGTCTGCGTACCCTGCGATACGCCCTGCTCTTCGAAGGTGTGACCAGCGGATCCCGTCGCGCCCGTGGCGCCAGTTGCCCCCGTCGCGCCAGTTGCCCCCGTCGCGCCGGTCGCGCCCGTCGCGCCGTTTGATCCGGTCGCACCCGTGGCGCCGGTCGCACCGGTAGAACCCGTGGCTCCTGTTGCGCCTGTAGCGCCGGTCGCGCCTGTCGCGCCGGTAGAACCCGTGCCTCCTGTTGCGCCTGTCGCGCCCGTGGGGCCCACCGGACCAGTCGGACCAATTGGACCCTGAGGCCCGGCGACCGTGCTGTCAGCGCCGGTCGCGCCGGTTGCACCTGTCGCGCCGGTTGCACCTGTCGCGCCCGTCGCGCCGCTCACGCCGGTCGAGCCAGTGGCGCCGGTTGCACCTGTTGCGCCGGTCGCGCCGGTCGCGCCCGTGGGGCCCACTGGACCAGTCGGACCAATCGGGCCCTGAGGCCCGGCGACCGTGCTGTCAGCTCCGGTAGCACCCGTGGCGCCAGTGGCACCAGTCGTTCCGGTTGCGCCTGTCGCGCCGGTAGAGCCGGTCGCGCCGGTCGCGCCTGTGGCGCCCGTCGATCCGGTCGATCCCGTCGCGCCTGTCGCGCCTGTCGCGCCGGTAGAACCCGTGGCTCCTGTTGCGCCTGTCGCGCCCGTGGGGCCCATCGGACCAGCAGGGCCAACTGGACCCTGAGGCCCGGCGACCGTGCTGTCAGCTCCGGTCGCGCCGGTTGCGCCTGTCGCGCCCGTCGCGCCGGTTGCGCCTGTCGCGCCCGTCGCGCCGGTTGCACCTGTCGCGCCCGTCGCGCCGGTCGAGCCAGTAGAACCCGTGGCTCCTGTTGCGCCTGTCGCGCCGGTTGCGCCAGTCGAACCTGTTGTGCCGGTCGCGCCTGTCGGTCCCATCGGACCAGTGGGGCCAATTGGACCCTGAGGCCCGGCGACAGTGCTGTCGGCTCCGGTAGCACCCGTGGCGCCAGTGGCACCAGTCGTTCCGGTTGCGCCAGTCGCGCCGGTAGATCCTGTTGCGCCGGTGGCGCCGGTCGCGCCCGTGGGGCCCACTGGACCAGTCGGACCAATTGGACCGGCGACCGTGCTGTCAGCTCCGGTCGCGCCGGTTGCACCTGTGGCGCCGGTTGTGCCAGTCGAGCCAGTGGCGCCGGTTGCCCCAGTCGAGCCAGTGGCGCCGGTAGAACCCGTGGCTCCTGTTGCGCCGGTCGAACCTGTTGCGCCGGTCGCGCCCGTGGGGCCCACCGGACCAGTCGGACCAATCGGACCCTGAGGCCCGGCGACCGTGCTGTCAGCTCCGGTAGCACCCGTGGCGCCAGTGGCACCAGTCGCTCCGGTTGCGCCCGTCGATCCGGTCGATCCCGTCGCGCCTGTCGCGCCTGTGGCGCCGGTAGAACCCGTGGCTCCTGTTGCGCCGGTCGAACCTGTTGCGCCGGTCGAACCTGTTGCGCCGGTCGCGCCTGTCGGTCCCATCGGACCAGTGGGGCCAACTGGACCC
>JBOGTG010000012.1:0-59533 GCA_050692175.1 Candidatus Limnocylindria bacterium | reverse complement strand
CACGCCGGGGCGCAGGCGAACATGGCTGCGTACGCGGCCATGTTCGCCTGCGCGCCGGCGTGCGGTTGCACGTTGGCGGCGGCCGCGCCGAAGAGGGCCTTCGCGCGCTCGATCGCGAGCGTCTCGGCGACGTCGACCCATTCGCAGCCGCCGTAGTAGCGCCGGCCGGGATACCCCTCGGCGTACTTGTTGGTCAGCACGCTGCCGACGGCCTCCATCACGGCTGGGCTCGTGTAGTTCTCCGAGGCGATGAGCTCGATCTTCTCGACCTGCCGGCGCCGCTCGCCCTCGATCGCGGCGTAGATCTCGGGATCGGTGCGTTCGATATAGCTGCTGCTGCTCACTTCGTGCCTCTTTTAATGAGTTTTGTTTCCTCATGGGCCGCGTCCGTTCTTGACTCAAACGCGCGGATTTGGTCCCGACGCCGTTGGTGCCGGCCGCCTTGTACTTCCGCTGACAAATATGCGTCCACGATGCTCGTCGCGAGCGCTTCGCCGATGACGCGCTCGCCGAGCGTTAACAGGTTCACGTCGACGTGCTCGACAGAATCGCGAGCTGACCACTCGTTCTCGACAACGGCAGCGCGAACACCCGGGATCTTGTTCGCGGCCACCGCCGGACCGATGCCCGACCCGCAGAAGAAGATGCCCCGATCGACATCGCCGTGAGCGACGGCATCGGCGAGCGGCCGCACGATAAGCGGATAGTCGTCATCCGGAGTGGTCTCAGGCCCGAAGGCAACGATCGTGTGACCTGACGCTTTCAGATGCTCGGCGATCGCGGCCTTGAGGCGCTGGCCGGCGTGATCGGCGGCAATTCCGATCTTCATACGAGGGTCGCCAGGACTTGGTCGATCTCGGTCTCGCTGATCGCCCCCTGTCGCAGGATCTTGACCTGGTCCGTCGTGCAGTCGACCACCGTCGACGACTTGCCGCCGGGTGTCGTGCCTCCGTCGAGCACGAGCGCGATGCGGCCGTCGAGCTGCGCGAGGACGTCTGCGGCGGTCCTGGCGTCAGGCTCGCCGGAGCGATTCGCGCTGGTAACCGGAAGACCGCCGCCGCTCGCCGCGATGAGCCGTCGCGCGAGGGGATGGTCCGGTACGCGGAAGGCCATCGTGCCGCGGCGCGGAGCGACCAGCACGATGGTCAGCGGACCCGGCCAGAACCGCTGCGCCAGAGCGCGCGCGATCGGCGTCACGATTGCGCTCGCCTCGAGATTGCCGATATCCGACAGCAGCACGGGGATGCGCTTCTCCTTCGGACGGTCCTTCGCGCCGTAGAGCTTGCGCACGTGCTCGTGCCCAGCCGAGAGTCCGTACACGGTGTCGGTGGGGAAAGCGACGAGCTCGCCTCGTGCGAGCGCGGCCGCGGCCTCCTCCACCGCCCCCGGCGAATCCGCCGCGAGGAGGCGCGTTTTCACGTCGTGGATGATAGCCGTCCGCATATGGCCAAGATCGCGACGTTGTTCGTCGACAAGGGCGGTGTGCTCGTGAACAACGACGAGCTCGAGGCGGCCGTTCTCCGCGCCTTCGACGAAGTCGAAGCGATCGTCTCGTGACGACGGCGATCTTCCTCGATCTCTACGGCGTGCTTATGGATCCCGCCGGGCTGGCGCCGCAGTGGCAGCGGCTCGTCGGCGAATTTCTCGTTCTGCGACTCGGTGGCGACCCGGAGGCGTGGGGGGCCGCGAACAAGTACGCCGCTGAGCGGATGTTCGCGCGCTACCGCGATCCGGGCGGCACGCCGCGGGAGACGCATGGGCGTCTTCGCCGCCTGTGGATGCGCGAGATGTGCGAGCATGCCGGCGTCGCCGTCCCCAAGGATGCCGCGAGCCTCGCCGAGGAGGTCAACGCGTGGGTCGGCGAGCGGCTGCGCAGCGTGCTCCCCGGGACCGAGGACGCGTTGCGGGAGCTGAAGCGGCGCGGCTGCGATCTCTTCACGTCCGCGGGCGCGGTCTCGCAGGACGTGGACGCTTACCTCCGTGGCATGGGTGTGCGCGACCTGTTTCGAGAGACCTACGGCACCGACATCATCGACCGCTGGAAGACGAACGCCGGTTTCTACCGGAAGATCCTCGAGCACTCCCGCGTTCGTCCCGAGGACGCGGTGACGGTCGACGATCAGGAGAAGTGCCTCGACTGGGCGAAGCGCGCCGGGGTCGCACGGACGTTCCTCCTCGCACCTGCCGGGACGGCGTCGTCGCACGAGGCGATCGTGTCGGTCGTGGAGCTGGCCGGCCGGCTTTAGACCCACGGGCCGGCGACGTTGCAGCGAGCGCGACACGGATCGTGCGCTGGGGACCGTAGGGACTCGGGTGGTCTCCTTCGACAACGGTCGCCCGCACTCCATAACGCCGCTCCACCGCGTCCGCGAAGCCATTGTCGACACGCGCGTCGATCTCGAGCTCGCCGATCCCACGCGCTGCGAGCTCGCGCTCGACCGCGGTGATGAGCGGCCATACGAGGCCCTGCCCGCGGTACGCGGGGTCGATCAGCACGTTGAGCAGGCTCGCTCGGCTCTCGCTCCAGGCCGGCCCCGCGACCGCGAATCCGATAAGTGCCGGCCCGGCCCAGGTCGTCACCACGACGGCATCGCGGTTGGTGGCCTGCCACCGCATCTCGCGCTCCGAGAACGAGCGTGGGCCCCACTCCTGGCGTTCGAGCTCCAGCATCCGCGGACCGAGCTCACGCCACGTCGTCGCATCAAACGCGATCGTTCTGACTGACGGCGGCATCAGCGCCTGGTGATCCCGACGACGCGGGCATCGCCGGCGAGATCGTTGATCACGCGGGTTTCCCCGCCGAGTGAGTACTCGAGAAGATGCGCGACCTGCTCCGCGAACGGTGGATCGATCTCGAAGAGCGCCGCTCCGCCCGGCGTGAGCACGCGATGGAGCTCCGACGCGGCGCGCCAGATGAGCTCGAGGCCATCCTTCCCCGCCATCACGGCGAGACGCGGCTCAAATGCGAGCGAGGTGCGCTCGCCGACAAGGTGCTCCAGGGTGTCGTCGCGCAGGTAGGGCAGGTTCGCGACGAGGAGATCGACCGGATCGGCGATCGGCGCCAGCAGGTCACCCTCGCGCAGCTCGATTCGGTCAGCGACGCCGTTGCGGAGCGTGTTCTCTCGCGCGACGACGAGCGCGTCGACACTGATGTCCGTCGCGATCACATGCACGGCGCGTTCGTGTGCGGCGATCGCAACAGCGACGGCACCCGACCCGGTCCCGATGTCGGCGACCGTGAACGGGCGACCTGCGATCAGCTCCCGCGCGGCATCCACGAGCGTTTCTGTTTCGGGCCGCGGGATGAGCACTCGACGGTCGACCGTAAAGCGCAGTCCGTAGAACTCCTTGAAGCCGCGAAGGTAGGCGACGGGCTCACCCTTCGCGCGCCGCTCGATCAGCTCCCGATAGCGACGCTGTGGCCCATGCGACATCTCCGTATCGGGATGCGCATAGAGCATCTCCTTCGTGACGCCGAGCACGTGCGAGAGCAGCACGTCGGCATCCAGCGCGGCAGTCGCGACTCCAGCGGCGCGAAGCGCCGCGACCGCCGCATCCCGCTCCTCGCCCCAGGTCCGCATCTTCCGGCGGAAGTATCGTCGCGTCGTGCAGCGGGAGCCGACCGTCGCCGATGTGGTCGCTGCGCGTCGGGTCGTGGACCGCTACCTCCCGCGCGCTCCGCTCGAGCGCTCGCCGCTTCTCTCGGCCGACCTTGGCGCCGACGTCTATCTGAAGATCGAGACCTTCAAGCCGACCCGCACCTTCAAGGTTCGAGGCGCCCTCAACAAGATCGCCTCGCTCGACGACGCGGCGCGGCGTCGCGGAGTCGTTGCGGCGTCTGCTGGGAGTCACGCCCAGGGCGTCGCGTTCGCGGCGTGGGCGCTCGGCGCGGCGGCGACCGTCGTCATGCCCCGGGGCGTGTCGGAGACGATCGTTCGCGTGTGTAAGGCCTACGGCGCTCTGGTCCTGCTGCAAGGAGACGTGTACGACGACACGCTGGCGCTGGCGCACCGCATCGAGCGCGAGCAGGGCAAGACCTTCGTCCATCCGTATGCGGATCCCCTCATCATCGCCGGCCAGGGAACCATCGGCCTCGAAATCCTCGACGACCTTCCGGATGTGGAGCTCGTCGTCGTCGCGGTGGGCGGCGGTGGTCTCATCACTGGGATCGCGCTCGCGCTCCGTTCGGCGCGGCCCGGCGTGCGGATCGTCGGTGTTGAGCCCGAGGGCGCCGACGCGGTCGGTCAGTCGGTGCGCGCCGGGCGCGTGGTCGTGCTCGACGATCCCCACAGCGTGGCGGACAAGCTGGTGGCGAAGAGCACCGACCCACTGAACGTGGAGCTCGCGAGGCGGTTCGTCGACGAATTCGTCACCGTCGGTGACCGGGAACTCGAGAGCGCCTCCTATGAATACCTCGAGGCTCTGTCGCTTCTGGTCGAGCCGTCCGGCGCGGCACCGCTGGCTGCGGTGCGCGCCGGAAAGGTCGATCCACGGGGGCTTCGGACGGTCCTGGTGGTCAGCGGCGGCAACGCGACGGCCGCCCTCATCGCCCGGATCGCGGGACGACGCGATCAGGAGGCGGTGCGGGCGTGACCGTGCGGCATGAACAGATCGCCGTGGAGACGAGCAAGCGCGAGGAGACCATCGACATCACCCCGCGCGTGAAGGCGGCGATCACTCGCGCGAAAGTACGTGACGGGCTCGTCGCGGTGAGCGTCGCGCATACGACCGCCGCGGTCTTCGTGAACGAGAATGCGGACCCGGACGTGCAGCGAGACCTCCTGACAGCACTGGAGCGAGCGGTCCCTCGCGATGCGAAGTACGCACACGCCGAAGGAAACGGCCCTGCGCACATAAAGACAGTGCTCATTGGGAACTCGGTGACTCTTCCGGTGCGCGACGGCGCAATCGCGCTCGGCACATGGCAAGGAATCTATTTCGCGGAGCTCGACGGACCACGCGACCGCACCGCGACCATAACTGTCATCGGCGACTGAACGTCGTACCATCGCTCTCCTTCAGGGGAGCGGAGGTCGGTCATCGCTACAGCAGTCACGAGCAGACCGTCAGTCAGCGCGCGCGAAGCAGCTCAAGCCCTCCGCACCGCGCTTTCGCGAGGCGGTGATTGGGCTGAGCTCTTCTGGGAGCGTCACGAGACGCTCCAGCTGATCCTCGACGACAACCGCATCGAGGACGCGATCTCGGGTGTCGATCAGGGCGCGGGCATCCGCGTCACGACCGGTGAGCGCACGACGTACGCGAACGGCAATGTGGCCGACGTCGACGATCTGATGGCTCTCGCCGGACGCGCGGCGCGAAGCGTCGCCGAGGGCGGCGAGCTGCACGAAGCGGACGAGCCCGAGCCGGACGAGCTTCCCCGGCACTCCACCGTGGCGGTCGACCCGCGGTCGGTCGCGGTCGAGCGAAAAGTCGGCCTTATCCGTCGCGCGAACGAGGTCGCCCGGGCGCTCGACCCGCGGATCCACCAGGTGACCGCCAGTTACGGCGAGAGCGTGCAGGAGGTGCTCGTCGCGAGTAGCGACGGCCTCTATCGCACGGACATTCGCGTACGCCTCAACCTGGCTGTCCATACCGTCGCCAAGCAGGGGGACGTCCTGGAATCGGGGTTCGAGGCGATTCGTGGGTCGGCAGGCTTAGAGATGCTGACCGATGAAGCGGTCGAGCAAGCGGCGACCGACGCCGCGCGGCGCGCGGTGCTCAACGTCGGAGCCGAGCCCGCACCCGCGGGCACCTACACGGTTGTCCTCTCGAGCGAGGCCGGCGGGACCCTTATCCACGAGTCCGTGGGCCACGGCCTCGAGGCGGACCTGAACCTGAAGGGCCTCTCGGTCTACGCCGGCCGCATCGGGCAGAAGGTGGCAAGCGAGCTCATCACCGTGATCGACGATGGCACCGATCCGGACAAGCGCGGCACGTCCGCGATGGACGACGAGGGCACGCCGACCAGACGCAACGTCCTTATCGAGAAGGGCGTGCTGCGCACCTACCTGTCGGACCGCAAGCACGCCCAGAAGCTCGGCATTGAACGAAGCGGCAACGCTCGGCGGGAGTCCTTCCGTTATCTGCCGATCTGTCGGATGACGAACACGATGATCGCGCCGGGCACGTCGAACCCCTCCGAGATTCTCCGTTCCGTCAAGGACGGGGTCTTCGTGAAGAAGATGGGCGGTGGCCAGGTCGACGTGGTGTCCGGCAACTTCGCGTTCGAGATCACCGAGTGCTATCGCATCCGTGAGGGAAAGCTTGCCGAGCCGCTGCGCGGCGCGACGCTCGTCGGCCAGGGGCCGAAGCTCATGAGCGAGATCGACATGGTCGGCACAGATCTCGGCTACTCCACTGGGACTTGCGGCAAAGACGGCCAAAGCGCGCCGGTCGCGGACGCCCAACCGACCATTCGCATCCCGAGCGTGGTCGTCGGCGGCAAGCTCAAATGAGCGAGCGCCTCACGAACGAAGCGACGGTTGACGTCGCCCTCGATGCACTAACGTCGACCGGCGCGAGCGGTGAGGTCTTTCTCCGTGAAGCGCAGTCCGGTTCGGTCGAGATCAAGGAAGGCGGGATCGAGGCCGTCATGGCGCGCGGCGAGCGCGGCATCGGCATCCGCTTGCTCGACGAGCAGCGACTGGGCTTTGCCCACACGAGCGACCTCTCGGCCGACGGCATCCGCGCGTGCGCGGACACCGCGCGGCGCATGTCCGGTCTCACCGAGCCTGACGAGGACCTCGCGCTCGCGACGCGACCGATCGACGACGCTGACCTCGACATCTACCAGGCCGGGATCGTGGATCGGCCACTCAGCGACCGTGCCGCGATCGCGCTCGCGGTCGAGGAGGCGGCCCGCGCAGCCGATCCGCGCGTGAAGCAGTTCCGGAAGACGACGTACAGCGATTCCGAGTCGACGACGATGATCGCGACGACCACCGGAGTACGCGCATCGTTCCGCGAGTCGTACTGCGGTGCCATGACCTCGGCGGTCGCGTCACAGAACGGCGATCGGCAGATCGGATACCACGGTGAGGCCGCGCGCCGCTTCGGGGAGCTGGAGCCAGCTCGGGTCGGCCAGCGTGCCGCGCAACGTGCGGTGGAAAAGCTGGGCGCGAAGCCCCTCGCCACGCAGAAGGTGCCGGTCGTCCTGGATCCGTGGATGGCGATGGACCTCCTCCGCGCCATCGGGCCGCTCTTCTCCGCGGACAACGTCCTCAAGGGACGGAGTCTCTTCGCCAACAAGATCGGACAGAGCGTGGCCAACGAGAAGGTGACGGTCGTCGACGACGCGCGCCGACCGCACGGGCTCCGCAGCGCGCCCTTCGACGGCGAGGGCGTCGCCACGACGATGCGGACGCTCGTCGAGCGCGGCGTCCTGCGCGGGTACCTCACGTCGCTCAAGACCGCGAGGAAGCTCGGTGGCGACCCGACCGGGAATGCTCGGCGCGGGGGCTATGGCTCGCCGGCGCGGATCGGGCCATCCAACCTGTTCGTTGCCGCGGGCACCGACGATGCGATGGCGATCGTCAGAGGCCTCGACCGCGCCCTCGCCATCACCTCGCTCCTGAACCTGCACACAATCGACCCGGTGTCGGGTGAGTTCTCGCTCGGCGCCACCGGGAACTATCTCGAGCGTGGGAACCGCGTCCACCCGGCTCAGGGGATCACCATCGCCGGCAACCTCACACATCTTCTGAACTCGGTCGTCGGCGTAGGCGCCGACCTCGTGTTCGGACCGAGCGGCCTGGGCAGCCCGACGCTGGTCATCTCAGAGCTGTCCATCGGAGGGGCTTAGATGTCCTGGCGGTCCCTTCTCAAAGGGGACCCGGTGCCGTGGCTCCTCGAACGCCGCGATCCCGCGGTGCGTGCGCAAACCTTGCGTTCCCTGCTCGATCGAGGTCCACGCGATCCTGAGCTGCGCGAGGCCCAGCAACGAGCCATGAACACGCCACCTATCTCGACGATCCTTAGCCGCCAGAAGCCCGATGCGGGCTGGCCGGGCGCGAATCTGTACGGACCGAAATACGAAGGCACCCACTGGGCGAATCTCCTTCTCGTCGAGTACGGCGTCGATCCGGGTGATCCGCGGGTGCGCCGCGCGGCGCGCCACGTACTCGAGCAGCTGGCCAGCCCCGGACGCGGCGGGATGGACTGGGTCTTCGAGCAGGATCACGGCGCATCGTGCTTCACAGGCAACGTCGTTCGCTACGTCGCGCTCGCCGGCTTCGGCAACGACGAGCGGCTGGAGCCGCTCGTGCAGCGACTCGTGCGCGATTCGAAGAAGTTCGACGCCGCGTGCTGGATCAACGGCGATCAGCCCTGCGCGTGGGGATACGCGAGGCTCATCTGGGGCCTCGCCGCACTCCCCGAAGGCGCGCGCACGCGCGAGGTGCAGCGGACGCTCCGCCGGGGGGTCGAGTTCCTGCTCTCGTACAAAGTGGAGCGCGGCCGTTATCCAACCGATACGGCTCCTAGCTTTCTCTGGCGCCAGCTCTCGTTCCCGCTCTTCTATCAAGCCGACGTTCTCTTCGTGTTGCGCGCGCTCGACGCCGCCGGCGCGATCGAGGATGACCGTGCACAGCCCGCGATCGGCTGGCTCCTCGCGCGTCAGGACCAGCGTGGCCGTTGGGGCGGACGCGCGCCCTACGCCGCCCGGATGCCCTCGCGCATCGATGCGAGCAAGTGGATCACGCTTCAGGCCTGCACCCTCCTGAAGCACGCGTTCCCCGAGATCGCCGCCTGACGAAGCGCCGCATCCTCAAGGACGTCGGGCCTCTCCGGTTCGGCGAGGGACACGACACGACCTTTCCGTACGTGCTGGCGGTCGCGACGGGTGCGGAGTACGACTGGCTCATGGGTTCGTCAGCCGCGGCGTTCACCACGACGATTGACGAAGCGGGGTGGGATCCGCTCGCGGCCGCGCCACGCGACGGCGAGACGCTTGCGCGCGCCGCGCGCGCGGCGGGCGTGCGACTCGACCCCGAGCCACCGCCATACGACGACGAGATGCGGGTGCTCATCCTCGATCGAGTGATGGAGGCGATCGACGCGCACCTGCCGCCCCTCGTATTTGGCCTCGGCGGCCCGCCTGAGTACGGCCTCATCGTGGGCTACGACGTAGAGGGTCCGACGTTTTTCGCGCGGACGTTCTTCGACAAGGGCGACGATCCGCGACGTGCGGGCTGGTCCGAGTTCGAGAGCGAAGACCGAGGCGGTTTGATCTTCCTCGACAAAACGGCGCCACCCGACCGGCCGGCCGCGCTGCGCGAGGGCATCGACGCGGCAATCGCGGCCGCGGACGCGAGCGATCGCGCGCTCGGGTCGTGGGCGGCCGCGCTACGCGACGACGCCCGGTGGAGCGACCCCAAACATGCAGGAAGCGCGGCGTTCGCGGATCACGCGATGCGCTCGATGCTCGTCGACAAGCGCCGCGCCGCCGCGCGATTTCTTCGCGCCGCGCGCGGTCTCCTCCCCAACTCGCCCGGCGCGGATCTGCTGCGTGCCGCGGAGTCGTACGGATACGCGGCCGACGCGGCGGCGAAGGGTGGCACCGGGGAATTTGACGGGGGCGTCGCCATGCGCTTCATCGACGTCGGCCACCGCCGCGCCTGGGCCAAAAACCTCGACGCCGTGCGCGAGAACGATCGGGAAGCGCGCGACGCCCTTACCTCGGCCCGCAAAGGAATGAGGTGAACGATCTCGCCGCAGCCGCGCTGCTCGGCGTTGTCCAGGGACTCACGGAGTTCCTGCCGGTGAGCTCCACCGCTCACCTCATCCTGGTGAGCGATCTTCTGAATCTCGACCCCGAGCGCTTCGGCCTCTCCTTCGATGTCGCGCTGCACCTCGGCACCGCGCTCGCGGTACTCCTCTACTTCGCGCGAACCTGGGTCGAGCTCGCCCTCGACCTGGTCCGAGGGCGATGGCGCATGCCCGCGCTCATCGTTCTGGGAACCGCTCCCGCGGCGATCGCCGGCGTGCTCTTCCAGTCGCAGATCGAGCGCGAATTGCGAGGACCGCTCGTGGTCGCGGCTGGCCTGGTCGTCGGATCGATCGTGTTCGTCGCGGCGGAGGCGATCGCCAGCCGGCGCCGCGTGATGACCGACGTTGGCGTTCCGGACGCGCTCATCATCGGCGTAGCGCAAGCGATCGCGTTGGTCCCGGGGATCTCGCGCTCCGGCATCACGATCTCCGCCGGTCTGATCCGCGAGCTGCGACGCGAGGACGCGACGCGTTTCGCGTTCCTGCTTGCGACGCCCGCGATCATCGGCGCCGGCGCGAAGACCCTGCTCGATGCGCGAAGGGCCGCGGGTCTCTTCGCCCAACCCGACGTACTCGCGGTGGGGTTCGTGGTGTCGTTCTTGTCCGGCCTTGCGGCGGTCGCGTTCATGGTCCGCTTCTTACGCGGTCACTCGCTCAACTGGTTCGTGGCCTACCGGCTCGTGCTCGCGGCGTTGATCGTGGGCGGGGTGGTCGCTGGGGTCCTCTAGACGCCGCGGCGCCGGGCGCCAGGAACGTGAGCGCTCCGAACATGAGTGCCGTCATCCCGGCGAACAGGACGATCGCAGTGAGCGCTCCACCCGGAATGAACGCGCTCATGCTGGACGGCCACAGCGCCGACGGAAGGACAAACCAGGCAAGGAACGAAATCAGCCCCTCCCACGGGGACCCAATGTCCGAGGTCGGTGGCGGCCTCTGCGCCAGGCCGAAGGCGGTCTCCCACACGGTCCCGACGATGAGGTAGGCGAGCGCCCCGGAAAGCAAGAGCCGACCGAGCCGAGCGACGCTCCCCCGCATGGTGGCACGATAGGCCTCGTGGATCTCGGCCTGCGTGACAAGGTCGCCATCGTCGCCGCCTCGAGCAAAGGACTTGGGCGGGCGGTCGCCGAGGAATTCGCGCGCGAGGGCGCGCGCGTCGTGATGTGCAGCCGCGACGAGGCGGCGATCCGCGCCGCCGCCGAGGACGTGCAACGGAAGACCGGTGCCGACGTCCAGTGGACGGTCGCTGATGTCGGCACAGCCGAGGGTTGCCAGAAGCTCGTGAAGACGGCCGTGGACAAGTTTGGGACCGTCGACATCCTCGTGTCGAACGCGGGCGGTCCGCCGCCTGGGCGGTTCGACGATCTCGACGACGCGGCGTGGCAAAAGGCGGTCGGCACCACGCTCTTCTCCGCGGTGCGGCTCACGCGCCTCGTCCTACCGCATATGCGCCGGGGCGGCGGCGGCTCCATCGTGTACATGACATCCACGACCGTGAAGCAACCGACCCAGTACCTGAATCTCATCCTTTCGAACGCGATCCGCGCCGCGGTGCAGGGAATGGCGAAGACGCTTTCGAGCGACCTCGCGAAGGACGGCGTCCGAGTGAACTGCGTGCAGCCCGGACGGATCTTCACCGAGCGCATCGAGCAGCTCGACTCGGACACCGCGAAGCGGCAGAACACCACACCGGATGCGATCCGCGCGCATTACGAGAAAACGGTCATCCCCATGGGTCGCTACGGGAAACCCGAGGAGTTCGCCGCGGCGGTCGTGTTCCTCGCGTCCTCGAAGGCGTCCTACATCACCGGCACGTCGCTCCAGGTCGACGGCGGCATGCTGATGAGCCTGTTCTAGGGCGTGATCGTCGCCGAGCGCCTGCGGCCGCACGTCTTTCGCCTGCCGATCGAGAAGCTGCGTGCGGGGTACAAGAGCGACATCTACTTCGCGCGCACGAAGCTCATCCTGGAGCGGGATAGGCGGCACGACCGCGTCACGATGCAGGTCTTCCAGAAGCATCCCGACGCGGTCGTCGTCGGTACGGACCAGACCCTCGCGATCCTGCGCGTGGGCGCGGGTCATTACCGCGATCGCACCCGCGCCGACGCCCTCTTCGACCGGTACCTCAGCGCGGAGCGGCGCCTGTATACGGCTTGGACGCTGCTGCCGGCGCTCGACTGGTCGGCGTACGAGCCGGTGGCAAGGGAGGTCTTCGAGATCTCGCGGGAGCTCGCGTCGATCTGGGAGCCGGCCTGGGCCGAGCTCGAGGTGTCGTCGCTCTACGACGGTGAGACCGCGAGGCCACACGAGCCCGTGATGCACATCGAGGGTGAATACGCGGAGTTCGCGCACCTCGAGACGCTCTACCTCGGTGCATTGTCGGAGGGGACGCGCGTCGCCACCAACACCCGGGACGTCGTGGCCGCCGCGAACCGCAAGCCCGTGATCATGTTTGGGGCGCGCCACCAGGTACACGAGGCGCAAGCCGGATCGGGCTACGCGGCGTACGTCGGTGGCGCGACCGCCGTGTCCACCGACGAGCAGGGCGAGTGGTGGGGCTCGACAGGGCTCGGAACGGTCCCCCACGCGCTGATCGCGGTGTACGGCGGCGACACCACGGTGGCAACGCTGAAGTTCGACGAGTACATCAACCGAGCGCCCGATGCGGTCGGGCATCTCACGGCGAAGGGAACGCCCGAAGGCCACGTCAACGTCACGAGCCTCGTGGACTTCAACAACGACGTCGTGAACACCTCGCTGGGTGTGGCGCACGCGCTGGGCGCGCGCCTGTGGGGCGTCCGCGTGGACACGAGCGAGTCGCTCGTAGACCGCGCAATCCTCCGCGAGCTCGAGGAAAAGGAAGGCGTGGCAGCTGCAGGGGCAGGGGCCCAGGGGGCAGGGGCCCCCGGACGCGGAGCGGAGCTCGTAGAGTCGCTTCGCGGCGTCACGCCGCGCCTCGTCGAGCTGCTCCGCCAGGCGCTCGACCAGAGCGGCTACAAACACGTTCGGATCGTCGCATCGGGTGGGTTCGACGCCGAGAAGATCCGCCGATTCGAGGAGCTCCGCGTGCCGGTCGACGTGTATGGCGTGGGCTCCGCCCTCGTGCACGGGGCCGGGTTCGACCACACCGCCGACATCGTCCGCGTCAACGGCCGTCCCCTGGCCAAAACCGGTCGTCGCTACGTTGCGAGCGACCGGCTCCACCCGGTGGACTGGCCTTCGCTCGTCGGCGAGGCGGATTGGGCGCGCTCCAGCTCCTGACCCTCGTCGTCGGCCTGGCGATCGCCGGGCTCGCGAAAGGCGCGACCGCAATGGGGCTTCCGCTCATCGCCACGCCGATCCTCGCGTCCGTGTTCGGGCCGAAGCAGGCCGTCGTGATCATCACGATCCCGATCTTCGTCGCCAACACGCTGCTCGTGCTCCAGTCCTGGCGCGTCCTGGGCTACCTGCGCACGCTGGTGCCGCTCATCCTCGCAAATGCCGCCGGCACGGTGGTGGGGGCGCTGCTTCTCGCAGGCCTCGATCAAAAGACGTTCGCGGTCCTGATCACCCTCATGGTCGCGTTGTTCCTCGCGCGCGGTGAGCGAATCGTCGGCGATCCGGGTGCGCGCCGCGCACAGCTCCTGACTCCGGTCGTCGGTTTCGTCGGCGGGGTCATGCAGGGAACGACCTCGATCTCGAGCCCGGTGATCGGCTCGTTCTTTCACGCGATGAAGCTGCCACCACGTGAGTACGTAATCACTCTCGCGTCGGTCTTCCAGGTCTCTTCCGCGGTGCAGCTCGTCTCGTATGGCGCGCTCGGCCTCTTCACGCCCGACCTCCTGACGCTGGGCGTGATCGCATGCATTCCGATGCTCATCGCGCTCATCGCTGGCATCGCTATCCGCGGCCGTCTCAATCAGGTCCGCTTCAGACAGGTGATCGTCGTGCTTCTGATCGCGAGCGTCGCGAATCTCCTGTGGCGGACGTTCGCCGCCTGATCAGGCCCGCTTCAGAGCCGCGCGTTGCGCCGCGGACAGCCAGCGGCGACGGATGAGCGCCGAGAAAGGGCCGACGACGAGCCAGTAGAGGCGAAAGCGCCGCCGAGCCGGGGAGCTCGGAGCATGCACGCGCGTTTCGGTGGCGAGGCGCGCCTCGTTGTCGCCGCGAGCCTCGGCCCAGATGCCGAATGCGATCCGCACGCCGAGCAAGTCGCCCGCTCCGACGAAGGCGCGGTCGGTCGAGACGATGGGCGCGAGCCCGAGCTGCGGGAAGAAATCTCGGAGCGGGAGCTGACCCCCAGGGATGCGACGAAGCCAGAACAGCGCGGCCACGACCGGATCGGCCGTTGCGGGGAGCGCGAGCGCCGCTGCGAGAGCGGCTTCGGGTGTCGCGCCGACCACGATGTCGTGGTACTCGCGGACATCGAAGGTTGGGAGCACCTGGTCGAGCACCGGACCGAGCATGGCACGCGCCGATTCGTCGTCCAGCACACGTTGGCACAGTGACCGCCACCTAGCATCTACGGTGATGGAAGTCCTACCAAACGTGCATGTCGTTCGGCTCATCGGCGCCCAGGCATATCTGCTCGTCGACGGGAACGAGATCACGCTCGTCGACGCGGGGCATGCCGGCTCCGCGCGGCTCCTGCGTCCGTATCTCGCGCGTCTGGGCCGGTCGCTCGAGCACATCACCCGCATCGTTTGCACGCACGGCCATCCCGATCACATCGGCGGCGTCCACGAGATCGGGGCCCTCTCCGGCGCCGAGGTTCTGCTCCACCCGGCGGACGCCGAGCGCCTGCGCATCCGGTTCCGCGAAGTGATCGCGAACTTCTCGCCCGGCCCGATCGTCGCCCTCCTGACGAGGGCACCGTCACACGCGCAGCCGCTCGACGAGGGTGACGAACTGCCCGTCCTTGGTGGCCTCCGCGTCCTCCACACGCCCGGTCACACCCCTGGTAGCGTCTGCCTCTACTCCCCGCGGGACCGATTCGTGATCGTCGGCGACCTCCTGCAGCGGGTAAAGGGGAAAGTAACGCTGCCAAACGCCTTCTTCACCGACGACATGAAGCTGGCGCGCCGCTCGATCGCCCGCCTTGCGGACCTTGACGTGGAGACGATTCTGTTCTCGCATTACGCGCCGTACCGCGAGGGGGCACGCGAGGCGCTCCGCGCACTTGCGGGCTAAGGGGGGAAGGGTGGAGACGCTAAACGACATCCTCGAGGAGTCGGCCCAGAGATTCAGCACGAAAGACGCGCTCATGATTCGGCCCGGCTTCCGCACGCGCGCCTGGACGTACCGCGACCTGAACGACGTGGTCCCGCGCGTCGCGCGTTATCTGAAGGACACCGGTCTGGAGAAGGGCGACCGCGTCGTCATCTGGGGCGTGAATCGACCCGAGTACGGCATCGCGTTCCTCGCCGCGCTACGCCTCGGCGCGATCCTCGTCCCACTGGACGTGAACTCGATGCCCGACTTCGCGCAGAAGATCGCTCAGAGAACGCGCGCGAGCGCGGCAATCGTGTCCGCGCAGACAGTCGCGCGTGCGAAGGCGTTAGGCCTGCCGCTGCATGAGATGGAGCGCCTGCCCGATCTAGCGCGCGAGTGCGCGCCGCTGGAGAAAGCAGACCTGACCGGGGACGACCTGGCCGAGATCGTGTTCACGTCCGGCACGACCGGCGATCCGAAGGGCGCGATGCTCACGCATCGGAACGTCTTGTCGAACGCGATCGCCGCGACGCGGATCTTCCCGATCGGCCCGAAGATGCGCCTCCTCTCCTTCCTTCCGCTCTCGCACATGTTCGAGCAGCTGGGCGGGTTCTTCTGCGTGCTGCTGGCTGGCGCGTCGGTCATCTACCCAACGAGCCGTCAGCCGGCGGTCGTCCGCCGTACATTCAAAGAGCGCAGAGTCACGATGGTGCTCATCACGCCGGCCGTCGTGAAGTCGCTGATGCTCGCGATCGAGCGAAGCGCAGAGGCGCAGGGCAAGAGGGAGCTCTTCGAGAAGCTACGGCGCATCGCGCGCCGGCTGCCCATGTCGCTCCGCCGTCTGGTCTTCTTCAGCGTCCACCGTCAGTTCGGCGGACGCTTCCGCTACATCGTGTCTGGCGGCGCAGCGCTCGACCCCGCGCTCGGCGAATCGTGGCGCGAGCTCGGCATCGACGTCATCCAGGGGTATGGGACGACCGAATGCTCGCCCGGGCTCACCTTCAACCGCGTCGAGCTGAACCGCCTCGGCTCTGTCGGCACGCCGCTGCCAGGCGTCGAGGTCAAGGTCGCCGAGGACGGCGAGGTGCTCGCGCGCGGTCCGAACGTCTTCAAGGGCTATTGGGAGAACGAGGACGCGACGCGCGCCGTCCTCGACAAGGACGGCTGGTACCACACCGGCGATCTCGGCGCGTTCGACAAGGATGGCTTCCTGTGGCTGCGCGGCCGCAAGAAGGACATGATCGTCCTCGCGGACGGCACGAAGGTCTATCCCGAGGACATCGAGAACGCGCTGGCAGCGGACCCGCGGATCGAAGCGGTCGCGACGCCGCTCCGGCCGGCGGTCGCGACGATCGTCGGTCTCCAGCGGCCCGGCGAGGACATCCACGTGCACGCTGTCTTCCTGGTGAAGGACAAGGATCAGGTCGCTTCGATCGTCCGCGACACGAACGTCAAGCTATCGGGCAGTCAGCAGATCCGCGACTGGACGATCTGGCCGGAGGAGGAGTTCCCGACGACGCCGACGCAGAAGGTCAAGAAGCGTCTGGTGATCGATCAGCTCCTGAACATGGGTCGAGTCGAGCAGTCACGCGCGGCCGGCGGCGGGCCAACGACGCGGGAGCTCAGCGAGGTCGAGAAGCTGATCGCGCAGATTGCCACCGTTCCGCCTGCGGCCGTGCATCCGGGTGCGACGCTCTCGGCGGACCTCGGTCTCGACTCGCTCGGACGCGTCGATCTGCTCGGCGCCATCGAGGAAGAGCTCGGCGCCTACATCGACGACGCCGCGCTCGAGCCGAACGCGACGGTCGCCGAGCTCGAGCGCATGGTCGCCGAAGCGCGCGACGTCAAGCGCGACACCGGCATCTACGGCTGGCCACTGAGCCCCCTGGTGCGCTCCTTCGGTCTCCTGCTGCAGCAGACGCTCATCTACCCACTGGTGCACATCTTCTACAAGGTGAAGGTCACCGGACAGGAGAAGCTGGTGGGCCTGCGCGGTCCGGTGATGTTCGCGCCGAACCACTGCCTGCACTGGGACAACGGGATCATCCTCATGGCGATCCCGCTCTCGTGGCGATGGAAGCTCGCGGTCGCCGCGGCCGCCGACGACGTCTTCGGCAACAAGCTCAACGGTTTCGCGTCTTCGATCCTCGCGAACGCGTTCCCCCTCGCGCGCGAGGGCGCGATCCGCCGCAGCCTCGAGCTCCTGGGCGCGCGGCTCGATCGCCAGTTCTCGGTGCTGATCTATCCGGAGGGCAAGCTGACCATCGGCGGCCCGATGCAGCCGTTCAAGTCCGGGACCGGGCTCATCGCGGTCGAGGGCGCGACGCCCGTCGTACCGATGAAGCTGAAGATCGGCAAGGTCTCGGTGCTCGATCATCTGGATCGGAAGTGGGAGGCATCGCGCTCGAACGGCTGGCGCGGCGACGTCGAGGTCGTGTTTGGCGACCCGATCTACTTCTCTTCCGGCACTCCGGCGAACGAGGCGACCGCGAAGCTCGAGGCGGCGGTCGCGGCCCTCTGAGGACGGCACGCGAGACCGCGGTGTTCATTCGCAGGGGCGATGCCTTCCTGCTGTTCCACCGTGCAGTCGATCGGTACTGGCACGTCGTCGCCGGTGTCGTGGAGGACGGCGAGACCTTCGCCGGTGCGGCGGCGCGCGAGCTCTCCGAGGAGACCGGTCTCGACGCCGCGCTCATCGATCTTCAGATGCCGCAGCGTTACCGGGTACCCGACGAGATGCGTCAGGAGTACGCGCCTGGCGTCGACGAGGTGGCGATCGAGAACTTCGCGGTCGAGGTGCCGGCCGGATGGGAGCCGGTCCTGAACGAGGAGCACGATGACTACCGCTGGCTGAGCCGGGCGGACGCGATCGCGCTCGCCCACTGGCCCGAGACAGCCGAAATCCTCGCCGCGACCGCGACACCTAAGCTCACGAGCTGATGCCCGGGCGGCCACCGCTGCAGCGGTGGTGGGTCAGCTACTTCACCGTCGGCGTCCTTGCCGTCGTCCTGCTGCTGATCGGAATCCAGCTGGTCCTCGGACTCCTCGCGCCGCTCGCCCACGTGATCCTTCTGGTGGCATTCGGCGTGATCGTCGCGTTCCTGCTCGCGCCGCTTGTCGATCGACTCGAACGCGTTTTTCGCCGCCGTGGCGCAGCGATCGCCGTCGCTGCCCTGACCTCGCTCATCGTTCTTATCGGTGGCCTTGCGCTCCTCGCCGTGCCGCTCGTCCGCGAGACGCGAGAGCTCGCAGAAGCCGCGCCCGGCTACGCGCGGGTTCTGTCGAGTGACGAGCCCATCAGCGTCCTCGGTGTCGAGATCTCCGGCGAGGTGCGGCAACGGATCGGGCAGGAACTCGGAAGCCGCGCGGCCGAGTGGTCGGAGGTGGCGGCGCGTACGGCGCTCCGTGTCGCCGGCGGCGTCGTCGACGTCGTCTTCGCATTCGTCCTCGGCATCTACCTGCTGGCGAGCGGCCCCACCGCCCGGCGGTGGCTCCTAGATGTCGTCCCGGCGGATCGCCGCCGCGACGTAGCGCGCATCGAGTCCGAAGCGAGGCGCGTCTTCGGGTCGTACGTACGGGGTCAGCTGCTTCTCGGATTGATCGTCGGGACGATGTCGGCGGTCGCCTATCTTGCGCTCGGCGTGCCCTACGCGGTGTTCCTCGGTGTGTTGGCCGGCGTGCTCGAGCTCGTCCCGATCATCGGACCAATCGTGGCCGGCGCCGTCGCGGCGGTCGTGTCGCTCACCGAGCCACCTCCGCTTGTCCTCTGGGTCATCGTCGCCGCGGTCGTGATCCAACAGATCGAGAACAACCTGCTCGTCCCGCGGATCCAGGGCGCGGCCGTCGGTCTCCACCCGCTCACCACACTGCTCGCGGTCCTGATCGGCGTTGAGCTCGCCGGGCCGGCGGGCGCGGTGTTCGCGGTGCCTCTCACCGCCCTCGGGTGGAGCCTTTGGCGCGCACGATCGCGCGCGGCGTGACCTGCGGCTCGCGCATCGAGCCGGTCATCCACACGTAGCGGCGGCCCTCACGATTTGTCGCGGCTGCGTGCGCGCCTTTCGCGCTCAGCACCACGATGTTGAATGCCGCGTCCTCGAGCGCGTTCGCGTCGGCGATCGCGGCTCGCGCGACCATGTCCAGAGGCATGCCGGTCGCGAGGCGATCGACTGCCGTTTTCGCGGTCACGGTCCGGATCGCGAGCTCGCCGTACCCGGTGCACGCCGCCGCGCCCACGCGTGAGTCGCAGTAGTTGCCCGCGCCGATCACCGGCGAATCGCCGACGCGGCCGGGGTATTTGTAGGCCCAGCCACTCGTGGTGACCGCGGACGCGACGTTGCCTCGGCGGTCCAGCGCGAGAAAGTTCACCGTGCCGCGCTCCTCGCGCACGGTCTTGCGTACGACCGGCAGAAGCTTCGCGCGGCGGCGGACGCTGGACGGCGTTTCCCCCACCTTCCGCAGGCGCTCGACCCACAGCTTGCGGCTCGACGCGGTGAGGTTCTGTGCCCGCTCGGCGCCAATCTCCCGCGCGAGGCGCGCCGCGCCGTCGCCGACGATGAACACGTGCGGTGTTCGCTCCATCACCGCGCGCGCCACGGTGATCGGGTGGAGGTAGCCCGTGAGTGCGGCGACCGCGCCGGAGCGGTGCGTGGTCCCATCCATGATCGACGCGTCCTGCTCCACCTCGCCGAGGACGTTCGGCTTCCCGCCGCGCCCGACGCTCGTGTCGGTGGTGTCGGCCTCGATGATCCTCGCGCAGGCCTCGACCGCATCGAGGGCAGACCCTCCGCGCGCCAGGACGCGGATGCCCGCAGGCAGGGCGGAGGCGCCGTTGCCGCTCGCGACGATGACCCCGGTCGAGCGCGCCACCTAGCGGCCGGTCATCCCGCGGACGACGCGGAAGCCGACGTGTCCGAGGTCGTCGCCCGCGAATACGCGGGCCGCCGGGTCGGCGCCGGTACGAAGCACCCGGCCGCCGTTCTGCCAGCTGTTGGTCCACTCGCGCAGCGGCCCGAGCTCCTCGAGGGTGCCCGGCTTGCGCGCGGCCTTCTCCCATTCGCGCTCGTCAGGAAGCCGATAGATGCGGCCGGTCCCGACGGTGAGCCAGCGGCAGTACGCCACGGCGTCGGCCCACGACACCCCGTCGAGGGTCTGATCGGTCGCGCTCCGCTTCCGATCCCACTCCCCTGGGGCCCCTCCCACTGGGGGAGCGTGATGCGTCTCGTCGACAAACACGGCGTACTCACCGACGGTCACCGGCCGGCGGGCAATGGCAAAAATATTTACGTGCTCGGTCCGCGGAGGATCGCCGAGCAGCGCGTCGCCCGCGGGCACGATGACGACGTCCGGTTCAATCACGGTGGGTACGGTACTCACTCGCGCGGGGGAGTACGCGGTCGGGGGAGTACGCGATCGGGAGACGCGCTCACTCTCTGGACCGATGTTGGACGGGTGCCGCCGTGCGAACTTGTGTCCATGAACAACGGTTATCCCGCGGTCTGGAGCGCGAAGCTCGTATCGCTGACGCAGATGCAAGTGGCGGCGGTCGAGCCGGTGAATGTCGTGATGCGAATCGTCTACAACACGCTCGACGGCATCGTGAACGACTACTTCGTGATCACGGCGAGCGTCGCGAAGCGCTAACCGGCCAACCCTCCCGGCTCACGCCGGGACAGCACTTTTGCGCTTTGCCCTGTCCTCCTGCGCCAGCTGCCGCCGGAGCGTCTTGCCGATGAGCGTCTTCGGCAGGGAGTCTCGGAACTCGATCTCCTTGGGGCGCTTGAACGGCGCGAGGTGCTTCTCGCAGTGCGCGCGGATCTCATCGGCTGTCGCGGTCGCACCGGGCTTGAGGACCACGAAGGCTTTCACCTCTTCGCCTTTGATCGGGTGCGGGATGCCGATCGCGGCCGCGTCCATGATCGCCGGATGCGTGGCGAGCGCTTCCTCGACTTCGCGGGGATACACGTTGAAGCCGGAGACGATGATCATCTCTTTCTTGCGGTCGACGATCGAGACGTAGCCTTCGGGATCGACTGTCGCGATGTCGCCGGTGTAGAGCCAGCCGTTGCGCAAAGTCTGCGCGGTCTCCTCCGGTCGGTTGTAGTAGCCGTCCATGAGCTGCGGCCCCCGCAGGATGAGCTCGCCCGGCTCACCCACCGGCATCTCGTGCTCGCCCGTCTCGACATCGACGATCTTCGACTCGACGTCGGGATACGGGATGCCGATCGAACCGACCTTCTGCTTGCCCTCGCCGAACAGCGGGTTGCAGTGGGTGACCGGCGCGGCCTCGGTGAGACCGTATCCCTCCACGAGCTTGGCCCCGGTGAGCTCGACGAACCTCCGATGCGTCTCGATGAGGAGGGGTGCGGAGCCTGAAACGCACGCCTCAATCGAGCTGAGGTCGTACTTCGTCGCGAGCGGTGAGTTGTTGATCGCGTTGTAGATCCGGGGCGCCCCGGAGAAGAGCTTCGGTCGGTAGCGCTGCACGTCCTTGAGCACGTGCTCGAGATCGAACTGCGGCTCGAGGATCATCGCGACGGCGCCCTGCACGGCGAGGCTCATGACGACGGTGAGTCCGTACACGTGGAAGAACGGCATGACCGCCATCGCGGCGTCCCCGCCGTCGCGCAGGTTGGTGAACCAGGCCCGGCACTGGAGGGTGTTCGCGACAAGCGCGCGGTGCGAGAGCATCGCGCCCTTCGAGACGCCGGTCGTCCCGCCGGTGTACTGAAGGACGGCCACGTCATCGGATCGTGTCCCAGCGTCGAACGGGTCAGCGGGCGCGGAGAGCACATCGCGGAACGCCACCGCGCCTGGATCGCCAGCGAAGCGCTGGCGATGACCGTCCTTCTTCTCCTTCGCGAGCGTGAAGAGGACCCTCAGGACCGGCGGCATCTCCTCCTTGATGTTGGTGACGATCACGTGCTGAACAGCGGTTCCCGCCCGTGCAGTCTTCACGACGGGGTACAGGCGCGAGAGGACAACGACCACGGTCGCACCGGAGTCGGCGAGCTGGTGCTGTAGCTCCGGCGGTGTGTAGAGCGGGTTGCATGGGACGACGACCGCGCCGGCGCGGAGCGCGCCGTAGAACGCGATCACAAACTGCGGCGAGTTCGGTAGGACCAGCGCGACACGGTCGCCCTTCTTCACTCCGAGACGCCGCAGGCCGTTGGCGAATCGCCACCCCGCGTCGGAGATGCTCTTGTAGGAACGCTTCCGGTTGAAGAAGATCGTCGCGGTCGAGTTCGGATGGGCCTCGGCGGCGTCGTCGAGCATCGCCTGGAGCGGAACGCTCGGATACACGAGTGAGGCTGGAACATCGGGGTCGTAGTGCCTCGTCCACGGCCTCGTGCTGATCGGCGCGGCTTCCTTCACCTCGAGCTTGACCTTGGTGCCCACCTCAGTCCTTCAGCAACTCCTCAGCGATGATCATCCGCTGTATTTCACTCGTACCTTCGTAGATCCTCAAAATTCGGGCGTCACGATACGCTCGCTCGACTGGGGAGTCCTTCATGTAGCCCATGCCACCGTGGATCTGGAGCACTCGGTCGACGACGCGACCCGCCATCTCGGACGCGTACACCTTCACCATCGCGGCCTCGAGCGACGCACGCTTTCCCTGGTCCATCTTCCACGCGGCGTCGTAGACCATGAGCCGCGCCGCGTGGATCTCGACCGCGGAGTCCGCGAGCATCCACTGAATCGCCTGATTCGCGGCGATCGGTTTGCCGAACTGCTGCCGGCGCTTGCTGTGCTCTATCGCCATCTCGAGCAGGTGCTGGCTCGAGCCGACCGCGCCGGCCGCGAGCGAGATACGTCCGATGTCGAGCGCGCCCAAGGCCGTGCGGAATCCCGTGCCAACCTGGCCGCCGAGCACGTTCTCCTGCGGCACTTCGCAGTTCTCGAAGATGAGCTCGCCGGTGTACGAGCCGCGGAGTCCCATCTTGTCGTCGATCTTCCCGACGCGGAATCCGTTGAAGCCCTTTTCGACGATGAACCCAGTGATGCCGCCACGCGCGCCCTTGGCGCGGTCGTTGGCCGCATAGACAACGACGACGTCAGCGATGGGGCCGTTGGTCACCCAGATCTTCGTCCCATTCAGGATCCAGCAGCCGTTGCGCGGGGTTGCGCTGGTCTGGATCGAGGCCGCGTCGGATCCGCTCGACGGCTCGGTAAGCGAGAACGCAGCGATCCTCTTTCCGGCGGTCAGGTCCGGCAGGTAGCGGCGTTTCTGATCGTCCGTCCCGCCAAGGAAGATGGACATCGACCCGATGGAGGTATGCGCGCCGATGATGTTCGAGAACGCGGCCGACGTGCGCCCGAACTGCTCGAGCGCGAGGCAATAGCCGAGATCCCCGGCACCGACGCCGCCGTACTCCTCCGGGAAGGGAAGTCCGAAGAACCCGAGCTGGCCCATCTCCTTCAGGACTTCGCTCGGGATCTTGTCGGTCTCTTCGACCTCTTTCTCGAGCGGCTGCAGGCGCGTCTCCACGAAGTCGCGCGCCGTCCTGGCCAGGAGCTGGAGCTCCTCCGGGATGTCGAAGTCCACCGCTACCTCTCCCCCACGTGGATCGCTGCGATCCCAAAGGTTAGACGCTCGAAGCGGACGCGGGTAAAGCCCGCTTCCCGCAGGAGCACCGCCAGCGCCTCGGGGTCGTAGAAGGCCTCGATCGAGCGCGGCAGGTACCGATACGCATCCGGATCGCCGCCCACCGCGGCGGCAAGCCGCGGCGAGAGAAAGGAGTACGCGCGGTAGAGGCGCCGGACCGTCGGATTCCGCGGCGTGTGCAGATCGAGGATCACCGCGCGGCCGCCGGGCCGCAGCACGCGGCGTATTTCGCGCAGGCCTCGCGGAATGTCGCCCACGTTGCGGATGACAAAGCCGGCGACAGCCACGTCGAAGACTCCGTCAGCGAAGGGCAGCGACTCGACGCTCGCGATGAGCCGCTCGTAGCGCGGGCCGAGCCGGGCTTGGGCGGCGCGCCGTTCGGCTATCCGCAGCATCCCGGCCGAGATGTCCACCCCGGTGACCGTCGCCGAGCGGGACGAGCGCGCCAGGAGGGCGAGGGCGAAGTCACCGGTGCCCGTACCGACATCGAGGGCCCGCATGCCATCCCCGAGCCGAGCGATCTCGAGCGCGCGCCGCCGCCACGACAGATCGGTGCCGAGCGAGAGGAGACGGTTAAGCAGGTCGTAGCGCGGAGCGATGCGGTCGAACATCGCGGCGATCCGCCGGTCGTGCTCGTTTGAGGGTGGCACCCCGTCACGCTAGCTTGACCTCGGGTGGCAATCGCAACTCTCCCCATCGTGCTTGCGGTCGTGCTCGCCGAGCTCGCCATTGGTGGCTCATTTGTGATGTGGGTCATCGACCGCGGCGGCCGAGCGCCGTCCGGCTTCCTCAAGCTTGTCGCTTTCGTCAACGCCGGTGCGGTCGCCGCGGCGCTCGCGCTCGTGCCGACCTTCCCGCGTGGAGATCTCGCGGAGACGGCCGGGGTCGATGCCGGAAGACTCGATGCGTTCGGTCAGGCGCTGATCGTCGTGACCATCCTCGTGCTTATCCAGCTCGTGACATCGTTCCTTCCCGCGCGCGGTCTCCGGGTGGCTGCGGGGATCCTGACGAGCCTCGCCGGGACGGCGGCCCTGGGCATCGTCGCGCTCGCGCGACCGGGGACATTCGGATCCGATCCGATCGGGACCGCGCTCGGTATCGCCGCGCTTCCGCTCGGCGCGGTTGCGCTCGGTGGCACGGACGGCGCGATGCTGCTTGGGCACTGGTATCTCGTAGCTCCGAAGCTCTCGCCGGCTCCGCTTCGGCGCGCGTCACTTGTTGTCGTCGTCGCCGTCGCGCTCCAGATCGTGCTCGTCGCATTGGTCGCGCTTCGCGGCGACTTCGCCGGCACCTGGGAGACGGGGCTCTCGGTCGCGCTCGTCCTGCGGATCGGGGTCGGTCTCTTCATGACCCTGGTCGTCGCGGTCGCCGCCTGGTGGACGGCTGGGATGAATACCCAGTCGTCGACCGGTCTGCTCTACGTGGCGCTGGGCTCGGCGTTCGCCGGCGAGGTCTCGGCCCGCGTGATCTTCTTCCTGACCGGTGTTCCGATCTAGGGACCAGAAGCAGGAGGCGGTGCTTCAAGTCCGGAGCAGTCTGCATTGAGGTGACGACAACGGCGTCGACGAAGAGTTAAATCGACCACGTGGAGTGGCTCGGATTCGTGGCGCTGGGAGTTCTGCTTTTCATCTCGCGTCTAGCGATCCTCGGACGATGGCGCAGCTATCGGTTCAGTCACCGCCAAGCAGCGGCGCTCTGGGCGTTGGCGACCCCACTGATCCTGGTGGCCCTATGGGTTATCGGCGGCATCGACAGCCTCAGCGAGCTCTTGCTACTCGGCGGGCTGGTCGCTCTAACTTTCGGGTCGACGTACGCCATGGCTCTGTTCTTCTTACGAGCGTTCGGTGGCGAGATGGATCCGCCATCGAGCTCGGGATACCGTCGCCGACCCTAGCGCAGGCCTAGCGGTTGCGCTCCGCGCGAACGAACAGGAACGTGCCGACGACCATGAAGGCGACGAACATCCCGCCGATGATCGCTAGGTTCGTTGAGGCGTCGAAGAGCGCGACGCCGCCGCCTGTGCCGCCGTAGTACGCATCACGCATGAAGTCAACCGCGTAACGCATGGGTGAGATCTTCGAGAGGACATCGAGCGGCAGTGGCAGGTTGCCGATCGGGTTGAAGATCCCCGCGAGGAAGTACTGGGGCAGCATCACGAATGTGAAGATCTGAGTCGCGGCGCGCTGGCTGGAGAGGTTCGCTAGCACCAGAACCCCGAAGGCTCCCCCAAAGAACGCGATGACGATCCCCGCAAGGGCCATCCGGATGAGCTGATCCGCACCCAGAGGCACTTGTAGGACGACCCCGAATATGACGATGCCCACCCACGGTGGCAGAGCTACGAGCGACTCGCCAAGGATCTTTCCGAGGATGATGGAGTAGCGCGAGATCGGAGAGACGAAGATCTCCTGGCTGAAGTCCTGCTCACGATCGGCGATGAGTGAGATGAGTCCCTGTGCCGTCGACTGCCAGATCGTCATGCCGAGCACACCTGTAAAGACGAAGTGAAGCAGATTCAGGCCCGCGCGATCACCGAACCCGGTCTGCAAGCTGGTTCCGAGAATTCCGATGAAGATCACCGGGAACGCGAACTCGGCGATGATCCGCTGGCGGTCACGAAGAAGCTTGGTGAAGTCACGGTGGGCGATCACGAGGATCGCCGACGCTTCACTCATCGGTTCCACTCACGATCTCGAGGTACGCGTCCTCAAGGCTCGGGGTATGCGTCTTCACGATAGTCAGCGGGGTCTCGATGCTCCGGAGGATCGAGTGGACGGTGTGGCCGTCAAGCTGGACCTTGAACGGGGCGCCGCCGCTCGTCGCATGGCCGAGCCGGGCGAGCTCGTCGCGGAGCGCCGAGCGGTCAGACGCGTCGATGAGGACGTAGTCCTCGACCAGATCGCGCTTGATGTCGTCGGGCGTCCCGAACGACACGACCTTGCCTTTGTCGATGATGCAGATGCGGTCCGCCTCCTCGGCCTCCTCCAGGTAGTGCGTCGTCAGGAAGACGGTCGTCCCGCTCGTGCGCCGCACCTCGCTGAGGTGCTCCCACAGCGTGCGGCGGGTCGGGACATCGAGACCGGCCGTCGGCTCGTCGAGGAAGAGGACCCTCGGGTCGTGCAGGAGGCTGCGCATGATCTCGAGCTTCCGCCGCATTCCGCCGGAGAAAGTCTTTATGGGCTTGTGGATGTCCCGCAAGATTCCGAGGAGCTTCGCGAGCTCCTCGACCTTCGCGCGGTAATCGCGGTGCATCAGGCCGTACGTCGGCGCGTACGGAAAGATGCCGTAGAGGACCGCGTGGAACCGCACGTTCTCCTCTGCGGTGAGGTTCTGGTCGAGGCTCGGCCGCTGGAAGATGATCCCGACCTTGCGTCGCACGGCGCTGGCCTCGCGGACGATGTCGCTCCCGTCGATGGTCGCCCCACCGCTGGTCGGAGAGAGCGTCGTCGTGAGTATGGAGATCGTCGTCGTCTTTCCCGCTCCGTTCGGGCCGAGCAGGACGAAGAACTCGCCTGCCTTGACCTCGAAGGAGATGCCGTCGACGGCGTTCGTCTCTGCTTTCTTGTAGCGCTTCACCAGGTCCTCGACGCGGATCACACCTGGAGGATATGAGGTGCCGATCTCACGCTCGACTGACTGTCGCGCACGAGACATCCGACATGTTCGCCTCTGTCTGTTGCGTGCCGCCCCGGGATGCGAGCGTGACGCGCACCACGAGTGGAGGTTGTGCGATGTCGAAGCTCTTTCGCGTGATCGAAGCAGCTGCGCGCGACGCCCGTCGGGCGGAGGCGCTCATGTACGACGCGAGGTCGCGCCGCGCACTGCGCATCGATCCGGAGGGTGCGCTCCTGCCCTTCGAGCTCCACGCAGGTGCAGTCGGCGACGAGACCGGAGAGCGCGAAACGAGGAAGGTCCGACGTGACCGCGGCGTTCGGACGGCGCGCCGGACCGCCGTGGGGCCCCCACCCCATCAGGGGCCCCTACCCCTGGGTCCCGTGCCCGATCAGGGGCCCATACCCCTGGGCTAGCTGGCGGCTCGCGGCCGCCTTCGTGGTCGGTGCTCGCGGAGGGGCTCCTCGTCGAGCTCCTCCCACTCGCGCGCGCTGTAGAGGTTCGCCGCGACGGCGGCGTCGACGAATGCGACGATCAGGCCCGCGATCGCGAGCAGGAACGGCGCGGGCGTCGCGGCAGCCACCCCGGGTTCGAGCCCCCGGAGGAATGCCGACGCGCCGTAGAGCAGGAAGGCAACGATCGCGGCCACCATGTCGAGCCTCGCGATCCCGCGATCTTCCGCGGGGACGTCCAGGTACTCGGCGAGTGCGGCGAGCAGGGCGAGGCCGAGGACGACAGTCACGGTTTTCGCAAGCCACTCGGAGACGACGACGAAGCCACCCGTCTCACTTGCGCCCCACGCGAACCACGCCATGAGGTCGGTGAGAGTCACGGCGATGCCGATGCCGATGGCGACATAACCAACGGCGGAACGTGGCGCGAAGCCGAAACGGCGACCCTGGAAGAACTCTTTCACCGGCCCGTCAATGCTAGCGGCGCGGAGGACCCTCCGGCTCGGAGATCAGTCAGCAGCCGGGCTCCCCGTGATGCCCGCAGCAGCCCTGGCGGAGCGCCGCGCGTCGCACGAGGTTGCGCGCCGTGATCGCGAGCCGCCGCGCAAGCGGGATCTCGCTCGCACGAAAGTTCCCTAGGAAAGCGGCGATGGAGCCGCGTCGTGGCGCGCGCACGTTCGTACTATCGCAATGTGGCCGACGATCCGCAGTCCAAGCCCCCGCGGCTCTCGCTCGAGCAGGTCGCGCAGCTTCTGCCGGGGACCGGCGAGATCATGGCCTCAGTCGGCAACGTGTGGTGGAAGTGCGCGTACGCCGCGCGTGGCGGCAACTGGGAGCTCGCCGCCTATTTCGCTCGACGGGTGAGGGGACTGCAGCGCAAGCTCGCGCAGATCCGTCCGAAGTACGCCGCCGATCTCGTCGCGTTCGAGAACGAACATCTGGGTCCGTTGCTTACGGCGCTGGGCGCGCATGACGGCCCGGCGTTCGAGCTCGGGTACGCGAAGGCGACCGACAAAGCGAACGAGCTTCACGTGAAGTGGGCCAAGCCCTACATCCGCTGGGTCCTTCCGGACGAAGCGCCGAAGGATCTCGAGCTCGGACCGATCGACTAGCGAAACTGAGTCGTGTCGTCCCAGGTCAGGCGTGCGCGTCGAACCAGTCGGCGATACGGCGCGTGTGCTCGACGCGATGCTTCGGCTTACCTCCGCGCGTGAGGTCATGGTTGTCCTCGGGGAACCGCACCAAGACGGCTTCCTTTCCGAGCACCTTCAAGGCTGTGAAGAGCTGCTCGGCCTGCTCGATCGGACAGCGCAGATCTCGCTCGGCGTGGAGGATGAGAACGGGTGTCTTCACGTTGGTCACATAGGTCAGCGGCGATCGGAAGATGAGCTTCTCGCCTCCCTGCCACGGCGTCGCGTCGCCCATCTCGTGCTCCCAGAAATGCCAACCGATGTCGCTCGTCCCGAACGCGGAGACGTTGTTCGAGATGCTCCGCTGCGTGACCGCGGCGCGGAAGCGATCGGTGTGTCCGACGATCCAGTTCGTCATGAAGCCGCCGTAGCTCCCGCCAGTCACGTAAAGGCGCTTCGGATCGACCCACCCGAGCGCGAGCGCGTGGTCCACGCCGGCCATGAGGTCTTCGTAGTCCTTGCCTCCCCAGTCGCCGACGCACGCTTCGACGAACCGCTGCCCGTACGCGTGGCTCCCGCGAGGATTCGTGAACAGCACCGCGTAGCCGCGTCCGGCGAGCACGTGGAACTCGTGAAAGAACGAGTGCCCGTACGCGGTGTGCGGCCCGCCGTGGATCTCGAGGACGAGCGGCCACCTCTTCGCTGGATCGAACCCGCGCGGCTTCATGAGCCAGCCCTCGATCTTCCAGCCATCCGCGCCGGTGAACTCGACGCGCTCGGGTTCGGCGATGAACCGGGATCCCAAAAGCTCGTCGTTGAGGCAGCTCGCCTTGCGCATCGCGCCGCCGACCTCGCCGACGATGAGGTTCCCGGGATCGGTCGCCGTCGCGCGAATCGCGACGAAGCGACTGTGCGATTTGTCGAGCGACCACGACACGAGCTGGTGGCCGCCGACGGTCTCGGCTCGCACATCTCCGCCGGTCGCGGCGCAGGAGTAGGCGTTCGCGGTGCCCTGGTCCGAACCGAGAAAGAGGATGCGGCCGTCGCCGGTCCAAGCGGGCGGGAGCGTCTGCGCATGAGCGCGCATGTCGCTGATCACCGATGACCCCACGGAGCGATCCCACCCTTCGAGCAGATCCTTGCCGGGTCCGCCCACTTTGGGGAAGGCCCAGAGGTGGATGTTCTGAGCCGACGATCCGATGGCGCGGTCGGTCCCGTAGGCCGTGATCGTCGCGCCGTCGGGCGACCAGGCGGGGTTCCCGTAGCTGCCCACGCCGTCGGTGACGCGGCGCGTCTCGCCCGCGAGGGTCACGACGTGGATGTCCGCCACGGTGTTGAGGTCGCGCCGTTCGGTCCTGTTGGAGATGAACGCGATCCGGTGGCCGTCGGGTGAGAACCCCGGCTGCCCGTCGTCCCAATCGCCGTCGGTCAGGCGCCGTGGCGCCGAACCATCGGCGCCGACGATCCAGATGTGCTTGCGGCGATCGTCGAGGAGGCCGCCCTCATCGGACTTGTACCGCGCGCGGTCGTACACGCGGACGCCGTCGTCGTCGTCGGCCGAGTCCTTGGGATCGCGCACCACGAACGCAAGCGCGCGGCCGTCGGGCGACCACGCGAGGTCCGAGCAGTCGTCGCCGAAGTGCGTGAGCTGACGGGCTTCACCTCCCGCGAGGTCGAGCACGAAGATGTTGCGCGGGGGACGTTTCCTTCCCTTCGGTACATCGCCCCGGTCCGACGTGAACGCGAGCCGCTCGCACTCGGGCGACCACTGCGGGGTTGAGTCATGCGCGGTGCCGGCGGTGATCTGCGCGGGCGCTTTGGCGCCGTCGAATGAGACCAGCCAAATCGCTCCCTGGTACCCATCGCGTTTTGGGTTCGCGGTCTTCACCGCGTACGCGATGCGCGCGCCGTCGGGCGAGATCTGCGCATCCGTCAGGAAGCGGAACTCGTAAAGGTCATCAGGGGAAAGGGGAAGGGGCGACGAAGACAACGAGGGGTATCGTGCCATACATGAGCCGATTCGACCGGCGCGCACGCACAGGGATGCTCGTCGGAGCGCTGGCCATGTTCTTCGCCCTCGACGTCGCGTTCCTTCTCAGCTTGGCTGGAATGCCATTCGTTGCCGACAGCCTCGGCCAGGCGATCATCGATCTGCTGCCGGGGTGGATCTCGATCCCGCTGATCGAGCTGCTGCATCACTGGGCGAAGATCCTCCTCGTCGTCGGGGTCATCGCGCTGTTCCTCTTTGACGGCGCCGTGACGGGAGTCCTCGCGGTGTCGCCGCGACAGCGGACCGCGGCCGTTCTGGGCGTCGGTCTCCTGCCGTGGGTCGCGGTCTTCGTGCTGGCGCGCGTCATCTCCCCCCAGCGGATCGAGCCGGTCACGAGCCTCATCGACGCGGCGGTCGGTGCCGCAGTCTTCCTCGTCGCCCTCGCCCTCATCCTGCCGAGCGCCGAGGTCCAGTCTTCGGACACGGAACCCGCGTCCCCCGGACGCCGCCGCGCGCTACTGGGAACGGCCGCGATCGCGGCGGCTGTCGCGATCGTGTCGCTGCCTCTGTCGCGGGTCGCGGCGCTCGGGTCTGGTGGGCTCGGCAACGTCGCCATGGCCGCGCGGCGTCTCCGTGCACCCGCCGACATCCCTGCGGCCGATCCCGCGGTCGACGGGCTCGACGGGATCACGCCTCGGATCACCGCGAACGAAGACCACTACACCGTCGATACGACTCTCGTGAAACCGCGCGTCCTCATCGATGAGTGGCGTCTCGAGATCAAAGGCGAGGTCCAAGCACCCTTCTCGCTCACCTACGACCAGCTCCTCGATCTTGAGGCGATCGAGCAGGTGCACACGCTCGAGTGCATCTCCAACAACGTCGGCGGGGATCTCATCTCAACCGCGGTCTGGACCGGCGTGCCGCTCCGGGACCTGCTCAACCGCGCCCAGGTGAAGTCGAGTGCGTACGACGTTGCGTTCACGTCGGTCGACGGCTACACCGACTCGATCTCGATCGCGAAGGCGATGGAGGAGAGAACCCTCGTCGCATACCTCATGAATGGGAAGACCGTGCCGCAGGATCACGGCTACCCCGCGCGGATGCTCGTCCCGAACATCTACGGCATGAAGAACGTGAAGTGGATCAAGTCCATCGAGGTCGTCAACTACGACTTCCGGGGCTACTGGATGCTGCAGGGCTGGTCTGATAGCGCGAACGTCAACACGAACGCTCGGATCGACGTTCCGGGACGGAACGTCCGCTGGACCGGCGGGGCGATTACGGTGGCGGGCATTGCCTTCGCGGGATCGCGCGGCATCTCGAAGGTCGAGCTCTCGACCGACGGCGGGAAGTCGTGGGGACAGGCGACGCTCGAAACGCAGATGGGCCCACTCACCTGGCGACGCTGGTCATACCAGTGGACGCCAAATGGGGCCGGACCAGCGAAGCTCACTCTTCGCGCAACTGACGGCGCCGGAAATACGGAGACGCCGGTCGGTCGGGCGCCATATCCCGACGGCGCCACCGGATACGACTCAATCGATGTAACCGTGCAGCGCGGCTAGCAAATCGCCTCCGCGGGTGGCACGGGCGAGCGGGTTGTGCGCGAACCGCGGGTGCCCCGGGGACCCGCCTCGCGGAGTGAGCGGGGCGAACGACGCGAAAGGTGGGGAGGGTGCGGTGAGCGCACGGCCCCGAGCCGCTACGCGGTCAGGGGCCCCTGCCCCTGGGGCAGGACCCGCGGAAGCGCGAGACTAGCCGCCGCTAGCTGAGACCGGCTCGCGAGCTTCGCATCGGTCCGATCGTGCGCGGTCGGGGGAACTTGGCGCGCAGATCGGACGCGTCGACCTGGTAGAGCGTCTCGGGCTCAGCAACGCCGTGGAGGCTGAATCGGCCGAGGCTCCGGAAGGCGACACCCTCGGCGAGACGCTCCGCGAATGAGTCGCGGGCGGCCGACGAGAGGAGGATTTGGCCGCCGTGGCTCGCCCAGCAGACCCGCGCGGCGATGTGAACGGCGATGCCGACATAGCCCGTCTCGGTGAGCGTCGGTCGGCCGGTGTGCATCCCGATGCGAACGCGGACGTCGGCCTTCCGCGGCCAGGTCTTCTCGCGAAGCGACCGCTGGATCGCGAGCGCGGCCTCGAGCGCGTGCGGCGGCCGCCGGAAGACCGCGAAGAATTCGTCCGCTCGCGCGTCGACCTCGTGACCGCTCGCCGCACGGACGTTCGTCCTGATGACGGTCCGGACCTCGCGGAGGAGGCCGGCGTAATCGTCGCCGAGCCGCTGCAGCAGACCTGTCGACCCTTCGATGTCGGTCAGGAGGAAGGTCACGGTCCCGCGCGGGAGCGAACGCACGTTGGCGGCGCCAGCTTTGCGGAGCTGTCCGTCGAAGAAGCCGAGGGGCACGATGCCGTGCTTCTTGGCCGCCCGGAGCAGTCGCTCGCGGGCTCGTTCACGGGCGGCGTCGTCCTCGAAGTCGACCTGGTCGAACCGTGCAAGGGCGTTCCGTACGTGCGAGATGTCGTTGATCGGCAGCCGGCGGCGCCCCTGCGAGTCGATGTAGGCGAATGAGCTGTCGGGAAGCCGCGCGCGGGCGGTGGCACTAAGGGTTGGCACGGGTCAGGTCTCCTCGGAGGGGAAAATGATAGAGCGCTAGTCTCGCTGTGTGGCGAAGCGTCGGTTCACGTTCAGCGCGACCCTCCCGCCGTACGCACCGCCGCGCAATGAGTGGCGCCGGCGGGTCCACGCGGCGGTCCTCGAATCGCAGGCCTCGCGCGGCGTCGGCTACAGCGAGAACGACCGGCTCGAGGTGCGCATCGAGTTGTTCCTCGGCTCCCGCCCGCTCGCCATGCTGGACATCGAGGAGCGCGTGAACGACGTCATCGACGCGCTTGGCGGGTACATCGCGGGTCCGCGGAGCGTGCGGCGCATCGCGCCGATCGTGCCGAACGCGGACCAGATCCGCCGCATCATGCTCGAGAAATCGACTCGCATACCGCGCGGCCGTCCGCTCGGGCAGATCACGCTCGCGCGGTATCGCCGGCGGCGGAGGTCGTGACCGAACTCAGCACCGGCGCCTTGGTCTGGGCGGGCTTCGACGGCGAGCATGTGCCCGGCCCGATCCTGGACGCGATCCGTGCCGGCACGATCGGCGGACTTCTCCTCTTCGCGTTCCGCGGGAACATCCGGTCGAGGGATCAGGTGCGCGCGATGTTGCGCGAAGCCCAGGACGCCGCCGCGCGCGGCGGCCTGCCGCCTGTGCCGGTGGCCGTCGACCAGGAAGGCGGATCCGTCGTGCGCGTCGGCTATCGGGCCGTGTTCCCGAGCGCCATGGCGATCGGCGCGACGGGCGATCCGCGCAACGCGGAGCGCGCGGCGCGCGCGGTCGGCGAGGGACTGCTCGCGGACGGGATCACCGTGAACCACGCACCGGTCTGCGACGTGAACGTGGAGCCTCGCAACCCGGTCATCGGGACTCGCTCCTTCGGCGACGACGCCGAGCGTGTGGCGCAGTTCGCGGCGGCATGGGTGCGCGGATCCGAGGGCGCGGGCGTCGCCTCGACGCCCAAGCATTTCCCCGGACACGGCGACACGTCGCTCGATTCGCACTTCACGCGACCCGACGTCAACGTCGATCGCGCCACGCTCGAGCGCCGCGAGCTCCTTCCGTTCCGAAGCGCATTCGCGGCCGGAGCGACAACCGTGATGAGCGCGCACATCCGCTACACCGCACTCGACGCGGACGCGCCGGCCACGATCTCGCGCCCGATCCTCACCGACCTCCTGCGCCGCGATCTGCGCTTCGACGGTCTGTCCATGACCGACTCCCTCGACATGAGCGGGATCGCCGACATCTCCATCGAGGACGTCGTCGTCACCGGGCTCGAGGCGGGCGTCGACGCGATGATGGTGACGAGCGGTCCCGAACGGCAGCTGGCCGCGGCGCAGTGGATCGCCGACCGCGTGCGGCCCGAGCGCACGCGCGAGGCGCTGCGTCGCGCGACGTGGTTTCGCGAGCGCTTCGGCCGGATCGTGCCGGACACCGACTTCGATGACGAACCCCGGCGCGACCTCGCGCGCGAGATCGCCGAAGCGTCGATCACGCATCTCGGGCCCGCGCTTCCCCGGCCCGACGGTCCGATGCGCGTCCTGTACTTCGAGCCCACGCAGGCATCCCCGGTCGAGGAGCTTTCGACGCCCGGGTCGACGTTCGAGGCCGCGCTGCGCCGCCACCTCGGAGAACGCGTGACGTTCGCGACGAACGGACACGTTCCGCAGGGCCCCGGTCCGCTCGTCGTCTGCTCCACGAATGCGTGGTTCCAGCCGGAACAGGCGACGCGCGTCAAAGAAGCGCTCGCCAGGGGTGGCGTGCTCTGCGCGCTCCGAAGCCCGTACGACGCCGCGCTCGTGCCGCATGTGCCCGCACTCCTCTCTTACAGCGACGTGCCCGCATCGCTCGAGGCGCTCGCCGCTGTGCTCGCCGGCAAGCGGCAGGCGGAAGGACGTCTGCCCGTCCAGCTCCCATGAAGCGACGCGAGTTCCTGCGGGCGGCCGCGGCGAGCGCCGCGCTCGCGGCGTGCGCGCCGACCACGACGACACCGGGTACGAGCGGGGACGTCGTCGCGGGAATGTCGCTCGAGCGCAGGGTCGGTCAGCTCATGAGCGTCGCCTTCCACGGCACAAGGATCACGAGCTCACTCGAGGCGATGATCCGCGATCGCGGCGTCGGCGGCGTGATCCTCTACTCCGAGAACTTCACCGATGCGGCGAGCCTCGCGAAGCTCGTCGCGGATCTCGATCGGATCGCGCGCGACGCGAAGTCCTTGCCGCTCTTTTTCGAGATCGATCAGGAGGGCGGCCCGGTCATCCGCATCAGCAGAGGCGCCACGATCCTCCCCGGGCAGATGGCGCTCGCGGCAACCGCCGACCCCGAGCGGAGCGTCCGCACCGCCGCGGCCATCACCGCGGCCGAACTGCGCGCACTCGGCGTGAACTGGAACTTCGCACCCGTCGCGGACGTCAACGACGAACCGGCGAACCCGATCATCGGGAACCGGTCGTTCTCGAGCGATCCCGCGCGGGTGTCCTCGCTCGTGACCGCCGCCGTTCAGGCATACGCGAACGCCGGGTACTTCTGCTGCGCGAAGCACTTCCCCGGTCACGGCTCGACGACGACGGACTCGCACACCGGGCTGCCGAAGATCGACGCAGACCGTGGGGCTCTCGATCGCGTCCAGCTTCCGCCGTTCCGCGCTGCGATCGCAGCGGGCGTCCCCGCGATCATGAGTGCGCACATCGTCGTCCCGGTCCTCGATGCGACGCCCGAGCTGCCGGTCACGCTCTCGAGGGCGGTGATGACCGACCTGCTTCGCAACACGCTTGGTTTTCAGGGCCTCGTCGTTACCGACGACCTGGAGATGGGCGCTCTCAGGCACGTCGGCGAAGCAACTGCCGGGCTGCGCGCGTTCCAGGCCGGCGCGGACTACCTCCTCTTCCGCTTCGACGAGAGCGCCCAGCTCGAGGGCCACCGCCTGATCACCGACGCGGTCCGCTCGGGTTCGGTCTCCAGTGCGCGGCTCGAGCAATCGGTCCGGCGGGTGGTGGACACGAAGCGACGTTTTGGCATCCTCGACGGTCGCCGCGACCAGTCCGCGCCGGATCTCGCCGCGAACGCCAGGACGGCGCTCGACCTCGCGCGCGGCGCGACGACGCTCCTCCGCAACCGCGGTGTGCTCCCGCTCCGAGGGCGGATCCTCGCGGCCTCACCCGCGAACGCAGACATCAGCTTTTTCGAGGGACAGCCGACGCTCGGAAGCGTCATCGCCGCGAAGCGCGCCGATGCGATCTCCCAGTCGCTGCCACTGCGCCCGCGCGGAGACGAGATCGACCGCATCGTGACCATGTCGCGTTCGGCCGACGTGGTGGTCGTGGGGACGACGAATCTCTTCGCGTATCCGGAGCAGGTGGAGCTGGTCCGGGCGCTCGCGAAGGAGAAGCCCGTCGCGGTCCTGGCGCTTCGCGCGCCGTACGACATCTTGAGCGTCCCGGAGGTGCCCGCGTACCTCTGCGCCTACGACTCGCGCGAGCCGAGCCTCACCGCGGCCGCGGAAGTCCTTCTCGGCGAGCGCAAGCCGTCGGGCTCGCTTCCCGTCGTTATCCCCGGCGTCTTCAGCATCGGGGCGGGCATGCGCGACTTCGCGTGACCGACCTCGTGGCACGCGCGAAGCCGACCGTCGACGCGGCCATCGGCGAGCTCTGCACCGCGGCTGTCGTGCGCGTCGAGCGCCGCGGAGCGGTCGGCATGTACGCGGCGGGCACGCTCTGTCCCGATCCGAGCGCGGGGCCGGACGCACCGTGCACGACGGACTCGCTCTTTGACCTCGCGTCGCTTACGAAGCTCGCGACGACCGCTCTCGTGCTCTCGTTCGTGCGCGAGCGCCAGCTCGAGCTGGACATGCCCTTTCGGGAGCTCGTCCCGGATTTCCGCGGCGGCAACAAGGACCGGGTGACCCTCCGGCAGGTCCTCAGTCATACGGCGGGGCTCGCGTGGTGGAAGCCGCTCTGGAGGGAAGCGTCTTCGCCGGAGGAGCTCGTGTGGCTCGCGGCACGGGAGCCGCTCGCACAGGACGTCGGAGAGTTCCGCTACAGCGATCTCGGCTACATCATGCTGACCACCGGCCTCGCCGGGGTCGCGGGCGCGCCCTTCAAGACTGTGATACGCGAGCGGGTCCTCGACGTGGTCGAGGCGCGCACCTGCGGATACGGGCCGCGGCCACCGGAAGAATGTGCGGCGACGGAGGAGGACATCGAGTGGCGCCGCAAACGCCTCCGCGGTGAGGTTCACGACGAGAACGCGTACGCCATGGGGGGTGTGTCCGCACACGCGGGTCTGTTCGGCACCGCCGCGGATGTCGGGGCACTCATCCGCATCTACCGCGACGGCGCCGTCATCGGGAACGAGCTACGCGACCTCGCCCGCACCGAGCAGTACCGCGGCGACGACGTCCGGCGCGGACTCGGGGTCGTCCTGCGGCCACCGCAGGACCTTCCGTTCTTCAGCGTGGACGCCTTCGGCCACACCGGATTCACCGGCACGAGCGTGTGGGTCGATCCCGCCAAGGACCTCACGATCGTCCTGCTCACGAACAGGGTGTACTTCGGCCGGGCCAACGACGACGAGCTGTACCGCTTCCGCGTGGCGGTCTACGAGGCCCTGGCCAGATCCTGACGCGCGACAATTCGCCGGTGATCGCAGTCGGGATGATGTCCGGCACCTCCGTCGACGGGATCGATGTCGCAGCGATCGACATCGATGGCGACAACGTGAAGGTGCTCGCGACGGGCCATCGCGACTATGACGACGGGCTTCGTAAGCGAATACTCGAAGCCGCCTCCGGCGAGAAGCTCGGCGCAGCGGACCTGGCGGCGCTGCATGTGGCGATCGGTGACGCGTACGCGGATGCCGCGGAGGAGTTCGTAAAGACGCTCGCCGCATTCCCTGACGTGGTCGCCATGCATGGGCAGACCGTCGCGCACCTGCCCAAGAACGCGACGCTCCAGCTTGGCGACGCGTCGCGGGTCGCCCTGCGGACGGGGGTGCCGACGGTCGCGGACTTCCGGAGCGCGAACATCGCCGCCGGCGGCGAGGGTGCTCCGCTCGTGCCGTTCGCCGACTTCGTGCTCTTCGGAAGGCGCGCCCCCGTCGCCCTCCTGAACCTCGGCGGCATCGCGAACCTCACGCTCATCCCCAAAGCAGAAGCCGAGAGCGTGAGGGCCTTCGACACCGGGCCCGCGAACATCCTGAGCGACCTCATCGCGCAGCGCGACGGCAAACGCTTTGACGAAGGCGGCGGCGGCGCGGCGCGCGGTCGCGTCGACGAGCGTGCCCTCGGCTGGGCCTTCACGAACGAGTACTTCGCGAGGCGGGCGCCCAAGAGCACGGGGCGTGAAGACTTCGGCCAGCCGTTCGCCGAAGAGCTCTCCCGGCGTGTCACCCGCAACGGCGGCACGCGCGACGACGCGCTCGCGACTGCGGTCGCGCTCACGGCGCGCACCGTCGCCGACGCGCTCAAGCGCGAGAGCCCGGCCGGGGTGAAGTGGCACGAGCTCATCGTCGCCGGCGGCGGTGCCCACAATCCAACGCTCCTGAAGGCGTTGCGCGCGGCGGTCGCCCCGCTCCCGGTGCGTACGAGTGATGAGCTCGGCATCCCGGTCACGTCGCGCGAGGCCGTCGCGTTCGCGATCCTCGGCGCGTATCGCGTGCAGGGAAAGCCGAACATCCTGCCCGGGGCCACCGGCGCGTCACGTTCCGTCTCGGGCGGAGCGATCCACCAGCCCTGATGTCAGCTCCGCTCGTCGTGGGCATCGACGCGGGCGGATCCAAGACGCGCGCGTTCGCTGTGGATCGCGCTGGTGCCGTCCTCGGGCGCGGCGCGGGTGGCGGCGCCAATCTTCTGTCATCACCCGACCCGGCCGGATCGATCGGGGCGGCCCTATCGGAGGCCCTCGCGGGTTCGACTCCGGTCGCCGTCGTCCTCGCCTGCTCCGGAGGCGATCGCCCAGCCGATCGCGAGAAAGGACGCGCGATCCTCACACAGCTCGTCGGGCCGACGGTGCGCATCGACGTGACGCACGACGCGATCGCCGCCCTCTACGCGGGCAATCCCGTGGGATGTGGCGTCGTACTGATCGCCGGGACGGGATCGATCGCGTTCGGCCGCAACGACGAAGGCCAGGAGCAACGCGCAGGCGGGTGGGGCTACCTCATCGGTGACGAGGGATCCGGTGTCTGGCTCGGACTCGAAGGCCTTCGCGCCGCCGCGCATCACGCCGACGGCCGAGGTGCGGGAACCGCGATCACCGCGCATCTGCTGCGCGAGCTGGGAGTCGAGACGTTCATGGACGTGATCCCACAGCTCTACGGGCGACCGCACCCCGCTCCGGCGATCGTCGCCGCGGTCTGGGCCGTCGGCCGAGCCGCCGCCGAAGCGGACGCGATCGCGGTCTCCATCGTCCAGCGGGGTGGGCACGCGCTCGCGCGCGCCGCGTCCACGGTCGCGGGAGGACTGCGCCTCACAGAGGGGCCCGTCTACCTCGCGGGTGGCGCGTTCGAGTCCGTTGCCTCGCTCGAGCGAGCGGTGCGCGGCGAGCTTCTCAGGATGCTGCCGCGTGCAACCGTCGAACCAGTGAGCGAGGAGCCAGCCATGGGTGCGGCGCGGCTTGCCATGCGCCTCGCCTGGGGCGCGTGATGGATCGACCCACTAGCAAGCGAGGGCAGCCCGGCGGACCGCAGTCCGCTGGGGGCACGAGCGCCGCTGGTACGAGCGCAGCGAGTACGGAGTCGCGCAATCCTCGCGCGGGAAACCTGAGCAAGATGTCGACGCGCCAGATCCTCGAGCTGATCAACGACGAAGACGCCGCCGTGCCCGCGGCGGTTCGGCGTGCGATCCCGTCGATCGAGCGCGCGGTCGAGCTCATCGTCGCCTCGCTCTCCAAAGGCGGACGGCTTCGCTACATCGGTGCCGGCACAAGCGGGCGACTGGGGGTCCTCGATGCGAGCGAGATGCCGCCAACGTTCGGCGTCGACCCGGAGCTCGTGACGGGGATCATCGCGGGCGGGGACCACGCCCTTCGAATGTCGATCGAAGGCGCCGAGGACCAGCCCCTTGGCTTACGAGATCTCGCAGAGCACGTGACAGCCGGCGACGTCGTCGTCGGGATTTCCGCGAGTGGGCGAGCCCCGTATGTCGTCGACGCGATCGAGGGAGCGAAGGTCGACCTCGGAGCAGCCGCGACGATCGCGATCACGTGCAATCCGGACTCACCGCTCGCCCGAGCGGCCGATGTAGCGATCGTGATCGAGGTCGGACCCGAGGTCATCGCCGGGTCGAGCCGGATGAAGGCGGGGACAGTGACGAAGCTCGTTCTCAACATGCTGTCGACGACATCGATGGTGAAGCTCGGCCGCACGCGCGACGACCTGATGGTCGATCTGCGCCCGACGAACGAGAAGCTGCGTCAGCGCGCGATCCACATGGTGGAGCGCGAGGCACGCGTGACGGCGGAAGAGGCGGAGCGTCGCCTCAAAACGTGGGGGTGGCATGTGCGCGCGGCGATCGAGGATCGTTGGCCCGTCTCCTGATCGTCAACGCGGACGACTTCGGTCGGTCCGCGGGCGTCGACGACGGCATCGTGCGCGCGCACCGCGAGGGGATCGTCAGCAGCACGACGTTCATGACGAACGCGCCGAGCACGGCTCACGCGGCATCGCTGGCGCGCGCGACGCCGACCCTCGATCTGGGGGTTCATCTCGTCCTGACATACGGAAGGCCGCTCTCGGATCCCGCGCGAATTCCCTCGCTCGTTCGCGAGGACGGATCGTTCTGGCGTCCGTCGGAGCTTCTCGCGCGTCCCATCGACCGCAACGAAGCCCTGGTGGAGTACCACGCGCAATACGCGCGCGCCCGCGAGCTCGCCGGGCGCGAGCCGACGCACATCGACACGCACCACTGGGTCCACGATCACCCGGCGCTCTCGTGGGCGGTGTGCGAGCTGGCACGCGCAACGGGCGCGGCCGCGCGGACGCACACGCCCGCGCAGCGGGACGAGTACCGTGCGAAGGGCGTGCGCACGCCGGATCACTTCACCCGCGAGTTCCAGCATCCTGGCCACATCGAGGTCGCGGATCTGCTCGCGCTCCTGTCGCGTCTCGATCACGGGGTGACCGAGCTCATGTGCCACCCGGGCGAGCCCGATCCAGAGCTCGTCGCGACGTCCGCATACGCGCGCGAGCGTCCGATCGAGCTCGCCACGCTCACCGACGGCAGGGTCCGCGCCGCGCTGGAACGACAGGGCATCGTGCGCACCACGTTCGCCGAGCTTTGAACTCCCTGGGGCGTGTCACGGCGGCGTTCGGCGGGCACGCGGTCGATCGCGTCCCATTCGCGGTGTGGCGTCACTTCTACCCCGACGAGAACGAGGGCGCGGCGAAGCTGGCCGAGACGACGATCGCCTTCACCAAGCGGCACCAGCTCGATTTGATCAAGTACAACCCTCGGGCGCACTACCACGCGGAGCCCTGGGGCACGCGCTACCGCTACGGGAAGGACGGTCATCCCGCGCTCGAGCGCTACGCCGTGCGCAAGCCCGAGGACTGGTCGCGCATCCGCCGCAAGTCACTCCGCGAGCCCGCCTTCCGCGAGCTCGTATATGGACTGCGCCTGGTGCGCGAGGTGCTCCCCGAGACGGGGCTCCTCGCCACGATCTTCACCCCGCTCGGTGTCCTCGAGCGACTCGCGGGAAAAGAGCGCGTGCTCGCCGACCTGCGCGCGCGGACGGACGAGATCGTCGCCGCGCTAGACGCGGTCGCCGAGACGTTCGCCGAGCTTGCGGCGGCGTGCTGCGAATACGCGGACGGGATATTCCTCGCGACGACGGCCTGGGCGCGTCGCGACACGCTCGACGACGGCGAGTACCGGCGCTTCGGAACCGCGTACGACCTGCGCGTGCTCGCGGGCGCGCGCGGAGCGGCGCTCAATGTCCTCCACGTCTGCGGTCCCGGCGCGCGCGTGGTCGAGCTCGCACGCTATCCCGTGGCGGCGGTGTCGTGGAATCCGCGGCTCGCCGGTAACCCGGATCTCGCGGCGTTCCTCGCTGCGGTGCCTTCGCGCGGCGCGATCGGCGGATTCTCGGACGAGGCGTTCGTCTCACGCACGACCGCGACCGCGAAACGCGAAGCGCGTGAGGGCCGCGCGCAAACGGCGGGTCGCCGCTGGCTGGGCGCCGGCGGGTGCACCATCCCCGTCGACTCCAGTCCGGAGAACGTCGACGCGGCGAGAGAAGCCCTTGGTGGATAAGGCCCTCTGGGTCGTCCGCGACAAGATCACGACCAAGAGGGCGATCGACGACCTCATGGCGGACGCCACGACGAGGGGGATCCAAGACGTCGTGGTCCAGGTCCGCGGCCGAGGCGACGCGTACTACAGCTCGTCACTGGAGCCGCGCGCCGAAGGGTTGGCGGACGATTTCGACCCGCTCGGGCACCTGGTGCGGGCCGGAGCCGCCGTGGGCGTGCGCGTGCATGCCTGGGGCAACGTGTTCTTCGCCTGGTCGAGCCCGGAGGGCGCCCTTCCCAAGTCCCCGAAACACCTTGTAAACCGGCACCCGGACTGGCTTCTTCGACCCGGGGGCGTGAACTACCTCGATCCGGTCGGAGGCAGCGACTGGGAGGGGATCTACACCGATCCGAAGAACCGCGAAGCGCGCGAGCACACGCTCGCCGTCTTCACCGAGATCGTGTCGCGCTACCGGGTCGAGGGCTTTCACTACGACTACGTGCGCTATCCGCAGGCGACCTACGCCGACACGCCGGACGACCACGCCGCGGTCACCGCGCTCGTATCGGAGGGGGCGAATCACCTGCGCGCGGCGCGGCCGGGCATCGTCATCTCCGCCGCCGTGTTCCCCGATCCCGACGTCGCCCGCGAGCGCGTCCTTCAGCGCTGGCCGGACTGGGCTCGCGCGGGTCTTGTCGATTTGCTCTGCCCGATGGCGTACCGACGCGACACCGCCGAGGTGGCGCGCCTCCTGACAAGAGCGCGCGCCGCCGCGCCGAAGACGCGCATGTGGGGTGGCCTCATGGGGTATGCCGGGGAGCGCGGGCTGTTGCGCGAGCAAGTGCAGGCCGCGGAACGAACTGGATGCGAAGGCGCGATCTTGTTCGCGTACGACCCTGCGCAGCGCGATCTGCTGGACGTTTTCTCAGCTGCCTAGCGTGAAACTGCTCGACCTCGTGGTCCGCGCTGTCGCCGTGGTCGTCGTGGGCGTCGTCGTGGCGTTCCTTGCGATCACATTGCTGGCGATAGCAACCGGTGGATTGGGAGACCCCTAATTCGTTTGAAGATGTGCCCGTTTTGCCCTGTTTCGCTCGCTACCAAATGCCGTCTTAGGATGTGCGCTCCATGCCCGAACAGCCGACACCAACCCCGGTAGCAGCGCCTCCCGAAGAGGCGCAACGCGCCGACCCGCTCGCTTCGGCTGTGGCGGAGGCCGTCGCCAAGCTGCGGCGCTCGGCGGGTCTCTCCGAGCGCGCGGCGGCGCGCCGACTGGGCACCTCGCAGACGCAGCTGCGCCGCATGGAAGACCCGCGGTACCTGCCTTCGCTCCGTTCTCTCGCGCGTGTCGCCGCCGCGTACGGCTACCGGCTGACGGTCGAGTTCCTTCCCCAGGATGCTCCCAAGCAAAAGCCGCCCGCGAAACCGCCAAAGCGGGCGCCGGTCACAAAGTCCGCGTCACCTTCGCGAGGCCGGCGGGCCGCTCCGGGTCGCGCCCGTGGCGGCGCGCGAGGGCGGCGGCGAGCTGCTGCCCCGCGACGACGAAGCTGATCGGGACGAGCGTCTCCGACAGCGGAGCGAGCAGCAGCACGGCGTCGCGAGCGATCTTTGCGACCCGCTCGTCGTTCGTGATCGCGTAGACCCGAGCGCCGCGTTCTGCGAGGGACCTCGCCAGGGAGCGCGCTTCCGCCTCCGTCGCCCCCCGGGAGGAGAGGAGGAGCACTGGCGTCCGAGGCCGGAGGAGGGTTCGTGGCCCGTGCGCGAAGTCGGCGCTCGAATACGGCTCCGCCCAGACCCGGGCGAGCTCCTTGATCTTGAGGGCGGTCTCGAGCGCGGCCGGATAGAGATAACCTCGGCCGAGCACGATCACAGTCGGCGCGCGGCCGATCGCGCGAGCCAGGCGCGCCGCGTCGCTCTCGACGTTGACGGCCTCATCGACCGCTTCCGCGAGGCCGGCGAGGGAGAGGGCGCTACGGCCGCGGGCCTCCGCAGTCGTCGCCGCGAGTAGGGCGAGACTCACGCACGTCGCGGTGTATGTCTTCGTCGCAGCGACCTCGCGCTCGGGACCGGCCCGTAGCGCGAAGACGTACTCGGCCGTGCGGCCCAGCTTCGAGCGCGGCTGATTCGTGATCGCGATCGTCACGGCACCAGCCCTTCGTCCCTCCGCGAGGACACCCGCCACGTCGGGCGACGCGCCCGACTGGGAGATGCCGATGACCGCTCCGCGCGCGTACGAGGGCGGGGACTGGTAGCGCGTCACGAGCGACGGTGCCGCGAGCGCCGTGACGACGCCGGCGATGCTCTCGAAGAGGTACTTCCCGTACGTCGCGGCGTTGTCGGACGAGCCACGCGCCACGAGGGTGATGTGCTCGACCCGGCTGAGCGCTCGTCCGAGCGCTCGCGCTTCCGGCCAGCCCTCGTCGAGGAGCCTCCGGACGACCCGCGGCTGCTCGGCGATCTCGGTGCGGAGTGACATCGCGTGCGGATGATGCCCGAGTACTACTGGGTCAGGACCATCGTCATCTCGACGGCGGTGGCCGAGAGAGCGAGCCTCCGCGTGCAGGGTGAGCGTTCTTGGCAGTATCCCGCCGGCCCGGCGACGTTGGCGTCGCACGCTGCGCGCTGGCCTCTTCTGGACCGCACTTGGACTCGGGACCGCGAGCATCTCGTACGCGCTCAGCCTGGACCTGGCCGCACGCTCGCTCGGTTTCGAGCGCAGCTTCGCGGAGGTCTTCTTCGCGCTCATCCCGATCCCTCCGCTCGCACTCGGAGTGCACGGGCTGGCCCTCGCTCTTCGTCTCCACGCCGCATCGACCCTCGCCGACCGCGCTGCGGCGTACCTCTGCGATCACCTTCCCGAGGGCTACGTCGTCGTTCCCCACTACGGACCGCGGGATGGGGCGGACGACGAGGTGCCGATGGTCGTCATCGGTCCCCCGGGTGTGGTCGTGATCGAGCCGCGCGACGAAGCCGGCGAGGTCGTCTGCTTCGAGGACCACTGGTATCGCAAGCAGAAGTACGGCGTCGGCCGGCGAGTCCACGGCCCGTCGCCGTCGCAGCGTGCGCGCTGGAACGCGGCCCGCGTGCGCGGCGACATATCGGTCGGCCTCGCGCGCACACCGGTCGAGGCGTTCGTCGTCTTCACGAGCGCACACATCGCGGACGTCTCGAGCTCGTCCGTGCCGGCGCTCGAAGGACTCCCAGCGATCGTCGATCGCCTCGTCGGCACGCCTCGCGAGCCTGTCGGCGTCGCGGTCTAGTTCCAGACCACCAATCCGCTCAGAAACGAACCGATCTTTCACAAGTGCGTGAGGGACCGCTCGTAGCATTCGCCCCATGACCGCACGCATCGTGGTGGTCGAGGACGATCCCTCGGTGGCAGAGCTGGTCACGCTCTATTTGCGGAACGCCGAGTTCATCGTCGCGCACGCGCGGACCGCGGCCGAGGCACGCGCCAAGTTCGACGAGGAGAAGCCGGCACTCGTGATCCTCGACCTCGGCCTTCCCGACGCGAACGGCCTCGACCTGCTGCGCGAGATCCGAAAGAAGGCGGACACCCCGGTGCTTGCGCTCACCGCCCGCGCCGAGGATGTCCAGAAGATCGACGCCCTCGAGTCGGGCATGGACGACTACATGACGAAACCCTTCAACCCCAAGGAGCTCGTCGCCAGGGTCCGCGCGATCCTTCGGCGGACGGCGGGAATGCCCGGCGGTGGACGGACCCTCGTGGTCGGGAACGTACGCATCGATCCGGCGCGCCACGAGGTGCACGTCAGCGAGCGGCCGGTCTCCTTGCGGGCGAAGGAGTTCGAGCTTCTCGAGGCCTTCTGCAGACAGCCGGGGATCGTGCTCACCCGTGACCGCCTGCTCGAAGACGTCTGGGGCTTTGCGTATCCGGGCGAGACGCGCACCGTCGACGTGCACGTGAAGCAGCTCCGCGACAAGCTCGCCGGCGCGGACGCGAAGATCGAGACGGTCTGGGGAGTTGGGTACAAGCTGGTGGCGCCGACCTAGGCATGCCGCGAAGCATCGCGACCCGCTTGCTTCTCTCCTACCTCGCCGTCGTCGTCGTGGGCCTGGCCGTCGCGTCGATCACCATCTCGGGGCTCATCCTGCGCTACGAGAACGACCAGACGCGGCTCCACCTTCAAGAGCTCTCGGCACCTTTCCTCACCGCGATCCAGACCGGCGTCCGCGCGGGTCAGCAGCCCCGCGAGATCGTCGATGCGCTCACCGAGCAGGCCAAAGCGGCGAACGCACGACTGCTCATCACCACCGCGCAGCGCCGCGTGGTGATTGACAGCGAGACCCGGCTCATGGGCACGCTCCTTCCGCAGCCCACCAGCGGGAACATCGGCGAATTCACGGAGGGCAGCGAGCAGTGGATCTGGGTGCGGCAGCAGCTGGCGCGCGCGGCTGGGAGCGGCGTGGGGCTCGGCTTCATCGTCGTCGCGCGGCCGCGCGCCGTCTTCACTGACACGCTCCGCGCGCTTCTGCCGTCGCTCGCACTGAGCGGCCTCGTCGCACTCGGTTTCGCTCTCGTTGTGGCGGTCCTCCTGTCGCGGACGATCACGCGCCCGCTGCGCGACCTCGTTGGCGGAGTCCGTCGATTCGCCGGCGGGGATTACGGAACACGCGTGCCGCTCGCGGGTCCGAGCGAGGTCGCCGAGATGGGTACGGCGTTCAACGAAATGGCGAGCGAAATCCAGCGCGCCCGCGGGAGCGAGCAGGCCTTCCTCGCCGACATCTCGCACGAGCTCCGAACGCCGCTCACGTCGATCCAGGGGTTCGCCCAGGCGATCGTCGACGGCGAGGCCCGCGGCGACGCGGTCTCGCACGTGGCCGAGATCATCCACCGTGAGGCACGTCGGCTCGTGCGCATGGTCGAAGGCCTGCTGCAGGTCGCGCGCCTCGAGTCCGGCGCGCAGACCATGGCACGCGATGAGGTGGCGCCTTCGCGTCTGCTCGAAGGCGCCATTGCCGCGCTCGAAGTCCAGGCGAAAGATGCGGGCGTGACCTTTGACGTCGCGGGCGCCGAGGCTTTGCCGGCAGTGCGAGGTGACGCCGACAAGCTCGCGCAGCTCTTTCTCAACGTGCTCGATAACGCGGTGAAGCATTCGCCCCGCGGCGCGGTGGTGCAGGTGCGCGGCAGCCGCGATGACGGCGCCGTCATGGTCCGCGTGCGCGACGCCGGTTCGGGGCTGCCGCAGGGTGCGCAGGCGCGACTGTTCCAGCGTTTCTACCGCGGCGAGAACGCGCAGCGCGACGGCGCCGGCCTCGGCCTCGCGATCGCGCACGCGATCGCTCAGGCCCACGGCGGAACGATCCGCGCGTCAAACGTTGAGGGCGGCGGCGCCGAGTTCGCGGTGCGGCTACCCCTCGCCCACTAGGACGGCGTCTCGACTGGCTCCCCTGGGGCGAACGATTTCGCTGAGCGCGCGGGTTGCACTCGCGTGCCCCGCACCGTCTGCGAGATAAATTCAACGAGAAACACTTCGTCGTCGGCCCACCAAAGCCGTTCGAGCACGGTTAACGCGGCGCCGGCCGCGGGCCAAGCGAACCAGGTAGCTGCGGGCCAGGGTGCGAGCGCCTGCGGAACGGCGATCGCCAGCACGATGGCCGCGAGAAGCATGATCCCAAGAATCGTCACCAAAATCGCGGCGTTGGTCTGAGACATCCCGACGCGAAACCGAATCGAGCTTCCATGATCATTGGCGCTGATCACGCCGGACGCTTCCTGCAGGAAATATGACCGTTGGAATGTGTGGATCCGTCTTATCCAGAAACTGTTCTTGTCGACCGCGCCGAAGACCGGCCACTCCTCGCGCGCCCAGAGCCAAGTCTTCGGTGAATAGCGTGATGCGACTGTGGTCCGAAGCGCCTCTGAGCAATCGGCGGCGGGCATCTCCGTCTCGATCAGATAGCGCTCGGCATAGAACGGGTTCGCCCAACGGAATCGTCGTTTCACACGTTCGATTCTGACGCTCGATAGTCCGCTGAAACCTAGACTCGCGCGTCTATGGCTCTTGGCGGGACGATCCGCGGAAAGACGACGACGCTGCGTCTGCCGGCGGAAGCCGATCTCGACACCTACAACCGCTGGATGGCGGACATGCGTGTGCGGCGCGCACACGGCGTTTGGCAGGAGCCGGCCATGCCGGCTACCTGGAAGGAGCGCTTCAAAGAGACCGCAAAGGACAAGATGGGGGTGCTCTGGTCCGTCGACGCCGAGGGTGGTCTGATCGGCCTCGCGGCAGGCAACTTCTGGTCGCCCACCGAGCCAGGCTTCACGGTGCGGCAGTTCCTCATCGATCCGGACAAGTGGCGCAAGGGCTACGGTTTCGATGCGGCGTTGGCTCTGCACCGCTTTCTCTTCGACTACCTCGACCTCAAGCGCTGCGGCGTCGAGATTCGCGCGGACAACGTTGCGGCCCTACGGATCGCGGAGCGCCTGGGGTACGCGGAGTACGCGCGCGGGCACGCGGTCTATTACCGGGACGGCACGTACGTCGATGAGGCACAGCTCTTCATGACCAAGGAAACATGGCACGAGCGCTGGGGCGCGACCGAGCGGGAGTACGCGCCGCTCGCGGCCGACGCGACCCGCTGATGTTCGGTCCGCGGCTCGATGGCCAGAACGGCGTGTCGCTCGTCCCGGCCACTCTCGAGCAGTTCAAGCTGCACGTGCCCTGGATGCTTCAGCCTGAGGTCGGTCAATTCTGGGGACCGCGCTTTGGCGAGATGACCGACGAGAGTCAAGAAGAACGGTTCAAGAAGACAGGCGAGGACGAGACCCAGATCATGTGGACGATCGCCTACCAAGGCGAGCCAGTTGGGTTCACCGGCATCTTCGGGATCGACTGGGTGCGCCGCGACGGCGAGAGCGGGATCTTCATCGGCCGCCACGATCTGTTCGGTCGAGGCATCGCGACCGAAGCGGTCCGTCTCCGCACCGGTTTCGCCTGGAGAGAACTGCGACTCCATCGCGTGCATAACTGGATCGCCCTCGCGAATCGCGGTTCGCGCCGCGCGAATCAGAAGTCGGGTTACAAGCAAATGGGCGTATATCGGAAGTCTTTCTTTCGATCAGGGGAGTGGTACGACGAGTGGCTCGGCGAAGCCTTCGCGCACACCTTCCCCGACCAGCATTGAACTGTTAGGCTTGAGTTGCCCCAAAGGGGCAGCGGCGGCGAGAGTTACTACGCGGGCAAGTGAGGCACTTCCTCCCAAGTCCTGGCGAGGCTCAAGGCGGCGCGAACAACAAAGGGAGGAAGCTTCAAATTGAGCTTCTCTGACAAAACCCTGACCTGCAAAGACTGCGGTCAGGAATTCACATGGACGGCCGGCGAGCAAGAGTTCTACTCCTCGCGCGGTCTGATGAACGAGCCGGGACGTTGTCCCACCTGCCGTGCGGCGCGTCGCGCCTCCGGCGGCATGGGCGGCGGTGGCGGCGCATACGGCGGAAGCCGTGGCATGGGTGGCCCGCGTGAGTTCTTCACGGCCACCTGCAGCAACTGCGGTGGTGAGGCACGCGTGCCGTTCCAGCCACGCGGTGACAAGCCGGTCTACTGCAGCTCCTGCTTCGAGCAGGTGCGGCCGTCGGCCTCGCGTAGCCGGTACGCCTAACTAGCGCTCCGAACGCGGATTGAACGAGGCCCCATCGAAAGATGGGGCTTCTTCTTTTTCAGAACCCTTCGGCAGCCACGCGGCGGATCGGCATGCGGTAGCTGATGCGGTGCTGCTTGCTGAAGCGGCTCGCCACGAGCTCGTCGACCTTGCGCGGATCCTCGTGGTAGCGCGTTGCGAGGCGACGTATGTCGGCCTGCGCGGTCTCTTGGTCGTGGGCGATTCGAGCCCGGCCGTCCACGCGTACCCATCGATACGCGTCTTCGACGATCACGCTCATTCGCGGATCGTCCGCGAGGTTCCGGTCCTTGACCCGTCCCTGCGCACTGTTGACGACGATGTCGTTCCCATCGAGGAGGTACCACATGACCGCGAGATGCGGAGAGCCGTCCGGATTCTTCGAGCCGACAACGGCGAAGCGCTTCTCCTCCAGAAACTTGCGTTGCGCCGGCGTGAGCTCGGTGCGCGGCATCACCGGAACATGTCGCGCGCGGCCGGGCGCACGTACTCCTGCGCGGTTTCGTCCGAGTCTTCGAACGTGAGCCCGCGGACGATCGCGACAGGGCATCGATCGAGCTTTCCCATGACGAGCTCGGCCGCCGCCGCTATCTCGTCGGCCACGGCGATCTCGGTGACCCGCAGCTCGTAGCCCTCCGGGTCGCGCTGCCCGACGTACCGTTTGAGCGCGGGCAGGCCGGCAATCCCGATCGCGACGTTCGTGTGACCCTCGCGCCACGCGCGGCCGAACGTGTCCGTGATGACGACGGCGACGGTCACTCCCGCCCGGTCGGCGATCTGCTCGCGAATGCGCGCCGCTGACGCGTCCGGGTCGACGGGCAGGAGCACCACCGTGTCCGGGGCTCCCGCATTCGATCGATCGACCCCCGCATTGGCGCAGACGAAGCCGTGGTGGGTCTCGCTGATCAGGACGCCGCGCTCCCAGCGGATGATCTGCTTCGTCTCGCCGAGCACGACCTCGAGCTGGCGCGGGTCCTTGCCGGATTCCTCCGCCATCGCAAGCGCCCGCTCGCTTGGGACGACATCGGCAAGTCGCACGAGGCGGCCTTCACTCTTCGAGACGACCTTCTGCGCGACAACGAGGACGTCCCCGTCTCTCAGTGATTCCCCTTCGGCCCGGAGCGCGCTCTGCAGAAGGCCGACAAGATCGTCGTTTGGCCGCACCTCAGGGATTCCGTGAACCGGGATGATCGAGAGCGTCGGGGGCTGCGGACCCTTTCGCGCCGTAGTCTTCATGTAGATAAGTGTTAACGCTCGGCTGGAAAGCGTCCGCGGAGCAGTTCGACCCCAAGCGGCTCCTTGACTACGCCGTGCTCGCGGAGGAGCTTGGCTACGACAGCATCGCCATCAGCGATCACTTCCATCCGTGGCGCGACACCGGCGGGCACGCGCCGTTCGCGTTCGCGTGGCTCGGCGCGGCGGCGGCACGAACTTCGCGGGCCCGTCTGGGCACGAGCGTCGTCACGCCCTCGTTCCGCTACCACCCGGCCATCGTGGCGCAGGCGATGGCGACCATCGCGTTGCTCGCTCCAGGCCGCGTGTTCCTCGGCGTCGGAAGCGGCGAGTCCATGAATGAGACGCCGCTCACCACGACGGACTGGCCCGAGCCCGGTGAGCGTCTCCGCCGCCTGCGCGAAGCGGTGAAGCTCATCAAGCAGCTCTGGTCCGAGGACTACGTGACATTCGAGGGGAAATACTTCCACACGCGGGCGGCGAACCTCTTCGATAAACCGCCCGGGCCCATCCCGCTCCTCATCGCTGCCGGAGGGCCGCAGGCTGCGACGTTCGCTGGGCGCGAGGGCGACGGGATCATCGTGACGAGCGGCAAAGGCGCCGAGCTGTACAAGGAGACGCTTCTGCCGGCCATGGGGAAGGGCGCGCGCGAGGCGGGCAAGGATCCCGCGAAGCTCGAGCGGATGATCGAGATGAAGGTGAGCTTCGACCACGATCGCAGCCGAGCGATGGAGGACACGAAGGAGTGGGCCGCGCTCGCGCTTCCCGGCGAGGACAAGGCGGGCGTCGAGGATCCGCGGGAGATGGAACGCCGCGCGACTGCAGCCGCCGACAAGGCGCACACGCGGTTCATCGTGTCCACCGATCCTGACGAGCATGTATCGAAGATCCAGCCGTATCTCGACTGGGGCTTCAATCACCTCGTCTTTCACTTCCCAGGACAGGATCAGGACCGCGCGATGCGTCTGTACGCGCAAGAGGTCTTACCCCGGCTGCGGACGAAGGCGTGAAGCTCGGCGCCCGATCGCAGAAGCTCCTCGCGGAGGGCCGCATCGCCCATCTGGCGACCGCGGATCAGTACGCGCGCCCGCATCTCGTGCCGATCGTGTTCGCCTGGCAGGACGTCTACGTCTTCACACCGATAGACCAAAAGCCGAAGTCGGTGAGTGACTGGCGTGAGCTGCGTCGCGTGCGGAACATCGAAGCCAACGGTCGCGTGAGCGTCGAGATCGACGAGTACAGCGAGGACTGGACGCGGCTCGTCTGGGTCCGCGTGGACGGCGTGGCCGAGATCCTCACGAGCGGTGCGGCTCATGACCTCGGTATCCAGCTCCTCGAAGCGAAGTACCCGCAGTACGAGCGGATGCCCCTCGGGGACGCGCCGATCGTGCGGATCACGATCGAGCGCGTTTCGGAGTGGCACGGCTGACCTACGATTCCGCCTCGTATGGACTTCGGCTTCACGCTCAAACCGGATCACTCGCTCGACCGGATCGCATCGCTGACGCGGCTCGCGGAATCCGCGGGCTTCACGTACGGGTGGCTGTTCGACAGCCACGTGCTCTGGAAGGAACCGTACGTCCTGCTCACGCTGATGGCGCAAAACAGCAAGCGCCTCCGTCTCGGGACCTGCGTGACGAACCCGGCGACGCGCGAGCCGACGGTCACGGCGAGCGTGCTCGCGGTGCTTCAGGAGCTGTCCGGCGGGCGGATGGACCTCGGTATCGGGCGCGGAGACTCGGCGCGGCGCGTTCTCGGCAAGAAGCCGACGGACCTCGCGATGCTCGAGGAGGCCACGAACGTCATCCGCGATCTCTGCGAGGGCCGCGAGGTCACGTACGAGGGAACGAAGCTGCGTTTCGACTGGACCGGAAAGCAGCGTCTCCCGGTCTGGATCGCGGGGTACGGGCCCAAGGCGCTCGAGCTCACCGGCCGCATCGCCGACGGCGCGATCATTCAGCTCGCCGATCCCAGCCTCGTCGGCTGGTGCATCGGTCTGCTCCGCGACGGCGCACGCAAGGCCGGTCGCGATGCGAGAGCGGTCTCGGTGATGTGCGCCGCGCCGGCTCACATCGGACCGCGCGACAAAGTACGCGACCGCGTTCGCTGGTTCCCGGCGCTCGTGTCGAATCACGTCGTCGATCTGGTGAAGCGCTACGGCGAGAAGGGGCTGCCCGCGGATCTGACCGCATACGTGCGGAACCGCCCGGGCTACGACTACCAGCACCACGCCGAATCGGGATCGTCGAATGCCGCGTTCGTCGACGACGAGTCGGTTGACCGCTTCTGCGTGACCGGCGAGATCGACGAGCACATCGCAAAGTTGCGGCAGCTCGCGGGGATCGGCGTCCGTCAGTTCAACATCTATCTCATGAGCGGCGAGGAGGAGCGGATCCTCGAGCTCTACGGCGAGCGAATCATCCCCGCGCTCTCAGGGGCTGCGGCCTCCGCTTAAACGCGCGCGACTTGCTTCTTCGCGTGGAAACGCCGCGCCTTCTCGCGGTTCCCGCAGTCGCTCATGTCGCACCAGCGTCGCGAGTGGTTGCGACTTCGATCCAGGAAGACCCACTCGCAGGTGGTCGAGGCACATTGCTTGACGCGCTCGCGGTCGGTCGAGGTCAGGAGATCCGCGGCAGAGCGAGCGATTTCCCACAGCGGTCGCTCCAGCTCGTCCTCATCCGAAGGGAGGGACCAGCCGACGCCATCACGGTCGTAGACGAGCTGCGCGCGCGCGGCGCCCGCCGCTGCGGCGTCGCTGATCAGTGCAAGGTCCGCGTGACGGGGCGTTTCTCCGGACGCGAGTGACGAGAACACGGCCCAGATGGCCTCGCGCAGAGCGATCCCGAGCTCGTACACGGCGGCGGCTCGCCTGGGATCCCGCTCGGCCCGCCGCGCCAGGCGCCTCGCCACGCTTGGCTGGAGGCCGCCGGCGAGCACCGCGAAATCCGCGATGTCGCCGTACCCGCGCAGGTGATCGTGGGTAGGGCGGACATGGGTCCCGCCGACGGTGTTGGCGAAGTCCAGCGCCAGGGCGCCGCCAGCGAGCTCGATCTCGTGGTCAGGGACGGGGGGAATGTCGCGCATCTAACTGAATCAACCATCCATTTGGCCTTGACTAGTTAGAAGATAGGACCTAGGTTCGCCTATGTCAAGGCGCTCGGCAGATTGGTAACCGGTGTTACCTCCCGAGCCAGTTACAGGAGGCGACACGTGGAGCTCTTGGTCCTCGTTGCGGCGCTAGTGGCACTTGACATAGCGGCTCAGTTCTTTGGCGCTGACAGCCGGCCAGTGGATCCGCACCCACCCGCCGTTCGGAAGTCCTCGGCGCGCCGCTAGGCGATCAGATCTTCCCTGTCCCGGCGTATCGGTCGGCAATCTCGAGGGCTTCGTCGATCGCGCGAACGCCGATCGCGAGCTCCTCGTCGGTTACGGGAAGGGGCGGCGCGACGAAAAGCATGTTCCACCGGCAGAAGACGTAAACGTCGCGCTGGAGCAGCGCGCTCTTGAGGGCGTTTGCGAGAACGCTCGACGGCCCGTTCCACCGCTCCAGCATCTCCTTCGATCGGCGGTCTTTGACAAGCTCGATCCCGGCGAAGAGCCCGCGGCCGCGGACGTCGCCGACCGAGGGATGGCGCTCGGCAATCCGGCGAAGCTCCGCGAGAAGCTTCTCCCCCATCCTCGCCGAGCGATCGATGAGCCCGTCCTCGCGGTACGCCTCGATGGAGGCGGCGCCGGCTGCGCACGCGAGAGGATGCCCGCTATACGTCGAACCCACCCACAACACGTTGTCGTCGAAGTGGTGCGCGATCTTCTCGCGCAGGATCGCCCCGCCAAGGGGCACGTAACCCGAGGTCACGCCCTTTGCGAAGGTCATGACGTCGGGGACGACGCCTTCGTGGTCGGCGCCGAACCACTTCCCAGTGCGTCCAAAGCCGGTCATCACCTCGTCGAACATGAGCAGCATCCCGTATCGATCGCAGATCGCGCGTAGCCCCCGGAGGTAGCCGTCGGGCGGCACGAGCACACCCGACGTGCCGGGGATCGGCTCGACGAGGATGGCGGCGATGTACTCGGGGCCCTCGTACCAGATCACCTCTTCGACGTGGGCGAGCGCCTTCTGCACGTCACCACCGAAGACCGAGCGATACGGATCGGGATTCAGGAAGTGCACCACGCCGGTGATCCCTGGCTCGGCCGCCCAGCGGCGATTGTCTCCGCCGAGGGTCATCGATCCTTGCGACTGACCGTGGAACGAGCGCCACTGCGTGAGGATCTTGTGGCGCTTGGTGAAGAGGCGCGCGATCTTGATCGCGTGCTCGTTCGCCTCGCTGCCGCCGGTCGTGAAGATCGTTTTCGTGAGGTCGCCGGGTGTCACCTCCGCGAGAAGGCGCGCTAGGGTGGCACGACTTTCCTCGCCGAACGACGGGGTCACGTAGCAAACGCGCTCGGCCTGCTCCTGGATCGCGCGAACGACTTTGGGATGCCCGTGTCCGAGGTTGACGTTGATCAGACCGGACGAGAAGTCGAGGATCCGGCGCTCGCCTGCGTGGAGCCAGGAGCCCTCCGCGCGCGTGATGACGACCTGCTTGATGCCACTCTGCGCGGACCACGACACGAGGACGTGGTCGGCGGTGTCCTTGGCGACGGTGGACGGGTCCGCGGGTCGCTTCGTGACGACGGCCATCGCGCCGAGTCTAGCCCGCGAGAAATGTGGATACTGGAGCCGCAGACAATGCACCTCGGCATCAACCTCTGGCCGCAGAACACCACCTGGCAAAGGCTGCGCGAGCATGCGCTGCTCGCGGATCGGCTGGGCTTCGACTCACTTTGGGTCTGGGACCACTTCTACTCGATCAACGGCGACCTCCATCGCCCCAATCTCGAGGGCTGGCAGCTCCAGGCGGCGTACGCGGCTATCACGAAGAACGTCCGCATCGGCTGCCTCGTCTCCGGCGTCACGCATCGGCATCCAGCGGTGCTCGCCAACATGGCGACGACGCTCGACAACATCTCGCAGGGGCGCGCGATCCTCGGCATCGGTGCGGCCTGGAACGCCCTCGAGCACAACGCTTACGGGATCGACCTCGGGACGCCGGCCGAACGGTCCACGCGCTTCGCGGAGGCCGCGAAGATCATCCGCAAGCTCGTCGACGGGGAGCGAGTCACGTACTCCGGCACGTACTACGAGGTGGTGAACGCCGAGGTGCTCGTGCGACCGGTGCAGGAGCGGCTGCCGATCATGATCGGTGGCGGCGGTGAGCAGCGGACGCTGCGCACGACCGCGCGGTACGCCAACATGTGGCACGGGTTCGGAACGATCGAGCAGATGGCGCATAAGCTCGAGGTGCTGCGCAAGCATTGCGAGGACGTCGGCCGCGACCCGAGCGAGATCACGCCATTCGCCGGCAGGTGGTGCGTGATCCGCGACGATGCCGCCGAGGCGAGGAAGGTCCTCGGTCGAATCGTCGAGCGTCATGGGATGACTTCACCGCCGGAGCCGTTCATCGGCGGGCCGGACGAGATCGCTGAGAAGATCGCCGCGTTCTGGAAGATCGGGATCAGAGGATTCATCGTCGCGTTCGCCGATCCATTCGACACCGAGAGCATCGAACGTCTCGGGAGCGAGGTCCGCCCTCGACTCAAAGAGCTGACGTCGGAGACGCCCGCAGCCGTTTCCCGCTAGGCTTTCTCGTTCCATGAGGATCGGTGTCGTGCGGGAGACCACGCCCGGCGAGCGGCGCGTCGCCCTTGTCCCGGAGACGGTCGGGCGCCTCGCGAAAAGTGGTAACGAGGTCATCGTCGAGCTCGACGCCGGAGAGGCGTCGAGCTTTCCCGACCGCATGTACACGGACGCAGGCGCGACCATCGGCGACGCCTTTTCCTGTGAGCTCGTGCTCAAGGTCGCGAAGCCCTCTGACGATGAGCTCGGGCGCATCCGCGAGGGTGCGGTGCTCATCGCGTTCCTTCAGCCGCTCACCAACCACGCCCTGGTCCGTGAGCTCGCACGCCGACGGATCACTTCGCTTTCGATGGACGCGATCCCGCGCATCACGCGCGCGCAGCCGATGGACGCGCTCTCCTCGCAGGCTACGGTCGCGGGCTACAAGGCGGTGCTCCTCGCGGCGGTCGCGCTTCCCAAGTTCTTCCCGATGCTGACCACAGCGGCGGGCACGATCGCACCGGCGAAGGCGTTCGTGATCGGCGCGGGCGTCGCCGGCCTCCAAGCCATCGCAACGGCGCGGCGGCTCGGCGCGGTCGTCGAGGCGTTTGACACGCGGCCTGTGGTGAAGGAGCAGGTGCAGTCGCTCGGTGCGAAATTCCTCGAGGTCGACCTCGGCGAGACCGGCGAGGGCGCCGGCGGGTACGCGAAGGAGCTCTCCGAGGAGGCGCACCGCAAGGAGGTCGAGCTCCTCGCGAGAGCCGTCAAGGAAAATGACATCATCATCACGACGGCGGCCATCCCCGGACGGCCGGCGCCGAAGCTCATCACTGCCGACATGGTCCGCTCGATGAAGCCGGGCTCCGTGATCGTGGACCTCGCTGCGGAGACCGGCGGCAACACCGAGCTTACGCAAGCTGGGAAGGTGATCGACGTCGACGGCGTTCGCATCGACGGCACCACCAACCTCCCCTCGACGATGCCCTACCACGCGAGCCAGATGTACTCGCGCAACATCCAAAGCCTGCTCGGCCTCTTGATCACGAAGGAAGGCAAGCTCAATCTCGACATGAACGACGACGTGATCAAGGGAACGGTCATCACCAAGGACGGTGACGTCGTCCACGAGCAGACGAAGACGGTCCTCGGGGTCGAGGGGGCTCCGCCCCCTCGGACCCCCACAGCCGTGACATGACCGGCGAAGCGATCGTCGCGGCCTACGTCTTCATGCTCGCGATCTTCGTTGGCTTCGAGGTCGTTTCGAAGGTGCCGTCGACCCTCCACACGCCCTTGATGAGCGGCGCGAACGCGATCCACGGGATCGTGATCGTCGGCGCGATGCTGGTCGCGAGTGCGATCGGTGGCCCGATTGGCACTGTCCTCGGGTTCCTCGCGGTCGCGCTCGGCACGGCGAACGTCGTGGGCGGCTTCGTCGTCACCGACCGCATGCTCGCGATGTTCAAGCGACGGCCAACTCGAAAGACCGAGTGACCGTGGAAACGCTCATTCCGATCGCCTATCTGATCGCGGCCGTCACGTTCATCCTCGGCCTCAAGGGTCTTTCGTCTCCGACCACGGCGGTCCAGGGCAATCGCATCGCGGCCGCTGGGATGCTCATCGCGGTCATCGCGACTTTCTTCGCCGCGGATGTGCAGGGCGGCACCCCGATCATCCTCGCCGGTATCGCGGTCGGTGGGATCGCGGGGTTTGCCGGCGCGCGGATGGTGAAGATGACCGCGATGCCGCAGATGGTCGCGCTCTTCAACGGCGCCGGCGGTGGCGCTGCGGCGCTTGTTGCGATCCTCGAGTTCGCGCGCCACCTCGCCGGCGTGCAGCTCGAGTTCGGCGCGACGCTCGCGACGCTGCTTGCGCTGATCATCGGCGGGGTCTCGTTCTCAGGCAGCGCGATCGCGTTCGGCAAGCTCCAGGGGATCATCACGCCGAAGGCGTTCCGGTATGCCGGGCAGCAACTGGTCACCGGCGGCATCGCTGCCGGAACCGCGCTGCTCTCGGCCATCCTGCTCGGCTGGATTCTCGTTGGAGGGTCGATCGGACTTCATCCGATGCTCCTTATCGCGGCGATCACGCTGCTCGCCCTCGCCTTCGGCGTTGCCCTCGTCATGCCGATCGGCGGCGCGGACATGCCTGTCGTGATCTCGCTCCTCAACGCATACACCGGCCTCGCGGTCGCCGCGGCCGGCTTCACCCTCAACAATCAGCTCCTCGTCGTTGCCGGAACGCTCGTAGGCGCGTCGGGCACGATCCTCACGCGCCTCATGTCGAAGGCCATGAACCGCTCGCTCGGGAATGTGCTCTTCGGCGCTTTCGGCGCGGCGACGACCGCGGGCGCCGCGGGGGCGGCGGCGACCGATGACGGGCGCTCGATCCGCTCGATCGGCCCCGAGGACGCCGCGATCCTTCT
>JBOGTG010000011.1:0-5550 GCA_050692175.1 Candidatus Limnocylindria bacterium | reverse complement strand
GAGGACCTCCACCGCACTACCCCGTTCGGATGGGATAAGGAGTCGGTAGCGTGGGGCGTTACATCATTCGGCGGCTACTGATCGCCATCCCGACTCTGCTCGTCATCAGCTTCGTCGTCTACGCCATCCTCGCGCTCGCCCCCGGCGATCCCCTCAGCCAATTCGCGAACAACCCCAACATTCCCCCGGAAGTCCGCGAGAACATCCGCCGTAATCTCGGTCTCGACCGGCCGTGGCCCGAGCGGTACGTGAAGTGGCTCCTCGCGCTGGTCAGAGGCGACTTCGGCTACTCGTACATGAGCCACCTCCCGGTCATCAATCTCATCCTGGAGCGGCTGCCCAACACGCTCGCGGTGGTCGGCGTTGCGTACGTTATCGGTCTCGCGCTGGCGGTCCCCATTGGAATGATCTCCGCGGTGAAGCGCTACTCGATCTTCGACCACGTGGCGACGACCTTCGCGTTCATCGGCTTCTCGGTGCCAACCTTCTTCACCGGCGTGCTCCTCATCATCCTGTTCAGCATCAACCTGCACTGGTTCCCGTTCATCTACGACTCGACCCTGAAGGTCAAGGACCTTGGGTCGTTTGTAGACCAGATGAAGCAGTCGATCATGCCGATCATGGTCCTCGCGCTCTTCGACACGGCGACGCTGGCGCGCTACATCCGCGCAGAGATGCTCGAGCATCTTCCGCTCGACTATGTAAGGACCGCAAGGTCCAAGGGCTTGATCGAACGCGCGGTTGTCGTACGCCATGTCCTCCGCAATAGCCTGATCCCGGTGGTGACCCTGGTCGCGCTCGGCGTCCCGGCCGTCTTCGCCGGTGCGATCGTCACCGAGCAGATCTTCCGGGTGCCGGGGATAGGCGAGCTCCTGATTCGTTCGATCAACGACAGCGACACCCCGGTGGTCGGGGCCATCGTCTTCCTGTTCGCGGTCCTCGTCGTTCTCTTCAACCTGATCGCCGATGTGTTGTACGGAGTGCTCGATCCCCGGATCAGGTACGCCTGATGGCGACGACCGCCGATGTCCGAAAGATGCCCGTGGCCGCGACGGCGGACATGCTCCGTCCCCCTCGGTCGCTGTGGAAGGACGCCTGGCACCAGTTCAGGCGTCACCGCCTGGCGATGGCGGGCATGGTCACGCTTACGGTCTTGGTCTTCGGCACGCTCCTCGGCCCCCTTGTGTACACGACCCCGATCAACGACATCGACTTTTCGAAGGCGATCGAGGGCCCCTCGGCCGGGCATCCCTTCGGCACGGATGACCTCGGTCGTGACATGCTCGCCCGGGTGCTCTGGGGCGGCCGGGTGTCGATCGCAGTTGGAATCACCGCGGTCGTCATCGCGATCAGCCTGGGAACTGTGGTCGGCGCTATCGCCGGTTACTTCGGCAAGCTGGACAACCCGCTCATGCGGGTGACAGACCTCTTCCTGTCGCTCCCGATTCTGCCGCTGCTGCTCATCATCATCTTCCTCTTCCGCGACACCTTGCGGAAGCTCTTCGGACCCGAGATCGGAATCTTCCTCATGATCGTGACGGTCATCGGAATCCTGAACTGGATGCCGGTCGCGCGGCTGGTGCGCGCGAACTTCCTCTCGCTCAAGAACAAGGAGTTCGTGGAGGCGGCGCGGACCGTCGGCGCGACCGACGCACGGATCATCTCAAGGCACATCCTTCCAAACGTGCTGAGCTCGGTGCTCGTTGCCGCCACCATCGGTGTCGGCGGCGCGATCATCCTCGAGTCGACGTTATCGTTCCTCGGTCTGGGGTTCCCGTCCGACGTGCCGACCTGGGGACGGCTGCTCTTCGACGCCCAGAACTACCTGGACCTCGCGCCGCACCTCGCGCTCTTCCCGGGTCTCGCGATCTTCCTCACCGTACTGTCGATCAACTACATCGGTGATGGTCTGCGGGACGCGCTCGATCCACGCAAGAGCAGCTGATCCAGGGGTAGGGGCCCCTGATGGGGCACGGGCCCCAGGGCGGGCGCTCATCGGCCGGCGCCTCCCGCGGGATTTCTACACCCGCTCGACGCTGCGCGTGGCGCGCGATCTCCTTGGAAAGGTCCTGGCCCTAGAGTCGTCCGGCTCGACCAAGACCGCTCGGATCGTCGAGGTCGAGGCCTACCTCGGAGCCCGCGACCCGGCGTCCCACGCAAGCCGGGGCCTGACGACTCGGACAGCGCCGATGTTCGGGCCGCCCGGAAGGAGCTACGTGTATTTCGTGTACGGCGTGTACCACTGCTTGAACGTCGTGACCGAGACCGACGGCGTGCCTGGCGCGGTCCTGTTGCGAGGGGCCGAGCCGCTCACTGGCTTTGAGGGCGTCGAGCCTCGCGCGCTCGCGGGGCCCGGGAAGCTCGCGCGTGCGTTCGGACTCACGACCAGGCACACGAACCTGGACCTCGTGCGCTCGCCGCTCTCGATCCGCGAGGCGCCGGCGATCCCGCCGTCGCGGATCGTGCGATCCGTCCGGATCGGGCTGACCAAGCACGCCACGACGAGCAAGCCCTGGCGTCTGTACGCCCGCGGGTCTCTTGGGGTCTCGCGGCCATGAACGAGGCCGCCCTCGCCCGGCTCGAGCTCCCCGCGGTCCGGCGTCTGGTGGCGGACCGGACCGCATTCGCGCCGGGACACGAGCTCGCCGAAGCGCTCTTTCCGACAACCGACCTGCGGCAGGCGGAGCGGCTGCAGGACGAGACCGCGGCCGCTCGGGATCTGCTCCGAGCGAGCCCCTCGACCGGGTTGCGTGGCGCGCGCGACATCCGCGATGCGCTCCGGCGCGCCAAGCTCGGCGGCACGCTCGATCCGGCTCAGCTCATCGCCGTGGCGGACACGGTACGGGCCGCCGAGCAGCTGTTCGCTGATGTCCGCCCGTATCCACCGCTCGCTGCCCGCGCTCGTTTCGCGCGGCCGCCAACCGATGTCGCGGCCGCTATCGAGAACGCGATCGGCGCGACCGGCGAGGTCCTCGACCGGGCCAGCGCCCGGCTCGGCTCGCTGCGCGCGAATCTCCGGGCTGCCCAGGCCCGCCTCCAGCAGCGTCTCGACGGCCTCGTGCGGTCTCCAGACCTGCTCCGGCTGCTCCAGGACCCGATCGTCACCCAGCGCGGCGGGCGGTATGTGGTGCCGGTGAAGGCCGAGCACCGTGCGGCGGTCAAGGGCATCGTGCACGACCAGTCCGCCAGCGGACAGACGGTGTTCATCGAGCCGCTCGAGATCATGGAAGCGAACAACGCACTGCGTGAGGCCGAGCTTGCCGAACGCCTCGAGGTCGAGCGGATCCTCGACGAGCTCTCGCGACGGATCGAGAAGTCGGCGGAAGACCTGGAAGCGACGACGACGGCGCTCGCCGCTCTCGACCTCATCCTCGCCAAGGCGGTGTACGCGGACTCGTTGCAGGCGACACGCCCCGAGCTCAACGCCGAAGGCGTCCTCGATCTCGTCGACGCGCGCCATCCACTCCTCGTGGAGCAGGGGAGCGTCGTCGGCATCGACGTCCGGCTGGGCGGCGAGTTCTGCGTCCTCGTCGTGACCGGCCCGAACACCGGCGGCAAGACGGTAACGCTCAAGACGATCGGCCTGCTCACGGCGATGGCGGGGTGCGGCCTCCCGATCCCCGCGAACCGCGGCCGCGTCCCGGTGGTCCGCCGCATCTTCGCCGACATCGGCGACGAGCAGTCGATCGCGCAATCGCTCTCCACGTTCTCGTCGCATCTCCGGAACGTCGTCGCGACGCTCGCCGACGCGGAAAGCGGCGACCTCGCGCTCCTCGATGAGGTCGGAGCCGGTACCGATCCGGATGAGGGCGCGGCGCTCGCGATGGCTGTGCTCGAGACGCTTCTCGAGCGTGGTGTATTGGTCGCAGCGACGACGCACTATCCGGAGCTGAAGGCCTTCGCTCTCAACACGCCGGGTGTCCGGAACGCCAGCATGGAATTCGACTCGAACACGCTGCGGCCCACGTTCCGTCTGCACATCGGACTCCCGGGCGCATCCAACGCGTTCGCCATCGCGCAGCGCCTCGGCCTGGACCAGGCCGTGCTCGCCCGCGCCGACACGCATCTCTCCGAGCTTCATCGCACGCTCGAGCGCACGCTGCACGAAGCGGAGCGCCAGCGGACCGAGCTCAGCACGGCGCTGGAACAGGCGCGCGTCTCGGCCGCCGATGCGGCCGACGCGACTGCCGAAGCGCAACGCGAGGCCCACCGGACCCGGGACGAGGCACAGCGGGCGCTACGCCGCGCGCGTGCCGAGGCCGACGAGCTCCTGCTGCAAGCGAGGCGGGCCCTCCGCCACGCCGAAGAGGCGAGCGATCGCGCCGCGAAGCGGAATCTCGTCGAGGATGCGCGCGCCGCGCTCGCGGAAGCCGAGTCGGCGCGAGCGGCGGCCACCCCGCGGACGGTCGCACGGACCACCCTGCCGATCGCGGTCGGTGCGCTGGTGCTGGTCGAGGGCGTCGTCGAACCCGGGACGCTGCTCGCGATCGATGACCGCGGAATGGCGGATGTGGCCGCGGGCGCCATGCGCCTTCGGGTGCCGGCCGCACAGTTGCGGCCGGCGCCGGAGTCGAGCGAGCAGCCGCTCCGTTCGGATCGACCGGTGATACGGGGGTCCGCATCGAGCGTTCCGCTGCAGCTCGACATCCGCGGCGCGCGAGCCGACGAGGCGCTCGCCGTGCTCGACCGCTATCTGAATGATGCCGCCGTCGCCGGCATCGCACGCTTGCGAATCATCCACGGCAAGGGGACGGGCGCGCTCCGCACCGCGATACGCGCCGCGCTGAATGGCCACCCGCTGGTGCGAGCGCACGAGCCGGCCGGCCCATCGGAAGGCGGGGACGGCGCGACGATCGTGACGCTCTAGCCGACGAGGCGTCGGCTGGACGACGGACGAGCCACGCGCCCCGCCGCGAGACCGCCGTCCGCCGCGCTCTCCGCGTGTCGTCTAGAGAATCCTTCGCATTTCGACGCCGATTTTCGCGAGATCCTGAGTGAGCGCTCCGCGATCGCGCTCGATCAGACCCAGGTCGACGAGGGCGACCGCCAGGTTGGGATGTACGTCGATCTCGCGCGGATCCATCCAACGGACCTCGCTGTCGTGCTCGGGTCGCGGCTCTCCGTCGATCTCACCGCCCCTGAACAGGTGGACGCGGAAGTGAAAGCGGCCGGCAGGCGCGCTCTGAACCTCGTAGCGAGCGACGGGCCAGAGATCGGCGACGCGGTAGCCGGTCTCCTCCAAGAGCTCCCGTCGTGCGGCGTCCTCGATGCGCTCGTCCCGCTCGACGTTCCCGCCGGGCAGAAGCCACGCGCCCGTGAACGGACCGGCGGTCTGCTTGACGATCAGGACGCGGCCGGCGTGGTCGAGGCACGCGACGACGGCGCTGACGCGAGGCCCCTCCCCCGTCAGGGGCCCCTACCCATGAGACCCTGCCTCTGGGCCCCTTCGGCCACGCGCTCTAGGGCTTCTTGGTGGGCGTCGGCGTAGGCGTGGGAGTCGGCGTGCGCGTGGGCACAGGGGTCGGGGCAGGCGTGCGCGTCGGCACGGGC
>JBOGTG010000010.1:0-10397 GCA_050692175.1 Candidatus Limnocylindria bacterium | reverse complement strand
CTGCTGTTCCCTGCGCTCCACGTGGTCAGGCGACGGTGGCGGCGCTACCCGGTGTGGACCGACGACGTGTGGCTCTCGCTCTTCTGGCTCGACATGGCCGGAAACTCCTTCGATCTCTACGACCGCTACACCCACTTCGACCTCATCCCGCACTTCCATGGGACCGGTGCCTCGGCCGTTGCGCTGCAGCGCGGATTTGGCCTGACTCGGAGTCGAGCGTTCCTCATCGCGACCGCGATGCACACCGCGCTCGAAGCGCAGGAGTACGCGACGGACGTGTTTTTCGGTACGCATAACGTGCGCGGCTGGTGGGACTCGGCTGGCGACATCGCCGCCGGGCTCGTCGGGGCCGTCGCGTACCTCTGGGGCCCGACGGTCTTGCGGCCGCGGGCCCGACTGGCCACCGCTACCACGGGTCGGGAGTTCGTGTTGTTCCATACGGTCGGCGATCCGGCCAGCGCGAGGGTCCGCCGCGAGATCGTCGCGAGAGGTCTCAAGTCGAGGATCGACTTCCAGAACGTCGGCTCCGAGGAGGGAGCCGAGCTCTTCGCCGCCCGTCAAGGAACGGCGCTTCCCGCGATCTGGGATGGTGAACGCTTGCTTACTGGCGCCGACACGATCGACCGCTGGTTGAGCGAGCTGACCGCTCAGGCGAAGAGCACATAATCCCGCCGTGGGGGAGCCGCGGCTTCCTGAGCTGCCCGCGCGCTACAACGCGGCCGAGACGTTCATCGATTCGCACCGCGGCGTGCGCGAATCAAGCGTCGCGATCCGCTGCCAGGGCAAGAGCGTCACCTACGGGGAGCTCGCGGCAAGCGTCGACCGATGCGGCAATGCCTTGCGCGAGCTTGGGATCGGGCTCGAGCAGCGCGTCGTCATCCTGTGCCTCGATTCGCCCGCCTTCGTCTATGCGTTCTTCGGCGCGATCAAGATCGGCGCGGTCCCGGTCCCTGCGAACACGCTGCTGGTGCCGCGCGACCTCGCGTACATCCTGAACGACAGCCGCGCGGTCGCGATCGTGGTCTCCGCGCCGCTTTTGCCGAAAGTCCTGGAGATCCGCAGCGACGTCCCCCGGCTCAGGCACGTCCTCGTGACCGGCGGGAACGAGGCGGCCGGAGTGCTGTCACTCGAAAACCTTCTGGCGGCGGCTCGCGATGAGCTTTCGCCCGCGGACACGACCCCCGACGATGCGTGCTTCTGGCTCTACTCATCCGGGACGACCGGTTTTCCCAAGGGCGCCGTCCACCTGCAGCACGACATGCTCTATTGCGCCGACACGTACGGCGCCCTGGTCCTGCGCACCACGGAAAAGGACCGGCACTTCACGGTATCCCCGCTGTTCCATGCTTACGGCCTCGGAAATGGCGTCTTCTTCCCGTTCGCGGTCGGTGCGTCGAGCGTGTACAAGCCGGAACGCCCGACCCCCGAGCTCGTGTACTCGCTCATCACGCAGGAGAAGCCGACCATCCTCTTCACGGCGCCGACCTTCTATGCGGCGCTCCTCGCGTACCCCGCGGACGACTTCAAGTACGACCTGTCCTCGCTTCGCATGTGCGTCAGCGCGGGCGAGGCGCTCCCGAAGCCGCTGTTCGATCAATGGAAGAAGCGTTTCGGGCTCGAGATACTCGACGGCATCGGCGCGACCGAGATGCTGCACATCTTCATCTCGAACTACCCGGGGAAGGCGAAGGGCGGAACGAGCGGCACCCCGGTCCCCGGCTATCGCGCGAAGATCGTCGACGACGATGGGAACGCGCTCGGCAAAGGCGAGACCGGGAACCTGTGGGTCTCAGGCGATTCGTGCGCCGCGTTCTACTGGAACAAGCACGAGAAGTCGAAGGCCGCGTTCAAAGGCGAGTGGTACGTCACCGGCGACAAGTACCACCTCGACGAGGATGGCTACTACGCCTACGAGGGACGGAGCGACGACATGCTCAAGGTCTCCGGACAGTGGGTATCCCCGGCCGAGGTCGAGGCGGCGTTGATGGAGCATCCCGCTGTGCTCGAGTGCGGGGTGGTCGGCGCGAAGGACAAGGACGAGCTCGTGAAGCCGAAAGCGTTCGTCCTCCTCAAGAACGGCAAGAAGCCATCGGACGAGCTCGCGGAGGAGCTCAAGGCATTCGTGAAGGGGCGCATCACGCCGTACAAATACCCTCGCTGGATCGAGTTCGTGCCCGACCTGCCGAAGACCGTGACCGGGAAGATCCAGAGGTACAAATTGCGGGAGCAGGCGTGAACGAGAAGGACGCGATCGCGAAGGTCCGCGCCTGGCGCCGCGAGGCGACCGACGACCCGGAGGGCTTCTGGAGCCGCGCCGCGGAGAAGGTTCCCTGGTTCAAAAAGTGGGATCGGGTTCTCGACTGGCAGGGGCAGGGGGCACTGGGGCCCCTACCCCATCAGGGGCCCCTACCCCTGGGCGGCGAAGCGGACCCGAGCTTCCGCTGGTACTCGGGCGGTCATACCAACCTCGCTTACAACTGCGTCGACCATCACGTCGCGGCCGGCCGCGGCGATCACGTCGCGCTCATCACAGAGAACGAGCGTGGCGAGCGCCGCACGCTGACCTACAAGGAGCTCCACCGCGAGACCAAACGCGTTGGTGCGGGCCTCCGCGCGATGGGCATCGCAAAGGGCGATCGCATCGCCATCTACATGCCGACGTCGGCCGAGGCCATCATTCTCATGCTTGGCGCGATCCGCATCGGCGCGATCATCCTTGTCGTCTTCGCAGGATTCGGCGCGGGCGCGCTTGGCGAGCGGATCCGCCTCGCCGGTGCTCGTGCCCTGTTCGCGACCGAAGTGACGTATCGGAAGGGCAAGGACGTGCCGCTTCTCGGCATCGTCTCCCAGGCCATCGCGGATGCGCCGACGGTCGAGCGGGTGGTCGTGCTCCGCCGAACCGCGTCGACGGAGCGAGTGAAGGACGAGATGTCCTGGCAGGATTTCCTGGCGGCCGGCGCGGGCCACGACGACTCCCACGTCGAGCTCGAAGCGAACGAGCCCGCGTACATCCTCGCCACGAGCGGGACCACCGCCAAGCCGAAGCTCGCGGTCCACACCCACGGCGGTTATCAGGTGTACGTCTACTCGATGGCGAAGTGGATGTTCGGTTTGAAGGAGAGCGACGTCTGGTGGTCGACGAGCGACATCGGCTGGGTCGTGGGTCACAGCTACATCGTGTTCGGGCCATTGCTCGTCGGATGCACCACCATCGCGTACGAGGGCGCGCTCGACCATCCGAACGCCGAGACCTTCTATGCGGTCATCGAGCGGAACAAGGTGAGCGGCGTGTTCACGTCGCCCACCGCGGCGAGGCTCCTGATGCGATACGGCACCGAGCCGGCGCGCAAGCACGATCTGTCGTCCCTCGAGCGTGTCTTCTGCGCCGGCGAGGTGCTGAACGCGCCCGCGTGGGCATGGCTGCAGAAGGAAGCGCTCGAGGACAAGGTCCCGGTCATCGACCACTACTGGCAGACCGAGACGGGTGGCCCTGTCGTCGGCAATCCGTACGGGATCGCGACGCTGCCGATCAAGCCGGGTTCCGGCGGGATGCCGCTCGCCGGGATCGAGGCGGCCGTCGTCGATCAGGATGGGAAGGAGCTCGGGCCAGACGAGAAGGGCATCTTCGTGATCAGGCGTCCGTTCCCCGGGCTCACCGCGCGACTCTGGGCCGAGCCCGAGCGCTACGCGCGCGATTACTGGGACAAGGTCCCGGGAAAGTCCGTGTACTTCACCGGCGATGCGTCGTCGATCGACAAGGATGGCTACGTCTGGTTCAGCGGCCGAGCCGACGAGATCATCAAGATCGCCGACCACCGCATCGGCACGATCGAGGTCGAGACCGCGTTCCTCCGTCACCCCGCGGTGACGGAGGCCGGAGTCACCGGGCGGCCCGACGAGCTACGCGGCCAGGTCATCTCCGCGTTCGTCGTGCTCAAGCAGGGTCAACATCCGTCCGAGCAGCTCAAGAAGGACCTGCTGGCGACGGTCCGGGGCGACCTCGGCCCGCTCGCCGTCATCGGCGAGCTCAACTTCGTGGACATGCTGCCGAAGACCCGGAGCGGGAAGATCATGCGTCGGGTGCTGAAGGCGGTGATCCTCGACAAGGATCCGGGAGACATCTCAACCATCGAGGACGAGGGCTCGGTCGAGGAGGCCCGCGAAGCCTGGCAGCATCTGCGGACCGGTGTCGCGGCAGGGGGCTGAGCCCAAACCACCCTGGTCCGCGGTCCCCCGAGAGATCAAAGACAAGGTGGCCAAGGTTCTTCGATCCCCGGTCGCGCGTGCGGAGCGCGTGTACGGCGGCTACGCGCCGTCGGCGACGTTCCGTCTGAAGCTCGCGAACGGGAAGCGTGCGTTCTTCAAGGCGAGCTATCCCGCGCCGAAAGGCAGCGGCGTGCGCTGGTTCATGGATCACGAGGCGCACAACTACCGGACTCTCCAGCGGCTGATCCACCCCTGGGCGCCGCGGTTTTACGGCTCGTTCGCGAGCGACGGCTGGCACGTGCTCTTGCTCGAAGATCTCGGGCCGCGATCCGTCCCGCCATGGACGTCGGCGAGCGCCCGGAAAGCGGCTCGCTCGTACGCGCGCTTTCACCAGAAGACATGGGGCAAGCGGCTCCCACCGTCGCTGCCACGCACTGGCTACGTCGAGCACTCGAGGTTCTGGCGAACGCTAGGCAAGACCGGCGAGATCGCACGGACCGCGGCGCTTGCGGGTCGGCGTGCCGCCGAGGCCGACGAGTGGCTCGCAGTCGCATTGCCCTTGTTCATCGCGCACGAACGCCGTCTCGAGCGCGCGCGGCCGCCCTTCTCGCTCCTCCACTTCGACACGCGCTCCGACAACGTTCGCATTCACGGCGACCGTCTTCGGATCTTCGACTGGCCGTTTGCGAGCGCCGGCCCAGCCGAGTTCGACGTCGTCGCGTTCTGCCAGGCGGTCGCCGCCGAGGGCGGTCCCACCGCGGAGCGTGTCCTTGGGTGGTACGAGGAAGTGTTGAGGCTGCGACCCAAGATGATCGACGCGTCGCTTGCCGGGGTCGCGGGGTACTTTGCGGACCGCGCCTGGCGTCCGCCGATCGAGGGGCTGCCGCGGGTGCGCCGATGGCAGCGCACGCAGCTCAAGGAATGCCTTCGGTGGGCGGCGCGGCGTTTCGATCTTCCGGAACCCCGGTGGCTCGAGGCGGTGACGGGCTAGGTGCCCGAGTGGCCCGACCTCCACGTGGTCCGCGGTCGCCTCGAGAAGGCACTCGTCGGACGCGAGATCGCTCTCGTGCGCGTTGGCGACCCGCTCGTGCTGCGCGCTGCCCGCCCCGTCGAGACGGCTCTCGCCCATTGCCGCTTCACCGCTGTGCGCCATCGCGGCAAGTTCCTGATCTTCGAGCTCGACAAAGGGTCCATCGTCGTGAACCCCATGCTCGCCGGCGTCTTCGAGCTCGCCGACGCCGAGGCGAAGGTCACGCGCACCACGGCGCTCTCGCTCGTCCTCGACGACGGGAAGGACCTGCGCTACCGCGACGACAAGCGCATGGGGAAGGTTCACGTGCTCGACGAAGGAGAGGGCACCGAATCGGTCCACGGCTTCGGGGACCTCGGACCCGATGCGGGAGCGTTGCCCTGGAACGAGCACGAGTTCGCGGAGCACGCGCGCGCGACCCGACGGGAGCTTCGCAGCCTGCTCATGGATCAGGGCTTCGTCGCGGGGATTGGCAACGCTTACGCCGACGAGATCCTGTGGGAGGCGCAGCTGCACCCGAAGCGCCGCGTGGGCACGCTTTCCACGGACGAGATGTCACGGCTGTATCGGGCCTTCGTCGATGTGCTGGCCCGCGGCGTGCGGGAGGTGGAGGCGGGCCTTCCGCCCGAGCTCGGAACGAAGATCCGCGGTCACATGAAGGTGCGTGGCCGCAAAGCGAAGCCGTGCCCGCGTTGCGGAACGCCGATCGTCAAGACGCGGCAGGGGCTCGACGACATGTATCTCTGCCCGCGATGTCAGCCCCCGCCAAAAGGACAGATCCGCTAGGTATTCAGGGTCGTGTCCATGATGATCGTGACCGACCAATCGAGGCCGTCGATCTGGAACCCGTAACAGCCCGGCGCGCCGATCAGGACCGTGGACGGTAGGAACCGCCAGCCGTCGTCAGATCCCGCAGCTCGCACGCCGGTGTGGTACTCGAAACGCAGGTCGGTGACTGTCCCCCGATCGGGGTCGAACCGCACCTGGTCGGCGCCATCGATACGCCTCCCGCGGATCAAAGCCGGACCGGTGTAATCGGGCCGGGAGATCCACGCGACCTTCGCGATAAGGGTGCCGTCGTCGAGTCGTGAATAGAAGATCGTGTTGCCGGCCGCGTAGACGGGCCCCGGACCGGCAAGCGGACCCGTGAATGGCGAGAGCTGGGCGGCGGTGGACTTGGGACACGCAGCCCCGTGGCCCAGAAGAGGCAGGTCCACCGGATGACCCGCCAATCGTGCCCAGGTGGCTTCGTCGACGAGGGGCGGCCGCACGTTTCCGCCCTGATCGACGCGCTGCGTCGGCGAGGGGCTCCCCGCCGCGGGCGGAGACGGCGCAGGCGACGGGCCAGCGAGCGTGCACGCCGTGAACGCGAGGATCGCGGCGGCGATGGCTCTCAGGCCGTTCATCTGACTTGATACTGCGGACCGGTGCTTCCGGTTCCGAGGCGGCCCACGCGCGATGAGCTCCAGGCGGCGTACGGCAAGGCGATTCCGGATGTCATCGCCACGGGGCTCGATGTGCTCTTCGTCGGGATCAATCCGAGCCTCTGGTCGGGCGCGGTCGGGCTCCACTTCGCGCGTCCGGGTAACCGCTTCTGGCGCGCTCTGCACGATGCGGGGTTCACCGGTCGTCTCCTGTCGCCGTACGAAGGACGCGAGCTCCTGAAACGGAGGATCGGCGTGACGAACCTTGTCAATAGCGCCACGGCGAGCGCCGACGAGCTCGAACTCGCCGACTATCAGCGCGGCGCGCGCCGGATCGCGGCGAAGGTCCGCCGCTACCGTCCGAAGGTCGTGGCGTTCGTCGGAATGGGCGCGTACCGCGTGGCGTTCGGCCGGCCGCGAGCCGGCGGTGGTCTGCAGGATGAGCGCCTCAGCGGCGCGGCGATATGGGTCCTGCCGAATCCGAGCGGCCGCACCGCCGGATACCAGATGCCCGCACTCGCGCGCGCATTCCGCGAACTGCGCCGATCGCTCTGAGGCGGCACACTCACGTTCTTACAGCGGGGAGGTGAGCATGCCCAACACGGTCGTCACGACAAGAGAAGAGCCGATCGCCACGGTGCAGATCAACCGCCCCGACGTCCTCAACGCCCTCAACGAAGAGGTCCTCGACGAGCTCGTCAAAGAGCTCACCGCGCTCGACGACGACGACGCTATCCGCTGCATCGTGCTCACGGGCAGCGAGAAGGCGTTCGCAGCCGGCGCGGACATCAAGGAGAACTTCGTCACCGCGACGCCGGTCTCGATGCTGAAGCAGGACCTTACGACGCGGTGGGAGACGATCCGAAGGATCCGGACGCCGATCATCGCGGCGGTGTCCGGCTACGCGCTCGGCGGGGGCTGCGAGCTCGCGATGGTCTGCGACATCATCGTCGCCTCCGAGACCGCCCAGTTCGGACAGCCGGAGATCAACCTCGGGATCATTCCCGGGGCCGGCGGGACGCAGCGTCTCACGCGCACGGTGGGGAAGTACCGCGCGAACGAGCTCATCCTCACCGGCCGCCGCATCAAAGCGGACGAGGCGAAGGCGATCGGCCTCGCGGCGCAGGTCTTTCCAGCCGCGTCATGGCTGGACGACGCGAAAGCGCTCGCGCGCACCATCGCCGAGAAGCCGCCTGTCGCCGCGCGCCTGGCGACCGAGGCCGTCGACCTCGCCTGGAACTCCACGCTCGACGCCGGACTCGAGTTCGAGCGCAAGGCCTTCTACCTGCTCTTCGCCACCGAGGACAAGAAGGAAGGCGTCGACGCCTTCGTGAACAAGCGCAAAGCCACCTTCAAAGGAAAGTGACGACCCTTTCGCCGCTCCGCGTCGAGCGCGACGGCGCCGTCACCGTGCTCACGCTCAACCGTCCCGAGGTTCTGAACGCGTTCGACGAGCGGCTCACCGAAGCACTGAACGCGTCGCTCGCGGATTGCGCCGCGGACGCAGCGATCCGCGCGGTGGTGATCACCGGCTCGGGTCGCGCGTTCTCGGCGGGCCAGGATCTCGGTGACCGCCTCGCCATGATCGATAAGACGGGCGATCACCACCTCGGCGACGAGCTCCGCCGTCGTTATCACCCGGCCATCGCCGCGATCCGCGAGATGCCCAAGCCAGTCATCGCCGCTGTGAACGGTGTCGCGGCGGGAGCGGGTCTCGGCCTCGCGATCGCCTGCGACATCCGGGTCGCCGCTTCGTCGGCGAGCTTCCGCGCCGCCTGGGGCCGCGTCGGACTCGTCCCGGACGCGGGCTCGGCGTTCTTCCTACCACGCCTGGTCGGCTGGGGACGCGCGCTCGACATGGTGCTCACCGGCGACCCAGTCAGCGCGGACGAAGCGCTGCGCATCGGACTCGTGACCCGCATCTGGCCCGACGCCGAGTTCGCGGTCAAATGGCGGGAGCTCGCGCAGACGCTGGCGCATGGGGCAACCGAGGCGTTCGCGCTGACGAAGGAAGGCTTCAACGCGGCGATGGCACGGGGATTCGCGGAGTTCCTCGATCACGAGGCCGAGCTGCAGGATCGCGCGGGTCGCACGCACGACTACGCTGAAGGCGTGAGGGCGTTCAGCGAGAAGCGGCCCGCGAAGATGGAAGGCCGGTGAGTAGGCACCCGCGCGACGCGGTGATCCTCGGGTACGTGCGAACGCCGTTCGGCCGGTACGCCGGCGCGCTCGCTCTCATCCGCCCTGACGATCTCGCCTCGCACGTCATCCGCGCGGTGCTCGAGCGGACCGACGTCGCGGATTCCGAGATCGACGAGGTGGTGTTTGGCGCGTCGAACCAGGCCGGCGAGGACAACCGGAACGTCGGGCGAATGGCGTCGCTCCTCGCGGGGCTGCCCGAGACGGTCCCCGGCGTCACCGTGAACCGACTCTGCGGCAGCGGACTCGAGGCCGTGAACGATGCGGCGAGACGGATCCGGGCCGGCGAGGCCGACCTCCTCATCGCGGGCGGCGTCGAGAGCATGTCGCGCGCGCCACTCGTCACCCTGAAACCGTCCGAGGCGTTCCCGCGCGGCGAGCGCGTCCTCGCCGATACGACGCTCGGGTGGCGCTTGGTGAACCCGCGGATGATCGATCTCGGCTATCACCCGATCTCGCTCGGTGAGACGGCCGAGAACGTTTCCGTGAAGGAGCATGTCGGGCGGGCGGAGCAGGACGGCTATGCGGCTCGGAGCCAGGACCGCTACGCGCGCGCGAAAGCCGACGGCTTCTTCGCCGGCGAGATCCAGGCCGTGCACAACGGAACGACGCTCGTCAGCGATGACGAGCATCCGCGCGCCGACAGCACCATCGAGCGACTCGCGAAGCTCAAGCCCGCGTTCAAGGAGAGCGGTACGGTGACCGCCGGCAACTCCTCTGGCATCAACGACGGCGCGGCCGCTTTGCTCGTCGCGGCGCGCGAGAAGGCGGAGTCGCTCGGGCTTCGCGCTCTCGGTCGTGTGGTGGCAAGCGCGTCGGCCGGTGTCCATCCCGACTACATGGGCCTCGGACCGATCCCGGCGGTTCGCAAGCTCGTCGAACGGACCGGCATCTCGCCGCAGGAGTGCGACGCGATCGAGCTGAACGAGGCCTTCGCCGCGCAGGTGATCCCGTGCATGCGCGCGCTCCGTTTGCCGGACGATCGCACCAACCCGAACGGCGGGGCCATCGCGATCGGTCATCCGATCGGCGCATCGGGCGCACGCCTTGCCGGAACGCTGCTACGCGAGCTCGAGCGGCGCGACGGACGCTACGGAATCGCGACGATGTGCATAGGAGTTGGTCAGGGCCTCGCTACCCTCTTCGAGCGCGAGTCGGCTTAGGCGGCGAAGCTCCGGGAAGCCGACCGGCCTCCTGAAGCGCCCGCCGCAGCGCGTACTCGATCTGGGCGTTCACGCTCCTGAGCTCGTCCGCAGCCCACTTCTGCAGCGCGTCGTGGACCTCCTGATCGACGCGGAGCAGGTAGGCCTTCTTCTCGGCCACCTCGACTACGTGTAGAGCGTCCCGGTGTTCACAACGGGCTGCGTGCTGTGCTCGCTGCAGAGAACAACGAGCAGGTTGCTGACCATCGCGGCCTTGCGTTCCTCGTCGAGCTCGACGACACCGCGCTTGCCGAGCTCGTCGAGAGCCATCTCGACCATGCCGACCGCACCCTCGACGATCCGCTGCCGAGCGGCCACGACGGCGCTGGCCTGCTG
>JBOGTG010000009.1:0-12417 GCA_050692175.1 Candidatus Limnocylindria bacterium | reverse complement strand
AGGTAGTCGACGCCGACGAGCTTGATCCCGTGTTCCACGCACCATCGTGCCGCGCTCGCGTTGATCGCCGTGAAGTCACGGGTGAATGGAGCGGTCGGGTCGCCCCAGCGCGCACTGTTGGGGGTCTTGAACAAGATCCTCTCGGTCCCCGCCCCTAGCTTCGCGCGATCGAGCCACTCGCCCGATACGTGCCCCGGTCCGTCGAAGGCCATGACAACGCAGGGACCGACGAGCGCATCGAGCGGCAGCTTGTCGACGGTGTTGCCGCCCTCCAGGAAGTGGAGTGGTGGATCGACGTGCGTTCCCGCGTGGTCGCTGATGGTCACCACCGATACGTTCGCCGTGTCGCCTTTTGCGATGCGGCGGAGTGGCTCAATCCTTGGGCCGGGCTCGCCTGGCCAGGTGACCATGTCTGGCCGCAGCACGAGAGACACGTCGTGGATCTTCATCGCCGCGCAGAATAGTCGTGATGACGATCGCATCGGCTGACGTGGAACGGGTCTTCCGGGACTCGGGTGCGTTGCGCGAGGGACACTTCATTCTCGCGTCGGGCCGCCACTCATCGCTCTACCTGGAGAAGTTCCAGGTCCTGCAGCATCCCGCGGACACCGAGCGCCTTTGCGCGGCGATCGCGTCTTGGGCGCGGTCTCTCGACATCGAGACCGTCGCCGGCCCGACGACCGGCGGGATCATCCTCGCCCACGAGGTCGCGCGGCAGCTCGGCGTGCGCGCGATCTTCGCCGAGCGGCGCGAGAGCGACCCTGGTCGCGAGCTCCGCCGCGGGTTCGCGCTCGCGCCGCGTGAGCGGGTACTCGTCGTGGACGACATCATGACGACGGGCGGATCGGTCCAGGAGACGATTGACGCCGTGCGCGCCGCCGGCGGGACCGTCGCCGGAGCGGCGGTGCTGGTCGACCGATCCGGGGGCGCCGCGCGGCTGGACGTCCCGGTCCATGCTCTCTGGCGGCTCGACATCCGCTCATACACGCTCGCCGAGTGCCCGCTCTGCGCGAAAGGAGACCCCGCCATGCATCCCGGCACCACTCCTGCTCCTGTGAGGGCTCCGAGATGAAGGACCTCTATCGCCTCGCAAGGACCGCTCTCTGGCTCGCATTCTTCGGCGCTCTGTATCAAGAGCTCAAGAAGCCCGACGCCGAGCGAACGTGGCACGGCAAGGTCGCGGGCGTCGTGCCCTACGACTTCCGCCTGCCGACCATCGAGCGTCTTCGCGAGGCCTACTGGAACCCCGAGTCCGATCAGATCCTCAGCGAGCAGGTGTTCGGCGTGGGCTGGGCGGTGAATATTCCGGTGGCCGCGCGAAGGGCAGCGGCGCTGGTGGACCAGTACGCGGACGCGAGCCGTCAGCTGCGGAGCCGGGCGAAGAGACCTTCCTCGCGCGTATCTGAATAAACGCCGGGAGCGATTGCTCCAGCGCGTCATCGGAGCCCGCAGGCCCGCCGTCGTAGTGCGGTGACCACTCCCAGAGCCCATCCACGATGAGGCCCGCGTCGACGCACGCGTTGACGAGATCGGCAGTGCGGTGCGCATACTCGTATGTCGGCGCATGGACTTTCACGCGTCCGAACTCCCACGTCGGCTGAAGAACGGGCACCGGCCGATCGCTGAAGTAGGTCTTCTTCGGCCGCCATCCGGAGCCGGTCCACGACTCGTAGAAGAGGAAGGTCACCGGATGCATCGTGGAGAAGACGTACACCCCGCCGGCGGCGAGGACGCGGGTAACCTCGGCGATCACGCGCTGCGCATTCGGCACGAACACCAGCGAATGCTGATGAAAGACGATGTCGAACTCGCCATTGCCGAGAGCGCTCAGGTCGCGCATGTCGGTCCGGAGGTAGTCGAGCTCGGTACCGCGGCTGCGCGCAAGACGTCGCACAGTCGCGAGCTGCCGCCTCGAGATGTCCACGAGCGTCGTCGCCGCACCGAGCTCCGCGAAGAGGATCGCGTCCCAGCCGCCGCCTCCGGCCAGCGAGAGCACGCGCTTGCCGTCGAGGTCGACGCCTTCCAGCGTGCCGTTTGTGATGCGATCGAGGAACCGGCGTTTTCCGGCCCTTGTCAGTGGCGGCGTGCCCTGCGGCCGCGTGTACGGGATGCCAGCCTTCGCGAGCCGTTCCCACATGCGTTCGTTGTGCGCGGCCACCTTGTCGACCGCGACGCGTTTGGGCACGCCGAAATTGTGGCGGCATAGACTCGCTCGCGCTCGTGAAGATCGTGGTCACGCGGCCGATCGCGGAAGAAGCGCTCGCGATCCTGCGCCCCAAGGCCGACGTTGCCGTCGGCCCCGGCGAACCTCCGATACCCACGGCCGATGAGGTCGCGCGGATGATCTCCGACGCAGACATCGTCTACACCCTTCCGGCGAATCCGGTGAACGGCGAGGCCATCCGCGCCGCGAAAAAGCTGCGCATGATCGCCACGATGGGGACGGGGTACGACAACATCGACGTTGCCGCCGCCAAGGAGCGCGGCATCCCGGTGACCTTCGCGCCGGGAATACTTGACGAAACGACCGCGGACGGCGCCTTTGCTCTGCTCCTCGCCACCGCACGCCGGCTCGGCGAGGCGGAACGCTTCCTCCGGGCCGGGAAATACCGCGGCTGGACGCCGTTCATGTTCACGGGGCAGGACGTCCATGGCGCCACGCTCGGCATCGTGGGGATGGGCCGGATCGGGGTCGCGGTCGCGCGCCGCGCGCGCGGCTTCGCGATGCAGGTCCTGTATCACGACGCGCGCCGCAATTCCGGCGCGGAGCAGGAGCTCGGCGCGACCTACGTCGAGAGCCTCGACGAGCTCCTGGCGCGAAGTGACTTCGTCTCGCTCCACGTGCCGCTTCTCGCCGAGACGCGTCACCTCATGGACGCCAACCGCCTGCGGAAGATGAAGCGCACCGCGATCCTCATCAACACATCGCGCGGTCCGGTCGTCGACGAGAAGGCGCTCGCGCAAGCTCTGAAGGAAGGCGTCATCGCCGGTGCCGGCCTGGATGTGTACGAGCGCGAACCTGCTGTCGAGCCCGCGCTGCTCGACCTCGAAAATGCCGTGCTCCTCCCGCACATCGCGTCAGCGTCGGAGCGCACCCGAACGCGGATGGCCGTACGCGCGGCGGAGAACATACGCGCGTTCATCGACGGCAAGCCGCTCCTCGACCCGGTGCCCTGATGGCAAGAGCGACGACCGTCCCACCGCAGGAGCGTCTGAGCCTGGAGAGCGAGGGCGAGACGATCGTTTCGGATCTATACGGCAGGCTGCCGGCGGCGCGGGTCGCGATCCTCGTGCATGGTCAGAACTGGGACGCGTCGGGCTGGCGAGATGTTGCGCCCCTTTTCGTCGCGCGCGGGGTACCGGCGCTTGCCGTCAATCTCCGCGGGTACGCCGGGTCGTCTGGCAAGACCAACCGCTACCGGCCCGGCAAGCCGTGGACCCCGGTGGCCGATCTTCGCGCCGCAAAGGCCGCGTTGCGCCAGCGCGGCGTCAAAGAAGTCGCGCTCGTTGGCTCATCGATGGGTGGGAGCGTGGTGCTCGCGTCGAGCTTCGAGGGCGACGTCGAATGTGTCGTCGCGATTTCCGCTCCGGTCGCGGCGGTCCCCGACGAGCTTTCGAAGAAGATCACCGGTCGAAAGCTGTTCGTCTGCGCCGACCGCGACTCGCTGCGCGCGACGCCGAATGTGCTGAGCTGCTTTACCGCCGCGAGCGCACCGAAGAAGCTGGTCCTCTTCGGCGGACGCGAGCACTCCCGCGCGATGTTCACCGCGCCGTACGGCGACGAGGCGCTTGGTGAGATCGTGGAGTTCGTATGCCGGCGCGCGTGAATCCGGACGTTCCCGGCGAGCCGCGGCTTCTCCGGAAGGTGGGGAAACGGATCCGCGACCTCCGCGAGAAGAAGGGACTCACGATGGCTGAGCTCGGCTCGAGCTCGAAAGGCGTCGTCTATTTCCAGCGCCAGTACGTGTGGAAGATGGAGACGGGGCGCGTCGCGCCTTCCCTTTCGGCGCTCGCTCACTTCGCTAAGCGCTTGGATGTCCCCCTCGCCGAGATACTCCGCGGGATCTAGCGCTCGCTTCTGAGCCTGTCGCTGGCAGTTTGTCGCGTCTAGTGACACCATCTTTGGGTGGAGCGACGGCTAAACCGGCGTGTCCTGGTCATCGAGGACGACAACGACACCCGCAGGCTGATCACCGAGGCCCTCCGCGCCGTGGGGCTCGACGTCGTCGCAGCCATCGATGCCAGTCAGGCCCTGCGAACCGCGCTCGCGCGTAAGCCCGCCGCCGTCGTCCTGGACATCGGGCTACCGGACTACGACGGGACACAGTTCATCGCGCGCTGGCGCGAGCGCCGACCCGACGCGAACGACGTGCCAATCGTCATCGTGAGCGGCCGGCCCGACCGCAGGGAGATCGCGAGCCTTCTGGGTGCCGCCTATGTCTGCGGGAAGCCCTTCGAGGTCGACGAGCTCGTCGGCGAGGTGGAGCGCGCGGTCCTGAACTGAGGGCTCCTGTGAGCCGCCCGGGATTCGAACCCGGAACCAAGGGATTAAAAGTCCCCTGCTCTACCGTTGAGCTAGCGGCCCGCGAACTTCAAGTTTAGGCGCGCATACTCGCGCGAATGCCGCTCGTGTTCGCGTGCATCGCGCCTCACGGATCGATCGCGATTCCCGAAGCCAAGCCCGAGGACAAGCCGGCGCTGGCGAGCGCCACCACCGCGGGGATGCAGGAGCTCGGCCGGCGCTTCACCGCGGCGGAGCCGGACGTCTCGATCGTGCTCACCCCGCACAACATTCATGTCGAGGGCGCGATGGCGGTGATCGACGCCGCCGCGGTTTCGGGCGACCTCGTGCAGTGGGGAAGTCCCATCTCGCTGCGCATCCCCGTCGACCGCGAGATGGCGCTGTCGGTCCGTGACGCGATCCGCGAGGACGGGATCCCCGTCGTAGCGGTGAGCTACGGCGCGAACGATCCAACGACGGCGGTCTTCCCGATGGACTGGGCCGTGCTCATCCCGGCCCACTTCATGGGCGGCCGAACCCAACCCCAGGTGCCGGTCGCCGTGGTCGCGCCCGCCCGGGATCTCACGGACGACGTGCACGTTCGAGCGGGCCAGGCGATCGGACGCGCGGCCGCGGCGTCGCGAAAGCGGATCGCGCTCATCGCGAGCTGCGATCACGGACACGGGCACGACGCGAAAGGCCCGTACGGCTTCAGCCCGAAGTCGAAGGAGTTCGACGAGGCCGTCGTCGACCTGATCCGGAATGGCGACGGCCTGCGGTTCTCGCGGCTCGGATCGCCGTTCGCCCGGGAGGCGAAGGCCGACAGCTACTGGCAGATGCTGATGCTCGAGGGCGCGCTCGGGCAGGACCGCTGGAAGGGCGAGCTTCTTTCCTACGAGGCCCCGACGTACTTCGGGATGCTCTGCGCGGCGTACGCCCCCGCTACTTAGGCTTCTGCCCGCGTGGCGGCACGGCCTGCCGCTGAACGGTACGCCACAGAAGTGCACTGACCAGGGCGCCGGCCGCGAGCGCGCCGAGAGCGGCCGCACGTACGACCTCGAGCTGGCCCTGGAAGGCGAACCATGGCGGCGTGAGCACGGTGACGTGAGCCGCCCAGTAGGCGACCGCTGCCGCGTTCGCGACGATCCAGGTCCGTCGCGAGCGACGCCGCAGGTGAGGACTGAGGAGTGCGATGCCGGCGGCCGCTTCGAGCAGGTGGCCGATGCCGGAGGCGAACTGTGTCTCTGTGGCTTCCGGGATCGTGTCGTGGAACCGAACAAGTATTTCGGTCGCGAGCACGATGCTGCCGACGCCGAAGTACACGAGCAGCATCGCGAGCGGCGGCCCGACGACGCGCATGACCGGCGCGCTCCGGGGAACCATCGACACCGCGACCGCTCCCAGGACGAGCCCCGTCGTCATCACCGTGCTCGAGCTGATGAAGAGAAACGGGTTGCCGAGGACGTACGAGATCAGGCCGGCGAGGTCGCTCGCAGTCGGGAGAAGCGATGCGTGCATCGATAAGTGTCAACGCGCGAGATCGCATTAAGGGCTCGGCTGCTTGGCCGCTCAGCGACGCTCAGGCGCGTACAGATCGGTCTCATTCCGTTTCTTGCCGCGGATGAGGTCGGCGATGAGGTCGCCGGTCGCGGTCGCGAACGCCATCCCATGCCCGGTGAATCCCGCGTTTACGAACACACCGTTCTCGAGTTGTCCAACGTACGGCAGCGCATCGTGCGAGAACCCCATCGTCCCGGCCCAGCGATGCGTGACCTTCGCCTCGGCACACCGCTCACGAAGGAAGCCATCCAGCTGCGCCTGGATGCGCGGCGTCGTCCGCTCGTCTTCGCCAACCTCTTCGTCCGCGGCGGTGTCCCGCCATCCGCCCACGAGCAGGCTGCCATCGGCGCGCTGGCGCCAGTAGCGGTAGCCGCGGTTGGCGTAGGCCGGGCGATCGAAGACGCGGCGTCCGACCGGCGCGGTGGCGAGCATCTGCCCGCGCACCGGCCGCACTCGCAGGGGGACCAGATTGTGTGAGTACGCGTTCGCACAGACGACGACAGCGCCGGCGGTGACGCGCGCGCGGTCGCTGCGAACCTCGCGCGCGGACACCGCGTTGACACGCGTGCGCTCATGCACTCGCGCGCCCGCCGCGACAGCCGCGCGCGCGAGACCTCTCACGTAGCGCACCGGGTGGAATTCACCGTCCTCTTCGTAGATGGCTGCGCGCTCCGCCGGTGCCAGGCGGACTCGCACGTCTTCCTTCTTTAGCCGGTCGGCGCTCTCGCGGACCTCGGCCCATTCCTTGTCGTCGCCGGCGATCTGTGCCGAGCCGTTCCAGGCGAGGTCGCAGGCGATGCGTTCCCGCGCCACGATCTCGCGCACGAGCTGCTGGTTGTGTTTCGTGAATCGCCAAATGCGCATTGCGCGGTCATCGCCGTAACGGCGGGTCGCGACGATGAAGTTATCGGCGACGCCGGCGAGCAGGAAACCCGCGTTCCGCCCACTCGCCGCTTCGGCGACCGTGCGAGCCTCGAGCACGACCGGCTTCACGCCCTCCTGCGTGAGGTGATAGGCGGTCGCGATGCCCGCGATGCCCGCGCCGACGATCGCAACGTCGGCCGAGGTGTCCTGGTCGAGGCTCGGATATTGATCGGACGCGATTTCGTCGAGCCAGATGCTCGTCACATCGTTTACTGTGCCTCGCGGCGCCCGCCACGGGCGAATTCGAGGGGGTTGGGGATGTTCCGTCGTGCGTTCGCGCCACTTCTGGTCGCATCGATGCTTGTTTCGCTGGTCCCGTTCGCTGGATCCGCGGTCGCCGCGCCGACGGAGCTCTTCTTCTCCGAGTACATCGAGGGCTCTAGCAACAACAAGGCACTTGAGATCTACAACGGCACGACGACCGCCGTGAACCTCACGACCGGTGGTTACAACGTGCAGATGTTCTTCAACGGCAACCCTGTCTCCACGCTGACGATCAACCTCACCGGGACGGTCGCCGCCGGCGACGTGTTCGTCCTTGCCCAGAGCTCGGCCAACACCGCCATCCTCGCCCAGGCCGACCAGACCAACGGCGCCGGCTGGTTCAACGGCGACGATGCCGTCGTTCTCCGCAAGGGCACGACGATCGTCGACTCGATCGGCCAGGCCGGGTTCGACCCCGGCACGGAGTGGGGTAGCGGGCTGAGCAGCACCATGGACAACACGCTTAGGCGCAAGTCGAGCGTTGCTGCGGGCGACACGAACGCCCCAGACATCTTCGATCCCGCGACCGAGTGGGACGGCTTCGCGCAGGACATCTTCGACGGCCTCGGCTCCCACAGCATCACCACCGGCGGCGACTCCGCGCCCACGGTCGCGTCCACGTCGCCTTCGGGCGGCGCCAGCGGCGTCGCGACGGACGCGAACGTCGTCATCACATTCGCGGAGCCAATCGCCGCCGCCACCGGCTGGTACGGGATCAGTTGCGCCTCCAGCGGCGTCCACACCGCGACCCAGAGTGGTGGGCCGCAGTCCTTCACCCTCAATCCGGACGCCGACTTCGCGGAGGGCGAGAGCTGCACGGTCACTGTCGACCGGACGAAGGTCACCGACCTCGACACCGACGACCCGCCCGACTCCATGGCCGCCAACCACGTCTTCAGCTTCACCACGATCGGTCCGGTGAAGCGGATCCACGAGATCCAGGGCGCCGCGCACCTATCGCCGCTGGGCGGTCGGATCGTCTCGGGCGTCGAAGGGATCGTGACGGTTGAGCGGTCGAGCAGCTTCTATATGCAGGACCCGACCCCGGACTCCGATGAGGCCACGGCCGAAGGCATCCTCGTCTTCCGTCCAGGCGTGGGCGCGCTCGTCAACGTCGGTGACCACGTGCGGGTCGCCGGCGCCGTTCTCGAGTTCAGGCCGGGCGGGTCCGGCGGGCTCAACAACCTCACGACGACGGAGATCACCAGTCCCGGCTTCAGCCTGCGGGTCCTCTCGACGGGCAACCCGCTGCCGCCGGCCACCGTCGTCGGGTCGGGCGGACGGATCCCGCCGTCGACCGTGATCGAGGACGACGCGACCGGCAGCGTCGAAACGAGTGGCACGTTCGATCCCGCCTCGGACGGGGTCGACTTCTACGAAAGCCTCGAGGGGATGCTCGTGCAGATCAACGACGCGGTCGCTGTCGGCCCCACGAACCGATTCGGCGAGATCCCGATCGTTGGCGATGGCTCGGCGCACGCGAGCGTCGACACCGTCCGCGGCGGGGTCGTCATCCGGCCCAATGACTTCAACCCCGAGCGGGTCATGCTCGACGACACATTCCTCTCGACACCTCTGGTTAACCTGGGAGATGGCTTCACGACGAGCGTCGTCGGCGTGATGGACTACAGCTTCGGTAACTTCAAGCTCAACGTCACCACCGCGCTGACCCGCGTCGACCGCGGCCTGCAGCGCGAGGTGACGCGGGCTCCTCTCGATCACGAAATCGTCGTCGGGACGTACAACGTCCAGAATCTCGACCCGGGCGATGGTTCCTTCGCGCGACACGCGGCCCTCATCGTGAACAACCTCCGCTCACCTGACCTCCTCGCCATCGAGGAGATCCAGGACAACGACGGCGCTGCGAACACCGCCGTCACCGACGCGGGGGTTACCTGGGGCCTTCTGATCGCGGCCATCCAGGCAGCCGGCGGTCCGACCTACGAGTTCCGGCAAATCGATCCGGTCGACGATCAGGATGGCGGCGAGCCCGGCGGCAACATCCGTGTGGGCTTCCTCTTCCGGACCGACCGCGGCCTCGAATTCATCGATCGGCCCGGCGGAGACTCCACCACAACCGTGACCGTCGTCGCCCACCCTTCCGGCCCGCGGCTCAGCGCCAGCCCGGGTCGCGTCGCCGCGACCGATCCTGCGTTCAACGACACGCGAAAGCCGCTGGCGGCGGAGTTCCGCGCGCACGGTAAGAAGCTCTTCGTGATCGCGAACCACCTGAGCTCGAAGTTCGGGGATCAGCCGCTCTTCGGCCGGTTCCAGCCGCCCGCCCGCTCGAGCGAGGTGGCGCGGCACGCCCAGGCTCAGGCGGTCAACGACTTCGTCGACGAGATCCTGGCGGTCGATGCCCACGCGAACGTGATCGTGCTCGGCGACATCAACGACTTCGACTTCTCACAGACAGTGGCGATCCTGGAAGGCGGCGTGCTGACGAGCCTGATGGACACGCTCCCGCAGGCGGAGCGCTATTCGTACGTGTTCGAGGGCAACTCCCAGGTTCTCGACCAGATCCTGGTCAGCAACAACCTGCTCACCTTCCCGATTGACTACGACCCCGTGCACGTGAACTCGGAGTTCGCGGATCAGGCCTCGGATCACGACCCGCAGGTTGCGCGCTTCGACTTGAGGGGACGGCCAGCCCCCAAAGAGGCCAAGTGAGAGCGCGGCTGTCCTCGCCTGGCTGATCGATCCCGTCGGGGGGCCGCGCCCGAGCGTTAGTGCCGTGGCGTCGAGAGTTGCCGCTGGACAGCGACGATGTCGAACCATGCGCTCTCGCGCGCGATCAGGCCGTCATGGAACTCGAAGATGCGAAGAATGCGAAACCGTACCGGGCGGCTGTAACCCTCCAGGTCGAACGGCCGACCCTGCGCGTAGCCGTCGACGATCGATTCGTCGATCGCAAATCCCTCGCCGTAGAGCCGGCGGACCGGGATGACCTTCGTATTCGCAAGGTCCGCGAGAGACTCCCGATAGAAGGAGCCGAGCGCGGCTTTTCCGCGGATGGGATTGGGATCGCGACCGACCGCATCGTGCTCGGCATCTTCCGTGTATGTCGCCACGATGCCGTCGATATCGCGCTTCTGGAGCGCCGCGAAGTGACGCTCGAGGATCCGATCGATCTCGTCGCGCGTCATCGCAGACGCTACGGCTCGGGCGCTACCGGTCTCGAGGGCGCGAGGTCGGGAGGCGGCGCAAACACGAACCGGTACGACAGCGCCGCGATGGTGGCTCCGGCCAGCGGGCCGATGAAGTACACGAACCAGTTCTCGTAGAAGCCGGCCGGGACCGCGGTGCCGAGCCACCGTGCCGGGTTCATCGCAGCGCCGGTGATCGCGCCGCCAGCGAGGATGTCGGCCGCGACCATGAGCCCGATCCCGAAGCCGGCGATCCGCGGCGCAAGAGGCGAGACCGCGGTGCCGAAAACGGCCCAGAGCAGGAAGATCGTGAGGATCGCCTCGACGACGATCGCCGCCGTCACCGTGACCCCGCCGCCAAGTGCGGGCGTTCCGATGTGCGTTCGCGCGAGCGAGCTCGGGTCGAACTCGAACGCGTAGCGAAGGGCGAAACCTGCGATCAGCGCGCCCACGGCCTGCGCGACCCAGTACGTCGGCACGCGCGGCCACGGATGTTTGCCCGCGACCGCCAGCGCGAAGCTGACGGCAGGGTTGAAGTGGCCGCCCGAAAGTCCTCCGAATGACGACACCGCCACGGAAAGCCCGAGGCCGTGCGCGAGGGCGATGGCGACCAGGTTCTGGTTGCCGGTCGCGAGGATCGCGCCAGCGCCGACGAAGATGAAGAGGAAGGTACCCGCGGCCTCTGCCAAGAGTGCGCGGACGTGTCCGGTCATGCGGCGGCTATTCTGCACACATGGCCGACTTCCGCCCCGTGGAGGCGAACAAGGGGCACATCCTCATGATCCGTCCGGCGCCCGCCGGCACACCGATCGAGGACGCGAACGTCGAGTGGGTGGAGATCATCGCCGACCTCTCGAGCGACTTCGCGAACTGGCGCCTCCAGCACCTGCGCGGTCTCTGGAAGCCTGAGGTCGCCAAGCCGGTGGAGTGGGAGTGGATCTACACCTGGGGCTCGCCAGCGTTCGTCCGCGCCGGTGAGATCTATCGCATCCACTCTGGTTCTCGCGCCCGCGCGGCGACGCATCCGCTCGGCGACGACATGGCACCGGGCCGCAAGCACGTGTACGCGGCAGGGCCGATCGGGGCCGCCCGCCTCATCTGGAAGAAGAGCGACTACGTTCGACTGGTGGATGCTTTCGGCACGGTCATCGACGAAGTCGTCGTCTGGCCCGAAGAGCCCTCGGGGGGTTCCGCCCCCCGGCCCCCGGTGGAGACGCAGGCCGCGCGCTAACCTGGCCGGAATTCCCTGCGGTCGAGGGCAAGCTTCCGGATCACATCCTCCAGAACAGTCACGCCGATGCCGGGCTTTGTTGGCACGCGCATGGTGCCGTCCCTCTCGACCGTGAATGGTTCGCCGATGATCTCGGTCTCGAAGTAGCGCGCTGAGGCCGAAACGTCTCCCGGCACGCGGAAGTTTGGGAGCGATGCGACGTGGACGTTGTGCGCGCGGCCGATGCCCATCTCGAGCATCCCGCCGCACCACACCGGGACATTGCGCGCCGCGCAGACATCGTGCACGCGCTTCGCCGACGCGAGCCCGCCGACCCGCCCCGCTTTGATATTGATGACTCGGGTCGCGCCGATTTCGATCGCCTTGCGCGCGTCCTCGCTCGTGTGGATCGATTCGTCGAGGCAGACCGGGGTCGTGATCTGACGCTGTAACGCGGCGTGATCCACGAGGTCGTCGTGCGCGAGCGGCTGCTCGATCATCGTCGGCTTCGTCGGGTCGATCCGCTTGAAGAGCCCGACGTCCTTGAGCGTGTACGCCGAGTTCGCGTCGAGCATGAAGGCGAGGTCCGGGAAGGTCTTCCGCGTCGCTTCAGCGATCTCGACCTCGAGCCCCGGCTTGATCTTCAGCTTCACGCGTTGGTAGCCACCCTCGAGCTCGCGGCGGATCGTGTCCATCAGCGCTTCGATGGACGGCTGGATGCCGATTGCTACGCCGCAGAGGATCCGGTCGCGTGTCCCGCCGAGGAGCGCCGAGAGCGGCTTGTTCGCGCGCTTCGCGAAGAGGTCCCAGAC
>JBOGTG010000008.1:0-15558 GCA_050692175.1 Candidatus Limnocylindria bacterium | reverse complement strand
GCTGGAAGAAGAACGTCCCGGGCATGCTCGCCGCGGGGCACCCTGAGTCGCGCTACATCGCGGCGGGGTGCGCCGCGTACGCGGTGGATCTCATGAACAAGATCCGCAAGGCGCTGGAGCTCGGCGGGCCCACGTTTGTCCACACGCTCGACCCGTGCCCGAAGGGTTGGGACTACCACCCGCAGTACTCGCAGGAGCTCGGTCACCTCGCCGTCGAGTGCGGGATCTGGCCGCTCTACGAGGTCATCGACGGCGTGTGCAATCTCACCGGCCCCACCCGTCAGATCGCGGAGGGCCGCAAGAAGCGCAAGCCGGTCTACGAGTACCTGAAGCGCCAGGGCCGCTTCGCGCACTTCCTCGAGGAGGACGTGGAGCACTTCCAGGCCCAGGTCGACAAGATGTGGACCGAGTGGCTCATCCCCGGGGTGATTCCGTTCACGATCGCCGCGAAGGACCAGACGATCCTCAAGATCGACAAGAGAGCGCTGCACGAGCAGAAGACCGCTTAGTCCACCTCGCAGAAATCGAAGGAGGCCGACCACAGGAGGCCGGCCTCCTTTGTTGACCTCGCGTAGACGTTCCGGCTTTTCTCCCGCCGTCGCCATTTTTGGTCGCGCCTAGTGTCTGCCCGTCACACTCGGCACGACCAGCTATGGCCGCGATCGAGTATTGGGGGGGACTGTGATGGTCACTAGACGAACCGTGCTGCGCCGCGGCTTCGCCACCGCGGCCGCGATCACCGCCGGACCATTCCTGGCCGCGTGCACCCCGGCGAGCACGCCCGCTGCGACAACGGCGCCAACGGCCGCTGGCACGACGGCCCCCACGCTGTCGGCACCAGAAACGACATCGATCCGGCTTACGGCCGCTCCATGCGACAGCGCGATCTTTGGGGCCGAACGCTTCCTCCGTGAGGAAGGCTTCACCGACGTGGGGATCAGCGACGCGGCAACAATTCCGACGATCGCCACGGGCAAAGCTGATATGGGAAACGCCTTCCCGCAAGCGTTCTTCAGCATCGCCCCCGTTGCGAATGTTGTCAGCCTGGGCGGCCTTCACCCTGGCTGCGTCGAGATCTGGGCGCAGCCGGGCATCTCAGCGGTGAAGGACCTCAAGGGACGCAGCATCACCGTAAACGCCAAGACTCTTACCAACCTTGCATACAGCTATATGGCGATCGTGCTCAAGCATGCTGGAGTCGACCCGAAGGACGTGAACTTCGTCGTCCAGTCCGACGCCGACCTGCTGAAGCTTTACCTCGACGGCAAAAGCGACGCGATATTCGTAGCGACGACCGGCGCCATTGCGCTCAAGGCGAACCCCGCGAACAAGGGAACGCGCATTTACTCGCAAGTCATGGACGAGCCGTGGAAGAGCACCAACTGCTGCTTCATCGTCGTTAACGAGACTTGGTATCGAGCGAACCCGATGGCCGCGAAGCGGGCGATGCGCGCGATCTACCGCACAGCGGATGCACTCCCCGCCGATCGCAGCGACGCGGCGAAGCTCGCGACGGACAAGGGACTCTTCGGAGGAGCTCCGGCGCTCGCGAACGTGCGCGAGGCGGCGAACATGGTGCCACTCGACTGGCGCAACTACGACCTGGAGAAGGCCATCCGCTTCTACACTCCCTTGCTCACGGACGTGGGCTTGCTGACTTCCAAGGCGGACGACCTGGTCAAGGCGGTCGACCTCAAGATCTTCAAGGAGCTAGCGACCGAGCTGAAGAGGTAGCCGGCGAGCTGCACGAGCAGAAGACGCGTAGTCCACCTCTCAAGTGGACGATCGAAGAAGGCCGGCCACAAGGTCGGCACGACGACTCGCGGCGTCGGTTAATCGCGCGGGCCGGCCAATGCCCGGCGTCCTCGCGACTCGCCTGAGACGAAGCTGAGGCCGCTTGGACGAGCCCGCGCAGTGAGCCTGCGGCTATCGTCGGAACTTGCTGCTCCGACTCCTCGCTGGTTTGGCGGTGCTCGCGATCGCGTGCGGCCCGGCCGCCTCGCTCGCCCCATCGCCGAACGAGCTCCTGCAGAAGGCGAGCACGAACCTCAAAAACGCGAAGACCGCTCACATCGACGGAACCGGCCGCTTTGCCATCAGCAGCGGCCTCAGCATCTCCTTCGACTTCACGATGACCGGCGACGCCGAGATGCCAGACAAATCCCGGCTCAAGACACAGATGTCTCTGCTCGGGCAGTCGCTCTCGGTGGACACGATCACGATCGACGGGCGGACGTTCAGCAGAGGCCTCGCCGGCAACGACTGGACTGAAACGGCCGAGAACGACTCCGCGGGCGCGATCCTCGACCCGCTCGGGCAGGCTGATCTCTCGGCTGTCGCCACAGTCACCGAGGTGGACCGTCTAGAGGTCGACGGCCGCAAGACGCGGCATCTCTCGTACACGATCGATCAGAGCAAGCTCGTGGAGAAGATAACGGGCTCGCAACCGGGCACCCAGCCGTCCCTCAGTGTGGCAGGGGCGATCGGCAGAGGCGAGGTTTGGATCCGCACCGACGACAGTCAGATCGTACGGCAGCTCGTAACGCTCTCGGTCGAGATGGAGGGCGACCTTGGGATTCCAGGCGCGTCGCCGACCTCCGGCAAGAGCACCTTCGAGATCTCCTTCGACCTCAAGTACAGCCGCATCGGAGAGCCGGTTTCTCCCGCCATCACGGCCCCGCCGATTCGCTGAGGGCGTGCCCGCGTAGCCCGCGATACACCCGGACCGGATAGAAGACGACGGCCGCCGCATAAAGCGGACGGTCGTTCCGTGTCTGGACCACTCCTAGGTTGGCCTCACCACTAAGGAGGGTCAGACATGAAGAAGCTCGCTCTCGGGATTGGTCTCGGTGCGTACATCGTCTTCGGTGCCTCGGGCGGCACGCTCGCGGCCGAACGTGCCGACAACACGGCCGGGGTCGCGGCGATCCGCGACAACCGCATCGCCTGGTCGGAGACCGGAACCAACGCACGGCTTCTCTTCCTGAACGAACAGCTCTACCCGGAGACGACCGTCTGGGACACCGACGCCACGTTCTGCAGCTACGGAAACTGCAAGCCGCGGTAGCCCGACAGGGAGACACCATCCAACTCAGCCGAAGGCCGGTGACCAGGTGGGCTCACCGGCCTTCCGAGTTTCCTTAGGATGCCGCGCATGGGCTTTCTTGCGGGACTCATCTGGGGGGTTCTGATCGCCGCGGCCACCGTCGCGCTCGAGCATTACGGACCATCGAGCGAGCCCCTTGGCATCAGCCTGCGCGGGAACGGCGCGATCGCGGCCCCCGTGATCTTCGTTCCGCTCGCGATCTTCTGGGGCTGGTCCTGGATCGCGAACGCGTACGCGGGGCGCAGCATCGTGCCGATCGCGGCCTACACGCTCGCGCTTTTCCTAGGCGTCAGCCTGATCGGACCGGCCGATGCGTACTTCTTCCCGCAGAACACCGCCGAGCTCACGGTCAATGACTTCCTCGGGGGTCTGTTTCAGGGCAGTCTGTTCGTGGGCTTCGTGGCGGTCGTCGCCGCGCCGATCTACTGGGTGCTCAGGTCGCGGATCGGACAGAGCCGGATTCTCATCTGGTTGCTTTATGTCGTGAGCCTGGCCATCGCCGCCTTCGTCCCGGGCTTCGGGACGATCGTGGCCGGCGGCGTCGTCGCGGGTGTGGCGAGCGGGCACGCGTGGCAGCGTCAAGGCGGCCGCACGTTCATCGCGATCATCGTGATCGTGATCATGGCCATCGCCGTATTCGTGATCCCGTACCTGCTGGCGAACGGCCTGACGGCCCCGCGCTTCTAGCTGCTCGCGGGCTCGCTTGGCGCTGGCGCCGGCGTCGCCGGTGGTGCCGTAGGCGGAGCGTCGCGGCGCGGGAATGGGGCGCCCGCCGGACGGAACTCACCAGATGGACGATACGGAGGACGCTCGGGCTTGGGCGGCGGCGGACCGCCTGCCATCGCGCGTGCCTGCGGCGACATGAGCCCACGCACGTGGTCGGCCGTGTACGGCAGCATCGCCATGAGCCGGGCCCTCTTGAGCGCGGTGGTCAGCATGCGCTGGTGTTTCGCGCACGAGCCGCTCTTGCGCCGAGGATCGATCTTGCCGCGGTCGCTGATGTACCGACGGATCCGACCGACGTCCTTGTAGTCGATTTTCTGGACCTTATCGACGCAAAACGTGCAGACCTTGCGACGGGGTCGACGGAGACCCGGAGGGCCGCCGTAGCGGCCGCCTGATCCGCCGCCGCTGCTGCCACCCGACGGCCCCTCACGCCGCGGCCCGCGCGGGGGTCCGGAGCGAGGGCCGCTGTCGGAAGACGTCTCTTGGGTCATCGTTCGCTCCTAGAAAGGGATCTCGTCGGGATCGAAGCTCTTCTCGCCCTCAGGTCCGCGCGCGGGCGCGGCGTTGTCGCCGGCCATCGCACCCTCGCGGTCACGCCGTGCGTCGAGCAGCTGGAAGTCGTTCGCGCTGATGTCGAGGCTGAGCCGCTCCTTGCCCTCACGGTCGGTGTACGTACGCGGGGTGAAGCGTCCCTCGATGTACACGAGGCGACCCTTCTGGATGTACTGCTGCGCGCGCTCCGCGAGGGTCGCCCAGCAGCTGACGCGGTACCAGTCGGTCTGTTCCTCACGGGACTCGGCCTTGCCCGTGACGCGGTTGACGGCCACGCTGAACTCGCACACCGGGCGACCATTTGGGGTCATTCGAAGCTCCGGGTCGCGTCCGACGTTGCCGATGATGATGATCTTGCTTACTGAAGCCACGATGTCACTCGTCCCTTCTCACAACGAGGTGGCGGAGGATGTCCTCCGTGAGTCGTATGGTGCGCTCGAGCTCGCGCGCCTGCGTCGCGGGCAGCGAGAATTCGACAACGCCGTACTGGCCGTCACGGTGGTGGGCGACCTCGTAGGCGAGCCGGCGCTTTGCGATCGGAATGACCTTCTCGACCTTGCCGCCGAGATTGGCGATGGTCTGCTGGATGCGCTCGCTCACCGCGCCGATGCGCTCTTCGTCGATGGTGGGAGGGCAGAGGTACATGAGCTCGTACGGTCGCATTCTCTGACAGTTCTTCCTTTCCATGGGCTTGCCGCGGACCTTTGTCCCGGGGCGAAAAGGCGCCGCGCCCGAAAGGCGCGGCGGTATGAAGCACGATCAGTGTATGCGACGAAACAGCAGAGTGCATCCGTCTCAAGTAGATCGGCCGGGGCTTGAGCGGCCTTCTCTCCGACGGTACGCGGGAATGTGAGCGCTGCGGCTTGCCGATGATGCCGGTGGGTGAAAGCGATGGTTTGGTGACCCTCGAGTGTGCCAACCGCCATCGTCACCAGATGCCGCTACCCTCTGATCTCGCGTCGCGCGAACGGGTCCGGACCTGGATCATGCGGCGCGGCGCGCAATTGCACGTCCAGCACGAGCGCTGGGAGGACGAGGAGGAGTACCGGACCGAGATGGAGAAGAAGCAGCCCAGGTTGATCCGGCCTTCCGATCGCCACCAGCAGACCGGACAGACCGCGGGAATGATTCGCGAGGAGGCCGTCCACACCGAGGGGTTGTGGGCGGGGTTGGCGCGGACCGAAGCCGGCCGTTACTCGAGCTGGCATCACCACGGTGCGTACGAATCAGTGATCTACGTCATCACGGGTCAGGTCCAGCTCGAGTGCGGACCCGGGGGAAAGACGAAATTCCACGCGCGTGAGGGGGACTGCATCTACCTGCCCCCCGGGGAAATCCACCGCGAGGGAAACGACGGTTTAGAGGAGTCTGAGATCGTCGTCGTCCGCTCAGGTAGCGGCGAGCTCGTGGTGAACGTGGCGGGACCCGGGGCCTAGCGTCGCCTTGTGCCACCGGCGGGATTCGAACCCGCACTGCGTCGCTCTTAAGGCGATTGACTCTACCGGTTGGTCTACGGTGGCACGCTCAAGTCTACGGAGTGTTTACGGGCCCTCGAGCGTCGCGACGAGGTTCGTCGGCGCCACCGTGAGATAGGCGTCGCGAATCACGCGCTCGACCTCATCCCAGTCCAGCCCCCGGTCCAAACGCACGCCGATCCACCCGCGAGGCCCATATGGCGGCACGAAGTAGTGCTCGGGCTGCGCCCTCACGAGGCCGTCGCGCATCCCCGGAGGGCAGGCACACCAGAGCGCAAGGCGACCATCGTCGTGGTGGTGATCCATGTAGTTGACGAAGCAGACTCGGTCGCGGATGAAGAAGCTCGGCGCGCCGTGGCTTTTCCGGTCCGTCGTTTCAGGAAGCGATAGGCAGATCTTGCGGACGCGGGCGAGCGGGGAAGACACGGCGCGCGTCATTCGGCGAGACTAAACCGACCACAGAACGAGGAGACGGACCTGAGCACCAATCCCACTCGCTTCGTCATCATCGGCAACGGCGCGGCCGGGACGTATGCGGCCGAGCAGCTGCGTAAGCTCGACGCGGCAGCCGAGATCGTGATGATCGACGACGAGCCGTACACCCTTTACAACCGCGTGTCGCTTCCGCGGTACCTGCGCGGCGTGCTGCTCGAGCAGCGCGTCTACGTGCGGGACATGGAGTGGCACGCGAAGAACCGGATCGACCTGCGCCTCGAGACCAAGGTCGACCAGGTCAGCTTCGACGAGAAGACCATCCACATGGAGCCGGGCGGCGAGGTCCCCTATGAGCGCCTCCTCATCGCTACGGGCGGCCGGCCGAATCCCCTTGGCGCCCCGGGGGCCGAAGGGGCGCCGTACCTCTTCAACTTCCAGTACTTCGACGACGCGAAGGGCATGGTCGCGCGAATCCCCGAGTCCAAAGTCGCGGTCGTGCTCGGCGGGTCTTTCATCGGATACGAGCTGACCGAAGCGTTCGCCCATCGCGGGCTCGAGACGCACTGGCTGATGCGCGGGCCGTGGTTTCTCCGGCGCGCGCTCGATGAGGAGGGCGGCAAAGTCATCACGCTCCTCGCGCAGGACGCCGGCGTGCATCTCCACTACGACGAGGCGATCGACAAGCTCGAGCGGTCGAACGGCCAGCTGAAGGTCACCGGCACGAAGGGGTTCACCGCGAATGCCGACATGGTCGGCGTCGGCCTCGGTCTCACGATGAACATCGATATCTTCAAGGACACTGGACTCGAGACGAACGTCGGGGTCAAAACGAACGAGTTCCTGGAGACGAACATGCCTGACGTCTGGGCCGCAGGGGACGTCGCCGAGTTCTACGACGTCGTTTCGCAGCGGCACCACCGGATGGGCACATGGGACAACTCGCTGAACCACGGCCGCCACGTCGCGAAGAACATGCTCGGCGCGAAGGAGCCGTACGTCGAGGTGCCGACGTACGCGTCCGGGATGTTCAACTCGAACATCTCAGTGATGGGCGTCACGACCGAGGAGGAGCCCGAAGCGGAGGCGGTCGTCGAGGTCGAGTACGAGCCTCGCAACTACAAGCGACTCTTTTTCCTGAGTGACAAGCTGGTGGGCGCGATCCTCGTCGGGAAGATGAAGGGCCGCAAGAAGGTGCTCGAGCTCATCAGCTCGCGGACACCGATCGAGGATCGGCAGAAGGTCTTCGATCTCCTCGCCGTGCCCGAGATTCCAGCGAAGGCACCCGCGGCCACCGAGGAGTGAGCGTCGCGGTCGTCCGCAAGGCGCTTTAGTGCCGGTGCAGCGCGTCGGGATCCGCGTTGAGGACGCCGAGCTCGACGGTATCCTGCATCTTCCTGAGACGAGCGCGGTCGGCGGTGCCGCGGTCCTGCATGGGTTCGGCGGCGATCCCGATCAGCCGCACATCGTCGCGACGTGCGAGGCTCTCGCGAGCGCGGGAGTCGCCGCGCTGCGCTTCGCGTACCGGAATCACGAGCCGCCGCGAATGACCCTCGCGAGCGGTCTCGCGGACGCAGCGGGCGCGATCCGCGTGCTGAAGGCGCATCCCGACGTCCCCGAGCGTCTCGGCGTGGTGGGCTTCTCCTTCGGCGGCACGGTGGCCGCCCTCGTCGCCGGACGGGACTCGCGGATCCGCGCCGCCGTTCTCGCGGCCGCGCCGGCGCAACTCGGCGAGGACCAAAAGTGGAAACCGGTCGCCGAGGTATCGCGCACCCGCGCGCGCGTCCTGCTCGTGTGGGGCACCCGCGATAGCCAGGTGCCGTTCGACAACGCGGAGCGTTACGCGGCCGTGCTTTCGCAGGCGCGGGTCCCGAACAGGATCGTCACGATCGAAGGCGGCGACCACGACTTCGCGCCCGCCGGCCCGCGCGCGAAGATGACCGAGACGATCGCGGAGTGGATGCGCGAGAGTCTCGCCTGATCTCGGTGCCCTTCAGCGCGCTAGCGCCTCCTCGGTCTCACGAACGAGGTCGCGCACGATCTGGCCCGCCGGTCGCACGTCGTTGACGCGATCAATCGAAAGCCCCGCCCACATCGGCGCATCCTCAGGATCACCATCGAACGTCGGCACTGGCATGCCCACCGCGTAGCGCTGCCAAGGGACATCGGCCCACGGGAACCGCTGCGTACCGATGATCTCCCCCTCGCCGGGTCGCTCGCCCGAGGCTGGACGGCCCGCCGCGTCCCAACGCGCGTACGTCTTGTTCTTGATGGTGCGGTGTGGCGCGTCCTTCCAGCCGATGTCGTAGAGATCGGGCGAGTAGAACGTGTCGTCCGCGGAGGCCGCCACAACCCGCCGCTTGTAGTAGTCGTGTACCCACGCCTCTTCGCTCGCGACGAAACGAGTCCCGAGCGAGACCCCTTGTGCACCCATACCCAGGGCGCGCGCGATCCCGCGACCGTCGCCGATGCCGCCGGATGCGATGACCGGCGTTGGTTTCGCTGCCTCAACGGCGGCGGGGAGGGTCTCCCAAAGTGAACGAGTGGCCTTAACGTGGCCTCCGGCTTCGCTGCCCTGCATGATGACGGCGTCAACGCCGGCGGCCGCCACGGCCGCGGCCTCGTCCACACTGCCGACCTGGATGAGGACCTTCACGCCCGCTCTGTGCGCCGGCTCGACGAAGGGAGCCGGATCACCCCAGAAGAGCACGAGGACCGGAACCCGTTCGGCCAGGGCGGCCGCGATCTGTCCCCGGCGGAGTTCACGAACGTCGTTGCCCACATGGGGACTTGCGAAGGCCGCGATGATGAGATTCCCGCCGAAAGGGCGGCTCGTGAGCTCGCGAGTTCGGCCGACGCGCCTCTTGATCTCCTCGACCGGAAAGCCGAGGCCGAGGACGCCGAGTCCACCCGCGTTCGAGACCGCGGCGGCCAGCTCGGGCACCGCCGACGCCGCGAAGCCGACGTTCAGGATGGGAACGTCGATTCCGAGCAGGTCGCACAGCGGAGTTCGCACGCTCACGGCGCGTAGTGTGGCGCGCGGGGGAATCTCACGCCAACTTGGCGCGTTTCCTCAAAGGAAAGTGTTCGAACGTCTTGCCGACGAGGACTTCGCGTACCTGACAACGGCGGGCCGCCGGACCGGCAAAGAGCACACGATCGAGATCTGGTTCGCGCTTCATGACGGCTGCATCTACATACTCTCAGGCGGGGGCGACCGCGCCGACTGGGTGCGCAATCTGAAGAAAGCGCGTGATGTTCGTCTCCGGATAGGGACGCAGTCGACCAAGGCGAAGGCGCGCATCGTCCGGGCAGGGACGAAAGAGGACGAGCTCGCCCGTCAGCTCCTCGACGGCAAGTACCAGGGTTGGCGCGAAGGGAAGCGGTTATCGAGTTGGGCCCGTCACGCGCTCCCGGTCGCTATCGAGCTCCCTTAAATCCGAAGCGGCCAGATGACCTCGGTTCGAAGATCGTGCTGCGGCGTCGTCGCAGGATCGTCGACGTACGACTCCCACGGTCCCTGCGCCGGATGCAGCTTCTTGGTCGCCATCCACGCCTCGAGGCGCCGGTACTCCTCGGGCAGGGTGTTGTACGGACCGACGTGAACGGCGCGCACGGCACGCCCGCCCGGGAGGCGGACGATGCGTATCTCGTCACCGGTGAGCATGAAAGACCCGGTGAACGGGATCCCAGCCTCCGTGTCGAACGCCGCTGGATCGGCGTTGTAGTAGCGCGCGAACGGCGGTCCGGCCATCGAGCTCCCCTGCGCGCGAATGGCGCCGCGGAGCTTGGGATACACCTCCATGAAGAAGCCGCCGAGCCCGCTCTGCGGGACGGTTCGTCTGATGACGACGGCGCGCTGAGGGTCGAGCTCGACGATTTCGATCGTTTGCGTCAGGCGAGCGATGGAAAGTCTCCGTGCTCGCGCAAATACGCCACCACCCCGCCGGCGGCGAGGATCTCCTGCGCGAACGGCGCGAGCGGGCGCAGTCGCGCCTCGCCGCGCGGCGAGCGCAGCAGCCCGGCGCCCAGATCGAGCGTCACAGCGTCGCCATCGTGCACGATTTCGAGGGCGTCTGGCGCCTCAAGTACTGGGATGCCGAGGTTGATACAGTTGCGGAAGAAGATCCGCGCGAAGCTCTTCGCGACAACCCCGCCGACCCCGTGCTTCGCGAGGGCTGCGACCGCGTACTCGCGCGAGCTCCCGCAGCCGAAATTCTCACCGCCGACCAGCACGTCGCCGGGCCGCACCTCTTTCGCAAAGCCGGGCCGCGCATCGCAGAACGCGTATGTGTGGAACCTGTCCTGGCCGACCATGAACGGCGCGTAGCGGCCTGGGACGATCTGGTCCGTGTCGAGGTCATCGCCGAACACCCAGGCTCTCGCCATCAATCGTCTATCTCCATAGCGACACCGCTGCGGGCCGCGCCGATCATGAGCTCGCGCGAGCGATCGCCGGACCGGACCGACGCGGCTCCCCGGCCCTCCCGCTCCGTCCGCCGCTTCGCCACGAGGTCATCGAACTCGTCTTCGCTCGCCTCGAGATACGGGCGCGGATCGTCGATGACCCCGGTCAGTGCGGCGACCGCCGCCACGTACGGCGAGCCGATGAAGATCGACGCGTCCGCCGAGCCCATCCGCCCCCGGTAGTTCCGGTTCGCGGTCGAAAGACAGATCTCCTGCCCCGCCAGCACCCCGCCCGTGCGACCGAGGCACGGTCCGCATCCGGAGCTGCCGATGACCGCGCCTGCCGCGGAGAGCGCGAGCAGCGTGCCGTCGGCCATGGCGTCCTCGAATTGCCGCCGCGACGCCGGCACAACCTCGAGGCGCACCTCCGGCGATACGCGGCGCCCGCGCAGCACTGCGACCGCCTGCCGCATGTCCACGAGCCTGCCGTTGGTGCAAGAGCCGAGGAAGACGACGTCGACCGGCTGGCCGACCGCCTCGGACACGTCGACGACCTGGTCGACGCGCGGCGGCACCGCGATCTGCGGCTCCAGCGTCGATAGGTCGACGGTTACCTCGTTCCCATACGAGGCGCCATGATCCGGGTAGAGCCAGTCCGGCGCCTCTGGGGTCGCGACCACGATGCCGGCCTTCGCACCCATCTCCGTCGTCATCCCGGCAAGCGTGATGCGATCGCCCTGCGGCAGGGAGCCCGCGCCGTGGAACTCGACGCACGCGTAGCGAGCTCCGTCGGTTCCGATCTCGCGCACGACACGCATGATCGCGTCCTTCATCGTCACGCCTTTGCGCGGGCGGCCGGTGAACGTGACCTTGATCGACTCCGGCACGCGGAGCCAGGTGCGGCCGAGAGCGAGCGCGACCGCGATGTCCGTCGCGCCCATGCCCGCGCCGAACGCCCCGACGGCGCCGTAGGAGTTCGAGTGCGAGTCGCTGCCGACGATCACGGTACCGGGCTCGCAGTACCCCTCTTCCACCATGATCTGGTGGCACACGCCCTCGCCCGCGTCGTAGAAGGTCGCGATCCCTTGCGCCTTCACCCACTCGCGGAGGACCCGATGGGAATCTGCGACGACCGGCGTCGGCGCGGGCGCAGCGTGGTCGATGAACACGGCGACCTTCGTCGTATCCCAGACGCGCTCTCGTCCGAGATCGCGCAGCCCGGCGATGACGGCGTCGATGACCGAGTCATGCACCATCACCCGGGACACCGGCGCGATGAGGAGATCGCCGGCGTTCGCGTCGCGCCCCGCGACGCGCGAGAGGATCTTCTCGGCGAGGGTGAGCTGGGGGGTTCTCGGGGGGCGAAGCCCCCCGGTTGTCGTCATGCGACCACCCACTCCCGAAGCAGCGAATCGAGCTGGTCCATGGAGAGGGGGCCGGAGTCGGCGAGGGTCTTGATCCGGCGCGTGATCTTCCGGAGCTCGTCCTCGCCAAACTCGAGGCCGAGCTCCTTCGCGCGGTGGTCGATCGCATGTTTCCCGGTGAGACGGTGCGCGACGTTCATGGTCCGCGCGAGCCCGAAGTCCGCTGGATCCAGGATCTCGTAGCTGTTGGGGTTGAGGTAGATGGCCTTCGTGTGCATCCCGGCCTTGTGGTGGAAGGCGTATTTGCCGGTCACGAAGTTGTTGTAGGGAATCTCGATCCCCACGAGCGACGCGACGAGCTCATCGAGGTCCCGGAGCTTGGGTAGGTCGTATTTCTTGCGGATCGCGGCCGGATCGTCCGCATACATCCGTGCCACGAATCCGCCGAGCGGGGTGATGCCGTTGCGCTCCCCGATGCCGAGCACGCTCGTGTCGATGTGCGTGGCTCCGCCCTCGAGGATCGCGTAGCTGTTCGCGATGGCGCAGCCCGTGTCGTTGTGGCCGTGGAACTCGATGTCGCACCTAACGTGGTGGCGTAGCTCCACGGCGAGCGCGTAGCACTGGCGAGGCGTCGCGATGCCGACGGTGTCGGCGACGCCCACACGGTTCACGCCCATCCGATCGACCGCGGTGTACACCTTGAGGAGATCGCCCTCGGTCGAGCGGAAGCTGTCCTCGCTCGAGAAGCGGACCTCCTTGCCGTGGTCGCGGATGAAGGCGATCACCTCGCCGGCGTCCTCGATGATCTCGTCGACGCTCTTGCCGTGGCTGAACTCTCGGAGGATCGACGACGTCCCAAAGAGGATGTCGATCCCGTCGACGCACGTCTCGACAGCGACGCGCGCGTCGTCCATGTGGCAGCGCACGTGCGTCAGGACCTTCGCCTTCAGGGGCAGAGCCGCGATGGTTCGGCAATCCTCGAACGACTGGGGAGACGCGACCGGCGAGGTGAGCTCGATGTACTCGACACCGAACGCGTCGAGCAGCTTCGCGATGGCGATCTTGTCCGCCGTCGAGAAGTGCGCGTTCGAGAACTGCTCCCCCTCGCGGAGCGTGGAGTCGATGATGGCGAATCGCTCGACCGGCACCGTTCCTCCTCACGCCACACGCGAGCCGGCATGAGGCCACCGGGCCTTTCAAAGAGAAAAGCCCGGTGCGTGACGTGCCACCGAGCCTCTCGTGAAGAGCTTGGTCACACGGCAGCGCTTCGCGGCGGAGTTTCCCCCATCGCGACAGTCCGTCTCCTTCCGGAAAGCGGACCAGCCCGGGATCCCGAGACGGATCCCTGACTTCGGCGGTCCCACCGTTCGCACCGCATATGGCGGAAGCTCGTTCCTCCGCGGTACTACTGCTTGGGACCGCACCTCTGGCCGGCAACGCGTATGAAGTTGTTGCGAACGAGTTTAGGTCGAGCCTTCGAGGGCTGTAAAGCAGCGTTCGCCTTCGCTAGGCTCGCAGCGCTGCGAGGTGCGGTGACCGACATTTTGATAGCGGACGACCAACGGTTCATACGCGACATGGTCCGGATCACTCTGTCCACGCAGGGCTGGACCATCGCCGAGGCGGCGACGCCCGACCAGACCGTCGACCTCGCGCATCGCGACCCGCCTCGGGCGGTGCTCCTCGACGTGAACTTCGACGAGGCGGACGGGCCGACCGGTTTCGACGTGTGCAAGCTTCTCAAGCAGGATCCGGCGACGAAGGCGATCCCCGTGGTGATGCTGACCGCACGCGACAGCTCCGCGGACCGCAAAGCCGGGCTCGCCGCCGGAGCGTCGCACTATCTCGTGAAGCCGTTCGGCCCGATCGACCTCATCAACACGCTCCGCGGCATCCTGGGTGAGCCGCCGGCCGTCCAGACCCTCGGTCAGTACCTCATCGACGAGGGCATCCTCACGCACGAGCAGCTCGCCGAAGCGCTCGACCGGCAGCGTTTCTATGAAGCGCGCGGCCATCCGCGCCGGCTCGGCGAGGTCCTCGCGATCATGCGCGCGATCAGCCCGGACGAGCTGGAGAAGGCGCTCGAGCGGCAGAAGAAAGACACGAAGTCCTAGTCTTCTAGCCTTGCGCATCGGAGTCCTCACCGGCGGCGGCGACGCTCCCGGGCTGAACGCGGCGATCCGAGCGGTCGTCCTCCGAGCCACCGCGCTCGGTCACGAAGTGCTCGGCATCGCCGACGGCTGGGCCGGTCTCCTCGGCGAGGCCGAGCCGCGGCCGCTCGTCGCGCGAGACGTTTCCGGGATCCTCGGAGACGGCGGCACGATGCTCGGCACCTCGCGGACCGACCCGCGCAAGGATGAGAAGTCGCGCCGCGCGGTGATCGATAGCGTCCGCCGCTCGCGGCTTGACGCGTTGGTCGCGATCGGCGGAAACGACACGCTTGGTGTCGCCGAGTGGTTGCACGAACAGGGCGTGCGCGTTGTCGGTGTGCCCAAGACGGTCGACAACGATCTCTCGGAGACGGAGTTCTGCATCGGGTTCGACACGGCGATCACCGTCGTCGCCGATGCGCTGGATCGGCTCCGAACCACGGCGAGCGCCCACCATCGCGTCGTTGTTGTCGAGGCGATGGGCCGAGACACTGGGTGGGTCGCGGCATTCGGCGGGCTCGCGGGCGGAGCCGACCTGATCATCGTTCCGGAGATTCCCGTCACCAGCGACGACCTCATCAGGACGATGAAACGCCGTCGAGCGATCGGCGATCCCGACATCCTCGTCGTCGTGTCCGAGGCCGTCGAGATCGAAGGGCTAGAGGCGCAGACGGCCCTGGACCGTGACGCTTTTGGGCACGTGCGGCTCGATCAGCGAGCGATCGGCGCCGTCCTGGCGCGGCACATCGAGCAGCGCACGGGCATCGAGGCGCGGCAGGTGGTGCTCGGTCATCTCCAACGCGGGGGCTCGCCGACCGCGATTGACCGGCTCAGGGCGACGCGTTTCGGTAACGCCGCCGTCGACCTGGTCGAGTCGGGCAAATCGGGCGTCCTGCCGGTGCAGCGAGCGGGGCGGATCGAGGTGGCCACGCTGGCTGACGCGGTCCGCGAGGTGCGCCGCCTCTCCGACGACTACATCGAGCTCGTCCGGCGGTTCGCAGGAGTGCTCGCCTGACGATGGCCGCGCGCTCGGCGGGTTATCCCGACCGGCTCGTCGCGACGCCCTGGATCCTCGTCGAGACCGGTCCTCTGCTCTTCGCCTGCGTCGCGGAGCTGCGCAGCAGGGTCTAGCGGCGCCGTCCGCCGCGCGAGAGGAAGAGCGAAAGCAGGACGAGGAAGCCGATCGCGATCAGCATCGCGTAGAGCAAGAAATTCGCCCCGCTGTCGGCAGCTGCCGCTGGCGGGCTCGCCGCGGCGGCGGGCGAACGAGTCGGGCTGGCCGGAGCAGTCGTCGCGCTCGGCGTCGGCGACGCGGCCGCCACGGTCTGAGTTGGAGTGAGCGAACG
>JBOGTG010000007.1:0-18371 GCA_050692175.1 Candidatus Limnocylindria bacterium | reverse complement strand
CGGTAACGGCGGAGATTGCGCGATGTCGGCTCGTCGCATCCTGGGGGGGCAGTACCTCCCAAGGGTTGGGCTGTTCGCCCATTAAAGCGGTACGCGAGCTGGGTTCAGAACGTTGTGAAACAGTTCGGTCTCTATCCAGTGTGCGCGCAGGTGAGTTGAGAGGAGTTGCCCCCAGTACGAGAGGACCGGGGTGAGCGGACCGATGGTGTACGAGTTGTCCTGCCAAGGGCACCGCTCGGTAGCTATGTCCGTTCCGGATAACCGCTGAAAGCATCTAAGTGGGAAGCCGACCTCGAGATGAGCTCACCCTCTGGGTAACCAGGTAAGACCGCACGTAGAGAACGTGTTTGATAGGCGACAGGTGGAAGGATCGCAAGATCTGGAGCTGAGTCGTACTAACGGTCGAGGGCTTGACCTAATTTCAGCACCCAGCCGGGCCAACGACGGTCCCGGCGCGGTACGAACAATTCGTTCGTCTTCCTCGTCACGATCACCGTGAAGCTCGAAGAGGCCTCCGCTTTTTGTGGAGGCCTCTTTCTCTTATAAGGTTGGGCACACCGGGAGGTGCCGAGGTGACACTGGGAATTCAGGTCTATGAAATCAAGCATGTCCTGCTCGCGGATCGCTGGCATGAGGTCGAGCCGGAGTCTTTTGCGCTTGACGCGTACGAATTCATGGACGGGCAGCAGGCCGTCGCTCGCGGGGACGGTCAACTCATCACCTCCGTCGGCTTCATGTTCCGCGAGCCGGGTGGACAGATCGTCGCCGGCCCTCTCTCCTCCATCCTGGCTGTGCAGCTGCCGCGGACCAGGAGCTGACGGCCAATGACCCAAGGAGGCCTCCGCTTTTTGTGGAGGCCTCTCTTCTTTGCCAGACTCCTATCGGATTCGCGTTCGCCGGGGAGGGAAGCATGTCAGTAACGCAGACCATTGATCTGGCCTCGCTTGGGAAGCTCCGAAAGGACTTTCGCGGCCGGCTGATCACTCCGGGCGACTCCGCATACGACGACTCGCGCGTCGTGTGGAATGCTGTCGCCGACCGCTACCCCGCGATCGTCGCGCGCTGCACACGGATCGAGGACGTCATCGCGGCGGTGCGCTTCGCCCGCGAACACGATCTCGTGATCGCGGTCCGCGGCGGCGGCCACAGCGTGGCGGGTTTCTCGACCTGCGACGGCGGCATGGTCATTGACCTCTCGGCAATGCGAGATGTGCATGTGGACCCGACGACCCGGCGCGCGCGAGTCGAGGGCGGCGCGCTTCTCGAGCAGCTGGACCGCGCCGGGCAGGAGTACGGCCTGGCGTGCCCGGTCGGCGTCGTCGGACATACCGGCGTCGGCGGTCTCACTCTCGGGGGCGGCATGGGCCGCCTCGAGCGCAAGTACGGGTACACGATCGACAACCTGCTGTCGGTCGATCTGGTGACCGCGGACGGCATCGTCCGCCACGTCAGCGAGGAGGACGACCCCGAGCTCTTCTGGGGCCTGCGCGGCGCCGGCGCGAATTTCGGGATCGCCGCGGCGTTCGAGTTTCGCCTGCATCCCGTCGGGCCCAAAGTGACGAGCGGGGCGGTCGTGTTCCCGATCGAGCGCGCCCGAGAAGTCGCCGCCCTATACAGCGACCTGGCCCGAACGATTCCCGACCATATGCATCTCGGATTGGGTTTCGCCACCGCACCGGGAGGCCGGGTCTCGTCTCCGGAGATGCGCGGAGAAGCGACGGTCGCGATCAGCAGCATGCACTTCGGCGATCAGAAGGAAGCAGAGCGCGACCTCCGCAGGTTGCGTCACGAGATCGAGCCGCTTCGTGACACGTTCGCCGCGACGACGTACCTCGCCGTACAGGGGATGAGCGACGAAGAAATGGCCTGGGGCAAGCGCTTCTACATGAAAGGCGCATTTCTGGACGAGCTGTCCGACTCCGCGGTGGATCGAGCGGTCGAGCAGATCTCCAGATCGCCGGGCGACTGCTCGATCGGTCTCTGGGCGCTGGGTGGCGCGACCGCGAACATCGCCGAGGAGGCGACGGCGTTCACGGGTCGCGGAGCCGTGTCTTGGCTCGGCGCCGAGGCCTTCTGGGTCGACAAGGATCAGGATCGCGATTACGTGGGGTGGGGCCGTGCGGCTATGGCCGCCCTGAAGCCGTACACGAGGGCAGGTCAGTACGTGAACGACGTCGTGGAACAGGGCGAAGATGTCGTGCGCGGGATCTACGGGGAAGCGAAGTACGACCGGCTTCGGGCGCTCAAGCGCACACACGACCCTGAGAACGTCTTCCGGCTGAACCAGAACATCCGCCCGTAGCGGTTGCTCGCAAACGCGCGCCTCGGTAAAATGGAGACCTCGGTCCTTGGAGCGGTGGGGTCATACCTGTTCCCATCCCGAACACAGTAGTCAAGCCCACCAGCGCCGAAGATACTCGGGACGTCGGTCCCCGGGAAAATAGGTCAGGGCCGGGATCTAAAGACCCCGACGCGAAAGCGCCGAGGTCTTTTGTTTTCTGCTAGAGATGGTGAGGGCCGACGCAACCGTGCGACCCACGTGATCGAAGATGGTTGGCTCGAGCGCGTGCGCGACGCTCGGCTGCACCTCTACCGGATGCCGGAGGAATCCTTCATCCAGAGCGCCGATGTCGCGGGGTACTGGACCAGCCGCGCAACGGTCGAGCCGCTCGATGTCGTGGCGATCGACGTTCTCATCGGCCGGCACGCCGCCGCCGGTATCCAACTGCGCAGGGAATCGAACCTCTGGCCGCTCTGGGACGATGTCGTCGCGTCTACGCTCGAATTCAGCGGCATCCGCCTCCGCTACGCCCTCCCGCGCCCTACGCGAAGGGCTAGCTGATGGAGCTGGGCAAACGCCTTCGGCTGACGGTCGCGCGGGGGCAGATCGCGCTCGGGGCCCTGGCGCTTCGCGCGGGCGTCGATGTCGGCATGCTCGAAGGTCCGCAGGTCACGCTTGGCGCAGGGCCGCGGCCCGAGTTCGACGAGATCCTCGAGCAGGGCCGCAATGGCGTCATCGACTATCGGCTCGGCGCGCCGAAGCACGAGTTCCTGTCTTACCTCGTGCACGCACGCGGCTATCTCCTCCACGGGACCGCCTCGGCGGACCTCGACGAGGTCAGGCCGATGGTCGCGACCGACTACGAGGCCCGAACGCTCGAGGCGGTCTTCGCAACGTCGGACGGGATCTGGCCGCTGTTCTTCGCGGCCCTCGACCGCGGCCGTGCCGGCTCGCTCTGGAATGGCTGCTATCAGATTCGCCACGGGTCCATCCTTCGCCGCTACTACTTCTTCTTCACCGAGGCGGATCCGCACGACGATGCCATCTGGCGAGACGGCGCCATCTACGTCCTGCCGAGAGAGCCGTTCGCGCAGACGTGGATCCCGAACGAGTGGGTCTCCCGCCAGCCCGTCCGAGCCGTGGCGAAGCTAGCCGCCTCGCCCTCAGACTTCCTCTTCAAGAACCGTGTGAAGCAGTTCGACCCGACCCTTTCGCTCATGGGGAACCTTCGCCGGTTCTCGAGGTAGGGCTGCCGAACCGCGGCGGGCGCAAGCCTCGGTCGAACTCATCGGTGTGGTCGAACATCCCCGCACCGCAGTCTGTCGGGTCCCGCCTGACCCCATCCAATTCCAGGTGATCCTCGGCTCGCTGCTTGGCGATGGCCGGCTCGTCGGTCTGCCGCGCCAACGGCGGCTCCGGATTGCTCACCGCGTCGAACGCCGCGATTACGTCCTCTGGAAGTACGACCGCCTCGGTCCGTTTTCGGCCGACGCACCCGCGGAGTACGCCTGCGGCCTCGTCGGCTTTGAGACGGTGACCCATCCCCTCTTCGACGACCTCGCCCGCCTCTTCGCGAACCGGTTCGCCCGCCACGACGTGATCGAGCGTCTCCTGCGGCCGCTCGGCCTCGCCGTTTGGCTATCTGATGTCGGGCGCCTCGAGCTCCGCTCGAGCGCGTTCTCGCAGGGGCAACGGGAGCTCGCGGTCGCGAGTTGAGCTGCTACGCCGCCGCGGCGACGCGTGCGGGTACCGGGGCGGGGATCGGGAACACGACGGAAAGCTGCCGTCGAAGGTTCTGGATGGCGCGGCCGTGGAGCTGGCATGCGCGCGCCTCGCTGATGCCCATCCGCAGACCGGCTTCGCGGAGCGTGAGCGACTGGCCGTAATAGCGCTCGAGAACCTCGCGCTGACGAGGTGGTAAGCAGGTCATCGCGGAGCGCACACGCATGCGGAGATCCTCCGCCTCGTAGCGCTCCGCGAGTTCGTCCTGCTCCGCTCCCCCGTGGTACCCGCGCTCGATGAGCTCATCGAGCGATACGGTCCCGTGGTAGGAGCCCGCCTCCCCCTGCGCCGCGGCCGCGCGTTCGCGCCGACGGTCCGCCCGTCCAAGCTCGTCCACGCGGCGAACCTCGTCCAGGACCGCCCCGCGGATCCGCAAGCTTGCATAGCCCTCGAAGGGAACGCCCCGCTCGGGGTCGAATCGGTCGACGGCGTCGATCAGCCCGATCAGCGCCGCGGACTCGAGATCGTCCGGGCCGGCCACCGCGCCGACCGGGACGTTCATCCCGCGCGCGATACGGGTCGCCAGCGGAGCGAAGCGCTCGATGAGCGCGCATCGCGCCACGGCGTCGCCCTCCCGACACCGTGCCCAAAGCAAGGCCGAATCTCCCAAGGTCCCCCTCCGCCCCGCCGCACGCCCACCAAAGACCTGGTCTAGGTCTTGCCCCTCCTCGTGCGACGGCGCGCGAACTGTGCGCGTGCGGCACCTGCTGGTTAATCCCCGTTCAGGTCCTTTTGGGATACCCACTCGGCGACCAGCCATTCCGGCCCTCGGGGGGCGTGCAGGCGAGCCGCATCAAGGCCGGTACCCGAACGGATAGGGCCGCGGTCGCGAGGCCCAGGAGCGAGAGGCCTACATACAAAACGCCGTTTTTGGCAACGCCGAACCCGTCGAACCGGGTACTAGAGAGCTAGCGCTATTCGATGAGGTGGCGCCGTAACGCGAGGACCACCGCATGCGTCCGGTCGGTGGCTCCGAGCTTGGCGATGAGCGTCTGGACCCCCTTCTTCACGGTGTCTTCGGCGAGAACCATCGCCCGCGCGATCTCCTTGTTCGTGTACCCCTCTGCCAGGTAACGAAGGAGCTCGAGCTCACGGGGGGTGAGCGGCTCGCGTACCGGGACCGCGGCGCCGGGCTCTGATTCCTCGACCTCCGCGTCGCCTGTGTCCTCGGCGCCCTCGGGTGCCGGGATCGCCTCGGCCGTTCGGCTGAGCGCCCGAGCCTCGGTGGGGCCGAGGGCCGTGAGTCCCTGAACGGCGGCCTCAAGGGCGGCGATCACCTGGCTAGACGGTGCGTCCTTCGAAACATACCCATTCGCCCCGGCGCGGAGCACCGCCCTGATCACCTCGGGGCTGCGCTCGACGCTGAACGCGACGATTGGCAGGGAGCTCGAGACCTCGCGGATCCGAGACACCGCCTCCGGACCGCTCGCGTCGGGGAGGCCGAGATCCAGAAGGACGACGTCCGGTTCGTTCTCAGCGATCAGGTCGACGGCCTCCGCGCACGTGGATGTGATGCCGGCGACGACGAGCCCTTCGCGCTCGAGCAGCGCCCGGACGCCAAGGCGCATGACCGGGTGGTCCTCCACGGCGAGGACCCGAACGCCGGAGTGCCGCGTGGGCGCTGACTCCATCCCGGTATGCGCGAGGAACCCCAGCGCCTCCGCGGCGCGTTCCGCGAGGTGCTCCTCGCTCGGCTCGTACGGCCGGTCGTGCCGCGCGACCCCCACTCGGACGCCGGATCCGGGTGGGGCCTCCACCTTGGCGCTCGCCTCGAGCGCCGCCTCACGGCACTCCTTGTCCTCGGCGTGAAGCGCGAGAAGGCGACCGTCTGGAGCCCGCACGACGACGGCGTGATGACCAAACGAGGTCGCGGCCGTCCGTGCCGCCGCGTCGGCGTCGCTCGCGGCTGCGTGCCGCATGACGTCCTCGAGCGCGACCTCGGAGCGCATCTCGCGCTCGAGATCGTCGATCCGATTGATGGCGACCAGCGCGCGGGCAACGTCGCCCGCGATCGCGTCGAGGACCACGAGCTTCTGTCCGAACCCCTCATCGCCCGTCGGCCGCTTGATGTTGAGGACGCCGATGATCTCGTCGCCGGCCCGCAGGGGCATGATCACGGCTTCGCCGGCGTCCGGATCGCTGCCGCGGAAACGCTCCTCGTCCACCGGACCGTGGAGGACGATCGTCTCTCCCCGGCTCGCAACCCATCCGGCGATCCCCTGGTCTATGCGTTGTTCGTGGCCGAGCGGCACACCGATACCGACCGACGCGCGCACGCGAAGCCGATTGCCCTCGACGAGCATGATCGACGTCCCACCCGCACCCATCCGTGCCGCGATGTCCTCCGCCGCCTGCGCAAGGAGCGCCGAGCCGTCCCGGGTCTCTTCCAGACCGGTCAGCAGATGTTCAAGCAGCGCGACCCGGTCGTTGTTCTGTGCGCTCTCGTGTTTCGCGTCGGTCATCGCGCGGCCGTCGCCGACGCTCATGGCGAGCAGCTCCGCGGCGGAGCTCGCGGTGGACAACTCGACCGCATCGAAGGGCACGCCGTGACGCAGCGCGCAGAGGAGCGCCTCGCCGTCGGGTAATTCGATACGGGTGAGGAGCGCGTATGCCGCCTGTTCATCCCAACGGCCCGCGGCTACCGCGGTGCCTATAGTCGCGCCGCCGAGCGCGCGCACAACAGCGTCGGCTTCAAAGATCCCGCGCCACGTGGTGTCTGGCGAAACATCGTGCGCGAACACCGTCCGCAGATCGTCGCCGGAGGTCGCGAGGACAGCCGCTCCCTCGGCGCGCAGAAGGGCGGCGATATGGGCTAATCGTTCGGGCCAGCGCGCCGTCGGGTTGACGGAATCCTCCCTCGCTCCCCCGTAAGGCGAATCATACCGATGGCACGTCGTGTGCCCGCTCGCCCGGGTCATGGCCGTCGATCCCAGGGGTAGGCCCATGACCGCGAAGCGGGCGCCCGACCGCGAGGCGGAGACGATGGAGGAGCTCCTCGCCGGCATCGACGAGGAGGACCGCGCGCTCCGTCCGCTTCGTCCAGGCGAGGTCGTCGAGGGGGTCGTTGTCTCCGTAAGCGGCGACGAGGCCCTCGTCGACCTCGGCGGCCGCTCGGCGGGCGTGCTCTCCCTACGCGAAGCGAGCGGAGAAGGGACGGATGTCGCAGCTGGCGACAGGGTCGTCGCTGCGGTCGTCCAGCCTGAGGGTCCGGACGGCCGTGTCGTGCTCTCCGTGCGCCGCGCGCGAAGCCGCCGGCGGTGGACGCGGCTGAGCGAGCTTCAAAAGACCGGCCAGCTCGTCGAGGCGGAGGTCGTGGAAGCCAACCGCGGCGGCCTGGTCGTGGAGGTCGGGCTCCGCGGATTCGTACCGCTCTCGCACCTCGCCTCGGTGGGTAACCTCGCAAACGAACGCGCCTCGGTTCCCGACGCGCTTCGCGACTACGTCGGCAAGCGGCTTCCGCTCAAGGTCATCGAGGCGGATCAGCGCCGCGACCGCCTCATCCTCTCGGAGAAGGGCGCGGCGCAACAGCTCCGGCGTCGGCGGAAGGAGGAAGCCTCATCCCGGCTCGTTGAGGGCCAGGTGCTGGAGGGGACGGTGGCGAGCGTGACGACGTTCGGGCTCTTTGTTGACGTGGGCGCAGCCGACGGGCTCGTCCACCGTTCGGAGATCACCTGGGACAGGGGAATGGAACCGACCACGCTCCATCGGCCCGGCGACCGCGTGCGTGTGCTCGTCACGGGCATCGACCGGGGGCGCGGTCGCATCTCCTTATCTATCAAGCGGCTACAAGAGGACCCGTGGGCGCGTGCCGTGCGCGAGCTTGCTGTCGGGACCGATCTCGACGCGACTGTGACACGCGTGATGCCCTATGGGGCGTTCGCCCGTATACCGATGGGCATCGAGGGTCTGATTCATTCGAGCGAGATCACGGCACGACGGGTCGCGACCCCAGCAGAGGTAGTTCAGGCGGGTGATCTTCTGCGTGTCCGAGTGGTTGCGATCGACCCCGAGCGGAGGCGGCTGTCGCTCTCAGTCCGTCAAGCGGCAGGAAATGTCGTGTACGCAACTCGGACAGGCCAAGATGCGAACGTATAATCGGAACCAGATGCTTAACGCGGCGATATACCTTTAGAAGACGAAACAAATGGGACCGTTCGACCGCTTCAACGATCGCGCGAAGCGAGTCCTCGCGCTTGCTCAGGACGAGGCGATCCGTTTCAACCACAACTACATAGGAACGGAACATCTCCTCCTCGGTCTGGTGCGCGAAGGCGAGGGTGTCGCAGCGCGGGTCCTTGACTCTCTCGGCGTCGAGCTCTCGAAGGTCCGCACCGCCGTCGAATTCATCATCGGCCGCGGCGATTCGACGACATCCCCCAGCGAGATCACGCTCTCACCGCGCACGAAGAAGGTCATCGAGCTGGCGATCGACGAAGCTCGAAAGCTCGGACACAGCCACGTCGGCACCGAGCACCTCCTCCTCGGCCTTGTACGCGAGGGCGAGGGGATCGCGTCCGGCGTCCTCGAGTCGCTGGGCGTTTCCCTCGAAAAGGTCCGGCACCAGGTCATCGCGACCCTCGGACAGCAGCACCCCCAGGCGGCGGAGACGGCAGCGGCGGGCGGGAAGTCGGCAAGCTCGAAGACGCCGACCCTCGACCAGCTCGGCGTCAACCTCACCGCCATGGCGAAAGCGAGCCAGCTCGACCCGGTCATCGGCCGCGAGAAGGAGATCGAGCGGGTCATCCAGATCCTGTCCCGCCGCACGAAGAACAACCCGGCGCTCATCGGCGAGCCGGGTGTTGGCAAGACCGCGATCGCCGAGGGCCTCGCGCACCGGATCGTGAAGGGCGACGTGCCCGAGACGCTCCAGGGCAAGCGCGTGCTCACGCTGGACATTGGGTCGCTGGTGGCTGGAACCAAGTACCGTGGCGAGTTCGAGGAGCGCCTCAAGAAGATCATCGAAGAGCTCCGGCACGCGCACGACGTCATCCTCTTCATCGACGAGCTGCACACGCTCGTCGGTGCCGGGGCCGCGGAAGGGGCTGTCGACGCAGCGAACATCCTGAAGCCGTCGCTCGCGCGCGGCGAGCTGCAATGCATCGGCGCGACGACGCTCGACGAATTCCGCAAGTACATCGAGCGGGACGCCGCCCTCGAGCGCCGGTTCCAGCCGGTCATGGTCGAGGAGCCGTCCATCGAAGAGACGGTCGCGATCCTCACAGGCATTCGCTCGCGGTACGAGGACCACCACAAGGTCGCGATCACCGACGATGCGGTGAAGGCGTCGGCTGAGCTCTCGTCCCGCTACATCACCGACCGCTTCCTCCCGGACAAGGCGATTGACCTGATGGACGAGGCCGCGAGCCGCGTCCGCCTGCGCTACTCGACCGTTCCGACCGACGTGAAGGACGCGCAGCGCGAGCTCGATCGCGTCGTCACCGAGAAGGAGCAGGCCATGGAGGCGCAGCAGTACGAGCTCGCCTCGACGCTCCGCCAGCAGGAGCGCGCTCAGCAGGACAAGCTGCAGCAGGCGAAGGCCGACTGGCTGCTAGCGCAGTCGCAGAAGCGTCCCGAGGTCACGGACGAGGACATCGCCGAGGTCGTCTCCATGTGGACGGGCATCCCCGTGAGGAAGCTCGCCGAGGAGGAAACGCAGAAGCTCCTCAAGATGGAGGAGGCGCTCCACGGCCGCGTCATCGGACAGGACATCGCGGTCACGACGATCGCCCGCGCGGTGCGCCGCGCTCGCGCCGGCCTCAAGGACCCGCGCCGGCCGATCGGCGTCTTCTTCTTCGTCGGACCGACCGGCACCGGTAAGACCCACCTCGCGCGGGTCCTCGCCGAGTTCATGTTCGGCAGCGAAGAGAACATGGTGAAGATCGACATGTCCGACTACATGGAGCGGCACAACGTGTCGCGCCTGGTCGGCTCACCGCCTGGCTACGTCGGTTACGAAGAGGGCGGCCAGCTCACCGAGACGGTCCGCCGAAAGTCGTACTGCGTGATCCTCCTCGACGAGATCGAGAAGGCGCACCCCGAGGTCTTCAACATGCTGCTGCAGGTCTTCGACGAAGGCCGGCTCGCGGACGCGAAGGGCCGGAGCGTCGACTTCCGCAACACGATCGTGATTATGACGAGCAACCTCGCGCAGAAACTGCTGAAGAGCGAGTCCGCGCTCGGCTTCCGCGCGAAGGCCGAGGGCGGCGAAGACCCGAACATCACGGCGGCCTACGAGCGGATGAAGGAACGCGTCATGGAAGAGATGAAGCGCTTCTTCCGGCCGGAGTTCCTGAACCGGATCGACGCGACCGTCGTCTTCCAGCCGCTCAACCGGGAAGAGATCCGCAAGATAGTCGAGCTCGAGCTCGTCGGAGTGCGGAAGCAGCTCGCGTCGCAGGAGATAACGCTCGTCGTGACCGACGCGACCAAGGATCACATCGCCTCGGTCGGATACGACTCGAACTTCGGCGCCCGCCCGCTCGCGCGCGCGATCCAGAACGAGATCGCGGACCCGCTCGCGGAGATGCTCCTCCAGGGCAAGTTCCACGCGGGCGATACGGTCAGCATCACCCCGGTCGAAGGCAAGCTCGTGATCGCGAAGACCGAGGCCGAGGAGCGCAAGCCGGAGCCCGTCGCTCCGTAGCGCGACCTCGCGGCATAGCGCTGGCATCTCAGGCTAGACCGTCGGCTTGGCCTCCCCTCCGCCGAGGCCCGCGAGAGCGAACAGCGCGAGGTCGATGATCCCGAAGAACACACCCACCGCTCCGCCAACGGCCGCCGAGACCACCAATGCGATCGGTGCGATGAACACGGCTGGCAACAAGATCCCCGATGTGAGCTGCCCTGGCCGCGTATTCGCGACAGCCGCGACGAGCGCGACGATGCCCAGGATGGCGAGGAACGACATGCCGTTCGCGGCGCCCCACCGAAAGGCGCGCCTGCCGTACCCACCGCGATCGTGGGCCGACCCGATGACATCGAGACCGTCGAGCGCCCGTGCTGTCGTCAGGTAGGTCGTCGTCCAGAGCGCCACGAACAGCCCGAGACCGACGAACATGTTCAGCCCGGAGAGGCCGGCGCCGAGCGCATCGCGCGAATAGGCGAAGAGCACGATCGCGACGACGAAGACCGTCGTATGGAAGGTCGCGAGGGACCACGTCACGAGCTTCACCGCGCTACCCGTTCGCGAGCCAGATAGCGAGAGCGAGGATCACCGCGAACGCGCCGGTCGTGGCACCGTAGAGATTTCGCAGTGAGGTGACCGCGCCGGCGGGCATTGGTTGAGTCGATGCGGTCAGCCGTGCGACCGCGAGCGTGCGCGGAAGCGAAAGAACGACGAGCGCCAGGACCGATCCGAGCTTCAGCCCAAGTGTCATGCCCCAGTTGGTCCCTGGCCCCAGGAGCGCGGCGCCGAAAGCCGCGAGGTTGCCGATCCCGGTCATCGCGAGCACGCCCGCGGCTGCCCAGAACAGCCACTCGTACCTGATCGCGACAGCGGCCACCGCTCTTGCGGAATCGACGCCGGGACGTGTCGAAAGCGCGAGGACCGTGATGGCGCCGCCGAACGCCGTCGCCATCGCGGCGACGTGGAGCCACCGAATGGCGACATGCAGCGCGTGCGGGTCGAGCTCCATGCCGCCAGTTGAGCGCACGATCCGCCCAAGTCAAGTTCGGGCCGATACTTGCTTGGATGCCCCCTCGTCCGAAGTCCGCGTTCATCTGCCAGCAGTGCGGCTTTCAGTCGCCGAAGTGGATCGGCCGGTGCCCGTCGTGCGACGGCTGGAACACGTTCGTCGAAGAGCGGGTGGTCGCGCCGCCGAAAGGCCGCGGTCCCGCGCGCGCGTCGCGAGCGCCGATTGCGCTCGGCGACGTCCCGGCCGACGCCGAGGAGCGGATCGCCACCGGGATCGGCGAGTTCGACCGCGTGCTCGGCGGCGGGATCGTACGGGGATCGTGCGTGCTGCTCGGCGGCGATCCTGGCATCGGCAAGAGCTCCCTCTTGATGCAGGCGTCGGCCGCGCTCGCGACGAAGGGCACAGTCCTGTACGTGTCCGGCGAGGAGTCGGCCGCGCAGATCAAGATGCGCGCGCGCCGCTTCGGCATCGCCAGCGACGGCATCCTCGTGCTGGCGGAGACCGACCTCGGCTCGGTGATCGAGGCGATCCGGCGGGTGCGTCCCATGTTCGTCGTCGTCGACTCGATCCAGACGATGAACTCCGACGAGATCGCATCCGCCGCCGGCGGGGTCTCGCAGCTGCGCGAGTGCACCGCGCGGCTTCTCGAGCTCGCGAAGGGCGAGGACGTACCCGTCTTCCTGGTCGGCCACGTCACGAAGGAGGGCGCGGTCGCGGGACCTCGCGTCCTCGAGCACATCGTCGACGCCGTCCTCTACCTCGAGGGCGAGCGCTTCCACGCCTTCCGCATCCTGCGGGCGACAAAGAACCGCTTCGGATCCACGGACGAGGTCGGCGTCTTCGAGATGGCGGAGACGGGGCTTCGCGAGGTCGCCAATCCGTCGGAGGTCTTCCTCGAAGAGCGCAGCCGTGGCGTTGCCGGAAGCGTCATCGTGCCGACCGTCGAGGGAACGCGACCGCTGCTCGTGGAGGTTCAAGCGCTCGTGACACCGACGAGCTTCGGGCTGCCGCGGCGCACAGTGAACGGCGCCGATCCGCAGCGTGTGCTGCTGCTCCTTGCGGTGCTGGCCAAACGCGCTGGCCTCTCGGCCGGCAGTCACGACGTCTACGTGAACCTCGTCGGAGGTCTCCGGATCCGCGAGCCCGCCGCGGACCTCGGGCTCGCTGTCGCGGTCGCATCGGCGCTTCGTGACCGGCCGGCCGACCCGCGGACCGTGTTCGTGGGCGAGCTGGGGCTGGGCGGTGAGGTGCGACGCGTGCAGCGGATCGCCGCGCGTCTCAAGGAGGCGGAGCGGCTCGGGTTCGAGCGAGCGGTCGTGCCCTCGGCCAGCGTCGGCGACCTGAACGGCAGCGCGCTCGAGGTGAGTGGTGTCTCTTCCTTACGCGAAGCGCTCGAGCGCGCCGGAGTCGCGGACCGTTAGCGCGTGAACGGCACGAGCGCAGGGACACGCCCCGCGAACGCGCGGAACTCCTCGCCGAACCCCTGGGCGAGAACCCCGTCCTCGGCTCGGATCCGCATCACTGTGAACGGGATCACGTAGAAGAGGGTCACCAGGAGGAGCGCGAGGCTCTCCATCGCCATGGTCGCACCGATATGGAACGAAACGATGCCGAGGTACATTGGGTGCCGCGTGAGCCGGTACGGCCCGCCGGTGACGAGGCGGTGGCCCTCGAAAAGATCCATGCGGATGCCGTAGCTCTTGCCGAGCGACCACATCGCCCACGCGGCGAAGAGCGCCGACGCGATCGCGATCGCCAGGCCGGCAAGGCGGACCCCCATGGGGAGATCGAACGGGAGCGGGAAGAAGTAGGCGATGGCGAAGGGGATCCACACGAGGGGCGGGTAGTACTGGATGAACCAGGGGCCCTCCGAGCGGACCATGTGCTTACGCTGCCCGCGCAGAATCCGGAGTGCGGCGGCCGAGAGAAAGATGACGTGGGCGGCGAGGAGCGCGCCGATGCGCAGGGAGCGGTCGTCCATGCCGAAAACGCTAACAGCGCGTTTAGACTCTTGCGCATGTTCTTCCATCCATCCCGGCGTGCGCTCGCGCGCCCGTCGCATCAACAGAGAAAGGAGTCATCGTCGTGGCCTTCATCCGTCTTGTTGCAGCCCTTATCGGCTTCGTTTTCGGATTCTTCCTCGGCGCCTCGCTTCTCCAGGTCACCCAGGTCACGCCGGCCAACAATCAGGTTCTCGTTGTTCTTCTTCTCGCGGCGGCGTGCGCCATCCTGGGGTGGCTCGGCGCGCCATACGTCACGGTCATGCCCGCGGCCATCGTCGTCGAGCGGATCCGCGCCGCTTCGGCGGGCGATCTTATCGGCGGTGCGTTCGGCGCCGCCGTCGGGCTCATCCTCGCGCTCTTCCTCGCGTTCCCGCTCTCCTTCCTTCCCGGTGAGATAGGGCGTTACGCACCGCTGGTGACGGCGGTGGTGCTCGGTGTCTTCGGGGCGACGGCCGGGGCCGTCAAGCGGAACGAGCTGGGTGCGTTCGCGCAGGGAGTTCGCGGGAGTCGCCGCAGTAGCACGGCGGACACGCGCGTGCTCCTCGACACATCGATCATCATCGACGGCAGGATCTCGGACGTCGTTCGAAGCGGTTTCGTCCGCGGAACCCTCATCGTCCCGAAGTTCGTCCTCGCCGAGCTCCAGTACTTCAACGACTCACCGGACGGCTCGCGCCGCGAGCGCGGTCGCCGCGGTCTCGAGATGCTCGCGAAGATGCAGAAGGAGGAGACCGTCAAGGTCGAGCTCTCCGAAGAGGAGCCCGCCGGAACCGGCGCCGACGGAAAGCTCATCACGCTCGCGCGGACCCTTGGCGTCCCGATCATGACGAACGACTACGGCCTCAACCGAGTGGCCGAGCTCCAGGGCATCACAGTGCTCAACATGAACGACCTTGCGAAGGCCGTGCGGCCGGTCGTGCTTCCGGGTGAGGAGATCACGGTGCGCGTGATCCAGGAGGGCAAGGAGCCCGCGCAGGCGGTGGGCTACCTCGAAGACGGCACCATGGTCGTCATCGAGAACGGCGCGAGGCACATCGGCTCCGAGCTCGCTGTCACCGTCATGCGAGTTCTTCAGACGGTCGGCGGTCGGATGATCTTCAGCCACCCGAAGGGTGAGACGACCGAGACTCGCCGGCCGCGTGCCATCGATCGCTAACACGGGCGCGGTCTGCGCCATCCTCGCGGCGGGCACCTCGACCCGTGTCGGGACCGACAAGATCACGGCTGACCTCGGGGGTCAGCCGGTGCTCGCGTGGTCGCTCGCTTCGGCGATCGCCTCCGGGGCATTCGAGCGGATCGTGGTTGTCGTGCGGCCGGATCGCCCGCGCGGCCCGATCGAGGCGATCGTCCGGTCACGCGCACCGGATGCGAGCGTGGTCGCCGGCGGAGAGACGAGAACGCAGTCGACCTGGGCCGCACTCGCCGCGGCTGGTGACGCCGAAGTGATCGCGATCCACGACTCGGCCCGGCCGTTCGTGCCGCCGTCGCTCTTCGCGCGGTGCGTCGAGATCGCGCGGGCCGAGGGCAGCGCCGTGGCCGGCTTGCCGCTGGCGGACACCGTGCGCCGCGCGGACGAGGCCGGCGTGGCGATCGAAGAGGTGTCGCGCGAGGGTCTCTGGTCGGCGCAGACGCCGCAGGCGTTCCAGTGCCGAGTCCTCGAGCGTGCGCGGGTCGCGGTGGGGGATCGGTCCTTCGGCGATGACGCCGCCGCCGTGCGAGCCGCCGGGCTCACCGTCCGCATGGTGCCTGGCGAGCGGCGCAATCTGAAAATCACGACCATGGAAGACCTCGCGTACGCGCGGGAGCTCGTCGCCAAGGGCCTCGTCGGCATGCCCGCGCTGCAGATCCGCTAGTCATGCCGCAGCGGGCCGGGCTCGGTTACGATATTCACCGTCTCGCGGCGGGTCGCCGCCTGGTTTTGGGCGGTGTCGCGATCGAGCACCCGACGGGGCTCGTTGGCCATTCCGACGGTGACGTCCTCCTTCACGCGATCATGGACGCGGTCCTCGGAGCGGCGAACCTCGGCGATCTCGGATCGCACTTCCCGAGCGACGATCCGCGTTTCGCTGGCGCGGACAGCCAGGAGCTGTTGCGCCAGGTCGGATCGAAGGTCCGCGAGGCGGGCTACGCCGTCGTCTCGATCGACGCGACAGTCATCGCGGAGGCGCCCCACCTAGGCGCCCATGTCGTCGCGATGCGTCAGGCGATCGCGCGAGGTCTGCGCGTCGCGCCAGAGAGCGTGAGCGTCAAGGCAAAGACGAACGACGGCGTGGGAGAGATCGGCGCGGGCGAGGCGATCGCCGCGCTGGCGGTGGCTCTGGCGACGAACTAGCGCCAAGGAGAAGAACTGATCCAGCGGTCCGAGTCCGGAAACCTCCGCATCTACGACAGCGCCTCGCGATCGGTGAAGCCGCTCGTGCCGCTGCGCCCTGGTGAGATCGGCATGTACAACTGCGGCCCGACGGTCTACGACCGCCAGCACATCGGAAACCTCTACAGCTACATGGTCGTCGACGTCGTCCGTCGCACCCTCGAGTACTTCGGCCTTCGCGTGAAGCAGGTGATGAACATCACGGATGTCGGCCACATCGTGGGCGACGCCGACGAGGGCCTGGACAAGATGGCCGTCGGCGCGAAGCGGGCCGGCAAGACGCCGGGGGAGATCGCCGACAAGTACACGCGCCTCTTCATGGAGGACCGGCATCGGTTGAACGTCCTCGATCCGCAGGTGATCCCGAAGGCGACGGACCACATCCCCGAGATGATCGCGCTCATCGAGCGGCTCATCGCACACGGCAATGCGTACATCGCAGCGGATGGGGTGTACTTCGACGTGACGACTTTCCCCGGTTACGGCACGCGCCTCAACGCGGAGTCGCCCGAGCAGCGGATCCCGGGCGCCCGCGTCGAGGTGAACGAGAACAAACGGCACCCGTCGGACTTCGCGCTGTGGCGGCGCGCGAAAGCCGGGGACCTCCAGCAGTGGGACTCACCCTGGGGTCGCGGGAACCCGGGATGGCACATCGAGTGCTCGGCTATGTCGATGAAGTACCTCGGCGAGACGTTCGACCTCCACTCCGGCGGCGAAGATCACCTTTTCCCGCATCACGAGTGCGAGATCGCGCAGTCCGAAGCGGCGACGGGCAAGCCCTTCGTTCGGTATTGGGTGCACGTGCGGTTCCTCCGTCTCGACAGCGAGAAGATGGCCAAGTCGAAGGGCGGGTTCATCACGCTCGACGAGGTCGCAGGCTGGGGATTCGACCCTCTCGCGTTCCGCCTCCTCGCCCTCGGAGCGGGATACCGCAACGGTCTTGACTTCACCCGCGACGGCATGAGCGCTGCACAATCGAGGCTCGAGCGGTGGCGGCGGACGATTCGCGCCGCCTTCGCTGCCACGAAGGGCCGCGTCATCGAGCCCGAGGGGGAGCACGCGATCACCCGCGAGTTCCGGGAAGCGCTCGCGGACGATCTCAATACGCCGAAGGCACTCGCCGCCGCGGAAAAGGCGCTCGCGCTGGCGGCGATGGTCGACGTTGACGAGCAGGAGCGCGCGTTGTGGATGCTCTTCGACATGGACCGTGTGCTGGGGCTGTCGCTGAGGGAGTCGGCGACGGCGAAGGACGAGCTGAGCGCCGAAGAGCGCGCGCTGTTCGACCAGCGTGAGGCCGCGCGAAGGAGCGGCGACTACAAGAAGAGCGACGCGCTGCGCAAGGAGCTGCTCGAGCGGTTCGGCATTCAAGTGAAGGACACGAAGGACGGGACGCGCTGGGAGCGCGTCGGTCGCAAAGGAGCATGACCATGGACGAATCAGAGCGCACCGAGAACGAGGCGGGGGCCGCCGAGCGCGCGCACGAACCCGCAAGCGAACCCGCAAGCAACGCCGGCCCCGGCCCGGCGGCTGGTCCAAACGAGTCTGGAGCGCCGACCCCGCAGTTCGGCGATCAGGATGGAGCGCGTCGCAGGCGGCGCGGCCGCCGCGGCCGAGGTGGCGGTAGTGGCTTCGGCGCACCGCGCCCGCCTTACGCGGGACCGCGTCCCCAGTTCGGCGGGCCGCGTCCGCAGTTCAACGCGCCGCCGTTCCGTCCGCAGCCATTCGTCCCGCGTGAAGAGAGCGAGCAGTCGCGCGAGCTTGCGGGTTACGAGCGCCGCCAGGCGCAGCGTCAGCGCGGGCCGATGGGATGGCGCGGTGGCGCCGGTGGCCCGGGTCCCGCTCCGCAGGGCGGTGGGCAGTGGCGACAGCGCCGCGGCGGCGAGCAGCGGTACAGCGAGGCGATCCGTCGCGTCACCGCTGGCCCGCACAAGGCCGCGCCCTCGCACGAGCCGGTCGGCGAGCCGATAGCAGGACCGCACGCGATCCTCGAGGCCATCCGCGCGGGGCGCAACATCCGGCGCCTCTACGTCTCGCAGGACCGGAACGTGCGCACCGGTCCGGTGAACGATCTCATCACCGAGGCGCAGCAACGCCGCATCTTCGTCCGGTACACCGACAAGATGGAGATCGCACGGCTCTCGCCGGTCGAGAACCATCAGGGCGTCGTCGCGATCGTCGAAGGCAAGGCGGGCGTGGAGCTCGACGAGCTCCTCCTCCATCTCGACACGCTTTCGAACCCGGCGCTCGTGTTGGTCGTCGACTCGCTGCAGGATCCGCAGAACTTCGGAGTGCTATTGCGG
>JBOGTG010000006.1:0-6805 GCA_050692175.1 Candidatus Limnocylindria bacterium | reverse complement strand
CCGGATCACATCCTCCAGAACAGTCACGCCGATGCCGGGCTTTGTTGGCACGCGCATGGTGCCGTCCCTCTCGACCGTGAATGGTTCGCCGATGATCTCGGTCTCGAAGTAGCGCGCGGAGGCCGAGACATCTCCCGGCACGCGGAAGTTCGGGAGTGATGCGAGGTGCACGTTGTGCGCCCGGCCGATGCCCATCTCGAGCATCCCGCCGCACCACACCAGAACATCGCGCGCCGCGCAGACATCGTGCACGCGCTTCGCCGACGCGAGCCCGCCGACCCGCCCCGCTTTGATATTGATGACTCGGGTCGCGCCGATCTCAATCGCCTTGCGCGCGTCCTCGCTCGTGTGGATCGATTCGTCGAGGCAGACCGGGGTGGTGATCTGACGCTGCAAGGCAGCGTGATCGACGATGTCGTCGTGCGCGAGGGGCTGCTCGATCATCGTCGGCTTCGTCGGGTCGATCCTCTTGAACAGTCCGACGTCCTTGAGCGTGTACGCGGAGTTGGCGTCGAGCATGAACGCAAGGCCGGGGAAGGTCTTGCGGGTCGCCTCCGCGATCTCGACCTCGAGGCCCGGCTTGATCTTCAGCTTCACGCGCTGGTATCCACCCTCGAGCTCGCGGCGAATCGTTTCCATGAGAGCCTCGATCGAGGGCTGGATGCCGATCGCGACGCCGCAGAGGATCCGGTCGCGAGTCCCGCCGAGGAGCGCCGAGAGCGGCTTGCCCGCGCGCGTCGCGAAGAGGTCCCAGATCGCCATCTCGATGGTCGCTTTCGCCATCCGGTGCTCGCGGATCCACGCGAGCTTCCGGTCGACGTCCTCCGCCGAGGTGAGGTCGGCCTTGAAGAGCTCAGGAACGATGAACTCCTCGAGGGCGTAGAGGACGGTCCCCCAGGTCTCGCCGGAGTACCACGGGAGCTCTCCCGCGACGCTCTCGCCCCATCCGACCGCCCCTTCGGACTCAACGCGGCAGAGCACCCGCGTCATATGGGTCTCGCGCGCGCCGCTCGTCTCATACGCGTTCTTCAGCGGAAGGCGCACGACGAAAAGCTCGACTCTTTCCAGCTTCATGCTTCGTCCGTATCGATCGGCGTCTCGCGCCGGGGCTGCGGCACGAGCAAATACGCGCCTCGGCCATCGGTCGCGCGCAGGAACTCGACCGCGGCGTAGCCCTCGCCGAAAGCGCGCTCGAACGCGCCGCGCCCGGCGAGCCGCCACTCGAGGGCGAGCTTCGTGTCGCGCGCTTTCAGCTCCTGGAACGCGCGCGGGACCTCGAGGAGGAGATGCGACGCGCTCATCGTCTCGGCGAGCCGGCCGGGGCGATCGCCGTCGGCGCGGAGGAGATATCCGATCCCTTCACCCTCTGCGTCCTCGAGCGAAGGCGGATGGTCTTCCTCGCGAAGGCGCTTGTACGTGCGGTCGTGGCCGATCGGCCACTCGACATAGATCCTGTCGGACGGAAGTCCCTGGTTCAGCTTGTCGGGCATGGCGCCGTAAAAGTCGCGGTGATAGGTGCGCGTATACGCGCCGAGCTTCCCGAAGTTGAAGCGTGCGTTGCGCGCTTCGAGCGGGTCCATCGTCCACGCGACGATCTCGATGCCCTGATCCAGGCAGTGATCCCGCTGCGCCTCCTTGAGCTGTCGCGCGAGCCCGCTCCCGCGGTACGGTTCCCGGACCGCGAGCATGTGCGAATGGTGCCTGAAGTGGTAATCGTGGATGCCGAGGAATCCGAAGACGAAACCCGCCGGCTTGGGATCTTCAGGGGCGTAGCCGAGCGCGACGAATCCGCCGTTGTGGACGACGGCGAGCATGAGCTGCGGCGGCACGATGACGTCGCCGCTCCAGGTGTTCTCTTGAAGGGCAACCGTGGCGGTGCAGCCGGCTATGTCGTGGGCCACCTCGATGCGGAACTCGGGCATGGATAGGGAGTATCGGCTAGCATCCCGCCCGTGCCGACGACGAGCATCGACTTCCTGAAGAAGGTCTCCATGTTCGAGGACCTCGACCAGCGCTCGCTCGAGGCGATCGCGAACGCCGCGGTCGAGCAGCGGTACGAGCCGGGGCAGGAGGTCGTCCGGCAGGGCGACACCGGCGTCGGCGCCTTCATCATCCGCTCAGGCAAGGTTGACATCGTCCAGGACCGTGACGGCAAGGAGCAAAAGATCGCCACGCTCGGGCCGGGCGATGTCTTCGGCGAGATGGCGCTGCTCGACGAGTTCCCACGTTCGGCGACCGCTCGCGCGGTCGAGCCGACCACCGCTCTCGGGATCCAGCGCTGGCACTTCCGCGGGATCCTCGAGAGCCACCCACAAATCGCACTGGCCCTATTGCCGATGCTGACGCGTCGGATCCGCAACGCCGAGGGCAGGTCTCCGGAGTCCGCCCGCCACTAGCCCCCCGAGGCGGGCTAGCCTAGCGCGTCGTCAGCACCACCGAGTACGTTCCCGTTGCGTCGGGACGGCCTGCCCTAACGCGGATGAAGTACGAGCCAGGCTCTCTCGTCTGATAGTTCACGCGCGCGGTCTTCCCGGAAGCTTCGGTCGCGTCGGCCAGGACCTGAGCGTTCGGACCGAGGATCGTGATCGCCCCGCTACCGAGGGTATTCAGGTGAAGCTCCGCGACGATGTTCGCGCCGGCGTTTACGTTCACGCGGAACCAGTCGACATCCCCAGCCGGGAAGACGGTTCCGTTGTGCGTCCCCGCGGCGACAACCGTGGCGCCGACAGCGACGTTGCCGTGATCGTCTGTGACTGCTCCGGTCGGGCCGGTCGAGCCCGCGGTCCCGCCGCGCTCGCGATTGTTGAGCGCGGACAGAACCAGGAAGAGGACGATGACCCCAGCGGCAATGACCAATGTGCGGCGCCTTCTCCACCAAGGAGCTCGCGTCGGCGGCGTCGTGCTGACCGAGAGCGAGGGCTGTGCGGGGGGCAGGCGCTGCGACGGTGGCTCCGGTGCCGAGGGCCCCCGCTCGGCGGGGGACCCCAGGGCGATGGAGGCCTGGGGTGCGCCGAGAACAGAGGGTTTCGGCACAGGAGCCACCGGGAGCGTGGATGCTGATGGCGACGCCACCGGGGCTCCGGCCAGGGCTCGCACGAAGTCGCCGACACGGGCGAAGCGCTCCGCGGGCTTCTTCGCGAGCCCGCGCAGCAGTGCCGACTCGACATGCGCCGGGAGCGGGACGCCGACCGCGCTCGGGACGGGTACCGGCTTGTGGACGTGCGCCATGAGCGCGGAGAGCGGGTTCTCCGATGGGAACGGATGGCGCCCGACGAGCATCTGGTACGCGACGATCGCCATCGCGTACTGGTCCGCGGGCGGACCGGCGGACTCGGCGCCGCTCGCGCACTCGGGCGCGATGTAGTCGGCCGTTCCCATGAGCGCTCCGGCCTGCGTCACACCCGAGCCCGGGCCGATGATCTTCGCGAGACCGAAGTCGGTCAGCATCGGTGTGCCGTCGTGGGTGAGGAGGATGTTCTGGGGCTTGATGTCGCGATGGACCACGCCGCGCGCGTGGGCGTAGTCGAGGGCGGAGGCGATAGGTGCCAGGATCGTGAGCGCGTACTCGAGCGGAAGCGGAGTGCCCAGCTGATCAGCGAGGGTGCCCCCGTCGATGAAGTCCGACACGAGATAGGCAAGGTCGGAGTTCGTCGAGAAGTCGTATGCCGTGACGATGTTCGGATGGCGCAGCTTTCCGATCGCGCGCGCTTCGAGCGCGAAACGCTCGGCGAAGCTTGGATCACCCGCTGTCTGCGGCGGCAGGACCTTGATCGCTACGTAGCGCCCGAGCGCGGGTTGATAGGCCTTGTAGACGGAACCCATGCCGCCCGTACCGACCTTCTCGATGATCTGGTAATTGCCGAGCGTCGCCCCTGGAGTAAGCGTCACGAAAAGCCATCGACGCGATATGCCTCGACCGCGGCGCGCCGTCCCTTCAGCTCGAGCGGACCAAGCGGGGTGGCGCGGACTCCCTCGCCAGCCGCGGCGAGGACAGCTGCCGAGCAGATCACGTCTCCGGCCTTGGCATGACCCTGCAGACGGGCGGCGACGTTCACCGTGTCGCCGATCGCCGTGAAGTTCTGGTACTCGCTCGATCCGAGATTTCCGACCATGGCCTCGCCCGTATGCACGCCGACGCCGTATCCGAGCTCGCGGCCGGCCTGGCGCGCAGCGTCCTGCAGCGCGAGCGCGCCTCGGAGCGCGAGGCGAGCGTGACCCTCCTGCGGCTCCGGCGCGTTCCAGAGCGCGAGGATCGCGTCGCCGGCGAAACGGTCGATGACGGCACCTGAGTCGCGCAGCGCCTTCGCCGCGACGCCGTGATAGCGGAGAAGCAGCGAGGCGACCTTCTCGGGCGCAAGATCTTCGGCGAGCTGGGTGTATCCGCGCGCGTCGGCGTGCAGCACGCTCACCATCTGCGTCTGTCCACCGACATCGACGAAGGATGGTCGCGTATCGACCATGTCGGCCACGGTGTCACCGAGGTAGCGTTTCAATGCGTCGCGTAGGCGCGCCTCGCGCTCCGCGAGCTGCTCGAGCTTCGGCGACGAGGTGTCTTCGTCGGCGACGAACACAATGCCGCTCACGTTTCCGTCGTCGTCGCGAACCGGTCCCGCCGTGGCGCGGAGCTTCGCGCGGCGCCCGTCCGGAAGGGTGGCCTCGATCGCCTTCACCTCGCCGCTCTGTCCCGCTCTGAGGACGAGCGAGAACACGCGTTGGGAGAGCGACGGCCCGAACACCTCCGTGTACGGCTTGCCAAGGGCTTTTGCTTCGGTCGTGGAGAGCAGTCGCTGGGCGTTCGCGTTCAGCGACCTGATCCGTCCTTCGATGTCCATGACGACGACAGACGACGGATTGAACTGGAGCAGAGCGAAGCTGAGGCTCACCGGCCTACGCTAGCCTCTCGCGCGGTGCCGAAGCTTGTCGAATGTGTCCCGAATGTGAGCGAAGGGCGACGCGGCGACGTGGTCGACCGCCTCGCCGATGCGATCCGCGCGACCGAGGGCGTCCGCCTGCTGGACCGCACGAGCGACGTCGACCACAACCGTTCGGTCTTCACGTACGCCGGCGAACCCGAGGCCGTGACGCGAGCGACGCACGCGCTCATCGATCTCGCCTACCGCGAGATCGACATGAACACGCACAAGGGCGAGCACCCGCGGCTCGGTGCGGTCGACGTCGTGCCGTTCATCCCGCTCGCCGGCGTGACCATGGACGAGTGCATTGAGCTCGCGCACCGGTTCGGCCGTGAGGTCGCAGAGCGTCACCACGTGCCGGTCTATTTCTACGCGAAGGCCGCGACGACTCCGGAGCGCGTCCGGCTTCCCGACATCCGCAAGCCCGAGTACGAGGGACTCGCGGCGCTCCTCGACACGTCGCACGTCCCCGACGCTGGGCCGAAGCGCATGCATGCGACCGCCGGGGCGATCGTCGTCGGGGCGCGCCCTTTCCTCATCGCGTTCAACATCGAGCTCGACTCGACGGATCTGAAGCTAGCGCAGCGGATCGCCAAGGAGATCCGCGAGTCCTCGGGCGGCCTACCCGCGGTTCAGGCGAAGGGTTTCATGCTCACGGACCCGCCGCGCGCGCAGGTGTCGATGAATCTCCTGGACCACACCGTGACCTCGCTCGCGAAGGTGTGGCGGGAAGTCGAGACCCGAGCGGACGCGGCCGGGGTCGAGGTGCTGCGGGGCGAGCTCATCGGCCTCATTCCGCTCGACGCCGTGCTGCAGGTGGCCGCCGACTCCCTGAAGCTCGAGGGCTTCACGCGCGACCGCGTGATCGAAAGCCACTTCCTGGAATGACGGCCGCGGACCTCGTCCTTCGTGGCGCGCGACTGCTGACGCTGGAGCCGCTGAAGGACGAGCGTCCTCGCGTCGGCCCGGCGGCCGGCGACGTCGGAGCGGTCATGAACGGCTTCGTCGCGGTACGCGACGGGGCCATCGTCGCGACGGGTCACGGGACCGCCCACGAGATGGTGGAGCGCGTCGATGGGGCGACCGATGTCGATGTCCAGGGCCGCGTCGTCATGCCGGGCTTCGTCGATCCTCACACGCATCTGTGCTACGCCGGCGAACGCTGGGAGGAATTCGCCACGCGGCGGAGCGGCGCGGACTACCTCGCGGTGCTCGCCGCGGGCGGGGGGATCCACGCGACCGTCCGCGCGACGCGCGAGGCGAGCGACGACCAGCTCCTCACCCTGATCATGCGGCGCCTCGGCGACGCCGCCGAGCTCGGCACAACGACGATCGAGGTGAAGAGTGGGTACGGCCTCGAGCCCGGCGAAGAGCTGCGGCAGCTGCGGCTCCTCGCGCGGGCGAAGGCGGACGCGCCGATCGACGTCGCGGTCACCTACCTCGCGGCCCACGCGCTGCCGGCACCGTACACCGACGATCGCAAGCGCTTCATCAAGGAGGCCACGAAGGCGCTCGCGACGGTCGTCGAAGAGGGTCTCGCCGAGGCGGTCGACGCATTCGTCGAGAAAGGTGTGTTCGACGTCGACGACGTCCGCCCGCTCTTCAGCGCCGCGAAGAAGGCCGGGCTCGCCGTGACGATGCACGCGGACCAGCTGAACGACGTGGGCGCGTCAGCGTTCGCGGCGCGCACGCGCGCGCGCTCGGCGGACCACGTCGCCCACGCCTCGGCCGAGGGGATCCGTGCCCTCGCGCGAGCGGAAGTGCCGGCGGTGCTTCTGCCGGGGAGCGCGTTCTTCGTGGGCTACCCGCCGCCCGACGCGCGCCGGTTCATCTCGGCGCGCGTACCGGTCGCGCTCGCGTCCGACCACAACCCCGGGACCTCACCCCTGGAG
>JBOGTG010000005.1:0-6097 GCA_050692175.1 Candidatus Limnocylindria bacterium | reverse complement strand
TGAAACGCTCGCCCGACCTGTTGCGCAGCGTCCCGCCGTCGCCGCGTACGCCCTCGGTGACGAGGAGGCCACGCACCGAGGGCGGCCACACCATCCCGGTCGGATGGAACTGCGTCATCTCCATGTCGATGAGATCGGCGCCCGCCTCGAGGGCCATCGCGATACCGTCGCCGGTGTACTCCCACGAGTTGGACGTGATCCGCCACGCCTTTCCGACACCGCCGGTCGCCAGGACGACGGCCTTCGCGCCAAACGCGATGAGCTTGCCGCTCTGCCGCCAGTAGCCGACGGCGCCGGTCACGCACTCGCCATCGGTGAGGAGGTGGCGGAGCGTGCACTCCATGAAGACGTCGATGCCGTTGGCGACCGCGTGGTCCTGAAGCGTGCGGATCATCTCGAGGCCCGTGCGGTCGCCGACGTGCGCGAGGCGGGCGTATCTATGCCCGCCGAAGTCGCGCTGCAGGATGAGGCCGTCGTTCGTGCGATCGAAGAGCGCTCCCCACTCCTCGAGCTCGAGCACGCGCTCCGGTGCTTCCTGCGCGTGCAGCTGCGCCATCCGCCAGTTGTTGAGGAGCTTGCCGCCGCGCATGGTGTCGCGGAAGTGGACCTGCCAGTTGTCTTCGGGCCACACGTTCCCGAGCGCCGCGGCGATGCCACCCTCGGCCATCACCGTGTGCGCCTTCCCCAAGAGCGACTTGCAGACGATCGCCGTCTTCGCGCCAAGCGCGTGCGACTCAATCGCCGCGCGCAGCCCCGCGCCGCCCGCGCCGACGACGACCACGTCATAGTCGTGGCGCTCGATCGCGGCCACTAGAAGACGACCCTTGGATCGCTTAGGACCCCCATAGCGAGGAGCCGGATGTAGACGTCGGTCAGCCCGACGACGACCAGGCTCGCCCAAGCCCAGCGAGCGTGCCGATTGTTGAGCCAGTTCGCCCAGCTCCACAGGCGGAACCGGAGCGACTTCCCGTGGAAGCTGTCGAGGTACCCACCGACGAGGTAGCGGAGCGAGTGGCAGCTCGCGCTGTAGCCCGAAAGCAGGATCACGTTCACGAGGAGGAGCACCGTGCCGAGCCCGACCCCGAAGCGCCCGTCGAAGTTGAACGCGAGGAACACGTCCCACCAGAGGAAGATGAGGAGCGTCGTCGCGAAGACGAGCGCGTACCGATGCAGGTTCTGGATGAGGAACGGAAAGCGCGTCTCGCCGGCGTAGCTCGTGCCGGCGTCGGGGACCGCGCACGCGGGCGGCGCCCAGAAGAAGGCGCGGTAGTAGGAGCGGCGGTAGTAGTAGCAGGTCACGCGGAACGCGAGCGGGAACGCGACGATGAGGATCGCCGGCGAGAGATTCCAATACGTGCCGACGAGCGGAAGCGTCGGATGCACGCAGTTTGCGGTGAGGCACGGCGAGTACAGCGGCGAGAGGTACGGCTCGTAGTAGTAGTTCGCGCCGACGAGCCCCGCGTACATCGAGTACAGGACGAACGCGCCGAGCACCGCCACGATGACGACGGGTTCGACCCACCAGAGATCTGTGCGCTCGTGGGCCCGGTCGCGGACCTTGACCGCGGTTGCCACCGCCGCCGATGGTGGGCGTGCCTCGGTTAGAACGCAAAGGTCTCAATGCGCTCGATGTGATAGCGGTACGCTATAGATGTGGAGCTCCACCAGCTGCGCTATTTCGTCGCCGTAGCCGAGGAACGCCACTTCACCAAAGCCGCGCGCGGCCTGCGTGTGGCGCAGCCTTCGGTGTCCCGCGCGATCCGCGTGCTCGAAGAGGAACTGGGCACCTCCCTCTTTCATCGCATGAAGGGCAATGTCGCCCTGACCCCGGCGGGCGAGATCCTCCTGCCATGGGCGCGCCGCGTCCTCGCCGACGTCGACGGAGCCACGGGTGAGGTCCGCGAGCTCGCCGATCTGCGACGCGGACGGCTCGCGGTAGGGGCGACGCCGTCGCTCACGATCACGCTTCTTCCGCCGGCGCTCGCGAGGTTCCACGCCGCCTTCCCCGGCATCGATCTCGTGGTGCACGAAGCCGGCTCTCGCGATCTCGTGGGAGAGCTCGAGCAGGGCGCGCTCGACGTCGCCCTCGTCATCATGCCCGTACGGCACGAGACGCTCGAGACCGCACCGCTGCTGCGCGAGGAGCTCGTCGTCGCCGTGCCCCACGACCATCCGCTCGCGTCGCGGAAGACGGTGCCGATCGCCGAGCTCCGGGGCGTGCCCCTCGTGATGTTCCGCGATGGCTATGACCTGCGCGCGTCGACCCTCGCCGCATGTCGCCGGGCGGGCTTCGAGCCCTCGTTCGCGCTCGAGGGCGGCGAGATGGACGGCGTGCTGCGATTCACGGCGGCGGGGCTCGGCGTCGCGGTCGTGCCAAGTCTGGTGATCGACCCCGCCGGTCCGCTGAAGGCCGTGCGACTCGCCGAGCCGCTCACACGGACGATCGGCTTCGCGAACCGCCGCGACCGGCGGCTCTCGCGCGCCGGGCGAGAGTTCGTGGAGACTGTGCGCGGACTCGTGCGAGCACGCGATTGGCTGCGGGCGCGGCCGCCAGGACTGACCGTGCTCGACGCGAAGGCGTAGCCTCTCGCGCCGTGGACTCTCTCTACAACTGGATCGTCTGGATCCACATCGTCGGCGGCTTCACGGTTCGCGCTCGCGCACGGCGTCTCGGCTGGGGTCGCCTTCAAGCTCCGCGACGAGCGCGACGTGCCGGGTGTCCAGGCGCTGCTCGATCTGTCGAACGTCGCCACGCAGGGCACGTGCGTCGGCATCTTTGTCCTTCTCGGCGCGGGCATAGTGGCCGCGTTCATGGCCGGGCTCTGGGGCCGCGGCTGGATCTGGACCGCGATCGTGATCCTCGTGCTCATGTTCGCCTTCATGTGCGTCCGCGCTTCGCGCTACTTCGGCGACGTGCGCCGCGCGGCCGGTCAGCCCTACTTCGAGGTCGGCAAGGGCGCTCGGTCAGCGGAACCGCCGAACCCCGCCCAGCTCGGTGCGCTGCTCGCATCGTCGCGTCCGATTGAGATCGCCGTGGTCGGCTACGCGGGACTTATCGCGATCCTCTGGCTGATGGTGATGAAGCCTTTCTAACCACATGCGTGTCTCTGCACTAAAGACGGTATCGATCGCGTAGCGCGCCCGTTGCAAGCCCCTCGGCGACGATGGTTTTCCCTTTTCCTACTACATCAAACGGAGTAGACCGCGTTGACTAACGAGTCGCGGCGGGCGTGCGCCGCGAACGTCGGTAGAGGTGGTGGGAGACGTGGGGAAATCGCGGGTGCTTTCGAGCATCGTGGTCGCGCTGGCGATCACGCTCCTGTCGAGCGGACCCGCGCTCGCCGGACGGATCTGGTGCGCGACCGACCCGATCCTTGAATTCGCTAACGGCACGCGTGTTCAGTGGACCACCCGGTTCCTGGACGAAAACGTCGGCTCGCTCACCGGCCCGGTGGTCTACTGGATCGAGGTACCGGAGAACATTGGGCGGATCAAAGTGCACTTCCCCGCTTCGACCGTACCCGAGCAGGTAACGATCTCGTACACCGGCGAGGAGACGGAGGGCCGGGCATTCACGGTCCGGGCGTACGTCACGGTGAACGCGTCAACGAAGTTCTTAACGTACGCGAGCGTCCGCGGCAACGTGCGCACAGCGCTCGACGTTGCCGGCCAATCCGGGACGCGGATGAAGCTCGTCAGCGTGGTCGATGGAAGGTACTGGCAACCCCTCGAAGCTGAGCAACCCATCGTCTCGACGAAGACGTTCACGCGCACCGCGACGACGGTCGGTCCATAGGAGGCTGGGATGAGCTCTTTGTCGTGGCCGCTGAGGGTCTACGTCGCGGTCGTTGTGCTCGCCGGCGTGCCAGCGCTGCTGCTGGGCACGACGACGATCGCGCCGATGAGCGGCGTGGATGCGATATCCGCGACGGTGCTTTTCGTCATGGCCTGGGGGGCACAGCGCTATCCCATTCACCTCGGTCCGAAGCTAAAGGTAACGGTCGAAGACGGAGCGACCTTCGCGGCCGCGCTCGTCCTCTCGCCGCTTGTCGCAATGATCGTCGCCGGCGGCAGCAGCCTCGTCGCTACGCGGTTCGACGGACGAACGCCGCTCTACGATCGGCTCTTCAACGCTTCGGCCGCGCTGCTCGCTATCGGCGGAGCGTCCGCGACCTACCAGCTGCTGCGAGCTGAGGCACTCGTTGCGGACAACGCTATCGCCGTGCTGGCCGCCGCCGTCGTCGGCTATCTCGTGCGGACCGAGCTCGTCGATGGCGCAATCGCGCTTCAGCTCCGCCGTCCGCTCTTGACGGCGTGGTGGCTCGACCATCGCCGCGACATGGCGCAGCTTGCGACGCTCTTCGCGCTCGGCACCATCGCGGCCATGACGGCACAGGGACACCCCTGGGCCTTCATCCTCTTCGTGGCACCGACCGCTCTGATTCTCGTGAGCTTCCGCGAGACGATCCGGCTGCGCTCGCAAACCCGCGACGCCATCCTCAGGCTCGCCGATCTCATCGACGCGCGCGACGCGTACACCTTCGGTCACTCACAGCGAGTCGCGGACTACGCCGAGCAGCTCGCGGGGCGATTGAAGATGGCCCCAACGCAGGTCGAGCTCGTGCGCGAGGCCGCGCGCCTGCACGACGTCGGCAAGATCAGGACGGAGGATCGGGTCCTGCAGAAGCGAGGGCCACTGACGTCCAACGAGGCAGAAGCGATGCATCGTCACTGCGACGAGGGATACGAGTTCCTCAAGCAGCTCCCCGAGTTCTGGGAAGGCGCTGAGCTCGTCCGACTGCACCACGAGCGCTACGACGGGCAGGGTTATCCGCGCGGTCTGGGTGGAGACGCGCTCCCGCTAGAAGCGTCGGTGATCGCCGTGGCCGACGCATGGGACGCCATGACCAGCGATCGCCCTTACCGCAAGGCGCTCAGCCACGACGAGGCGCGCGCCGAGCTCCGTCGCTGTCGTGGAACACAGTGGGATCCTCGGATCGTCGACGCGTTCATCGACCTGCTCGCCGAACGAGAGCACGCTACCGTCTCCGCGAACGCAGCGGTCGTAAGCGCTCCCGCTTAGGCGGTCGCGGTCGGAAGAGGCGCGAAGAGATCGACGTCGTTGTCATCGGGATCGATGACCTGCGCATAGCGCTGACCCCAGAAGGCATCCCACGGATCCTTCTTCGATCGGAATCCCGCCGCGACCACTCGAGCGTGTGTCGCGTCGACGTCACCCGGTGAGGAGCACTGGAACGCAAGGCCCATGCGGTGCCCTGTCGGCTCGACCCAGTCGGGGTCGAGCTGCTTCATCAACTCGAGCGCGTCCCACATGAGCGCAACGCCGCTTGGCAGGGTGACGTCGAGATGGTCTCCGCTCGGGTCGGGAACCTGGACCCCAAGCAGTCGATAGAAGCGAACGGACTCCTGCATGTCCTTGGTGACGATGCCGATCGCCTTGAGGTCGGGCACAGAGGAAGCCTAGCTAGAGATCGAGCAGGACGCGCAGACGCTCGGCGATCCGGTGCATCGTCGTCTCAGCGATCTCACCACGTCGCGCGCCGAGGCGCTCCTTCGCGACCGTGCGGATCTGATCGCAGAGCACATAGCTCGTCCTTCGCAGCCCACCTTCGGGCGGGCGCACTTCCACGTGAAAGGGAATCCCGCGGTGTGTCCGCGTAAGAGGAAGCACCATGACAAGGCCCGCGGCGCCTCTGTTGAAGCTATCTGACGAAACGACGACCGCCGGGCGCACGAGATCCTGCTCATGGCCCCGGGTCGGGCTGAGATCGACCGTCCAGACCTCACCGCGTAGCGGACCGCGAGCCAGCTAGCGCTCCGGCAAGCCATCGGCGAGCGCGTTCTCCCAAGCGTCGAGATCAGGGTCCCTCTTCGCTCCTGCGCGGCGATAAGCGACGTCGGCAGCCTCGAATAGCTGCGCTCGCCGGTACCGCTCGACCGCGTCGTCGAGGACTTCCGGGATTGGCCTGCGCTGGTGCTGAGCCATCTGCTTCAGGAGAGAGTGCGTCCTCGCCTTGACGCGGACTGGGCTCGTCTTCATGAGGCACTCAACCCCCGTAGTCGAATCTGTAGGCGC
>JBOGTG010000004.1:0-17377 GCA_050692175.1 Candidatus Limnocylindria bacterium | reverse complement strand
TACTTGGTCCAGTCGGCGATGTTGTACATCTCCGAGTCCCAGGGGGACGGGTCCACGCCTTTTAGAGACTTCGCGATGCCGGAGGTTGCGGCGCTGCGCTGAACGAGCGGGATCACGGCCACGTCCTGGATCAGAAGGTCGTTCGCCTGCATCGCGATCTGCGCGCGCTTGGCAGGGTCCGTCTCGGTGCGGAGCTGTGCGACGAGCGCGTCGAAGTCCCGGTTCGAGTAGCGCGCGCGGTTCCCGAGCAGCCAGTTGTTCGCCCGGGAGGCGATCTGGTCGGTGGTCCAGCCGTCGGTGAAGTACGCGGTCGGGTCCGGGTCGCCGCCGTCGGCGTACGTCTGAACATCCGCCCAGAACCGGTTCGCTCCACCGGGTGAGCTGCTGACGAAGAAGGAAGTGAATGGCTCGGAGCGAACGTCGACCGCGAACCCGATGCTCTCCCAGTCCTTCTTCAGGACGAGCTGCGTGTTTTCTCTGCGCGCGTTGACATTCGTCTGAAAGAGGAGTTTCAGCCTCACTCCGCCTTTAGCTCGCACGCCGTCCGCGCCCCTCACCCAGCCGGCACGGTCGAGCTCGGCGTTCGCCGCGTTCAAGTCGAACTTGCAGACATCGAACGCCTTCGTGTTCGGCGAGCTCATCGAATCCGGCGCGGCGAGGATGTTGCACGTCGCTCTGCCAAATAGGTCGGCGCCGTACAGGCGCTGGGCGATCGCGTCACGGTTCGTGGCCATCGCCAACGCCCGGCGGACCGATCTGTCCGTGAGGAAGGGGTGCCGCGTGCCGGGCTCGCTGCGTCTGTCGCCCAGGGACGCGTCGGGGTTCGAGAAGTTGAGGTCGACACGTTCGACGCTCGAACCGAAGACCGTCACCAGGGTGCCGCTCTGTGAGTTCTGCGCCATGGTCCTGAGCGTGTTCGCTTCGACCTGCAGGTTCCACGCATAGTCGATGTCCCCGGCCTGGAAAACCGCGCGCGCGGCGCCCTCAGGCTCGCTGCCGCCCTTGAGCGTGACCGACCTGAAGAACGGCTTGTTCGGATCGCGGAAGTTTTCGTTCAGGTCATACGTGACGACGTCGCCCGCCAAAAAGCCTCGGACCTTGTACGGCCCCGTGCCGATGGGCTTGCGGTCGGCGGCGCAGTCCGCGGCCTTGGCACCGAAGCAGCTTCCGAACTGAGCCTTCTGCAAGATCGTCCCTTGGGGGCCGACTCCCCACTGGAAGACGAATGGCTGGGGCGACCGGTACGTGACGACGACGGTGCTCGAGTCGCGCGCCACGACGCTCTCGAGACCGTCGCAGCGATCGAAGGTCGACGCCGCCGTGGCCGGGTCGCACTGGTACTGGTAGGTGAAGACGACGTCGTCCGCGGAGAAGGCCGTGCCGTCCGACCACTTCAGCCCTTGACGGAGCTTCCACGTGACGCTCGTGAAATCCTTCGCGATCCCGCCATTGGCGACGGTCGGGATCTCGGCGGCGAGACCGTTCGCGATCGCCTGGCCACCCTTTCCGAGCGACGCCAGCGGCTCCAACACCAGGCGAGCGGCGTCCGCGTCCTTTGGTGCGGTCGCGCGGTGCGTGTTGAGGGTGGATGGGGCCTGCCAGTAGAAGATCTTGAGGTCGCCCCCCGCGCCGCGCTGCGAGACGGGCGCCGCCGACGTGCTGCTGGGCGGGCTGGTGCGCGTGGGCTCGGTTTGCTGCGCGACGCATCCCATGGCGGCGATAAGCGATCCGAGCGCCAGCGCCGCGACTCGCCGCATCAGAGCGCGCCGATCGCCAGGACGAGGCCGTCCTTCTTGATGGCCGGACTCGTGACGATGAAGAGGACGACCCCGCTCACCGGGGCGGTCATCGCCGCGAGCGGCTGCCCGACGAGGTCGGTGATGTCACCGAGGACGTCACGCGCTTTCACCATCTGATCGACCCGTACGTGGCAGTGAAAGAACCCCTCGACGGGCGAGCGAAGCCACTCGAAGCTCTTCACGACGGTCGGTGGCTCGACGCGCTTCGGGCGACCACTGATCGCGCCGATGGTTCGCAGGATGTTCGTAACGCCGGTGACGTGACGTGCGACGTCGTCCTCGATCAGCTGGCCGCGGCCGCCGGATTCGGCGAGCATCGCCGCGATTCCGTTCTCCGCCGCGACGGCGATCAGGGTGCCTGGTCGTTCGCCGGTTGGCGCACTCTTAACGGCCCAACGCGCACCGTATGCGTTGGCCATTCGCTGGATACGCTCGTCGAGCGCGACGTCCTTCATCTCGCGGTAGATCACGAACGGAACGAGATCCTCGATGAGATCGCCGGCGTGGAGATCGATCGAGTAATCGCATTTGGTAATGATCTCGGTGAGGAGGCGATGCGCGAAGCGCTCGCCCCACGTTCCGTCCGGTTTGCCTGGGAACAGCCGGTTCAGATTGTCGCCATCCTCAGGGTTCACGTAGATGCTTCGTTCGTAGAAGCCCGGACGGTTGAGGAGCGGGAGGATGAGGATGGTCCCGCGCACGGCGTCGGGCGATATCGAGCGCCCCAGGCGGATGGCGGCCTCGATCCCGGTGTACTCGGCCGCGTGGATCCCCGCCGTGATCAGCACGGTTGGGCCTGCCACCAGGCCGGCGATCGCGATGTACGGCCACTCGTACTTCGCCAGCCCTTCATCGCCGGTGAACGTGAATGTGCCCATGGCACGCTCGCCCGCCGATGGGATCGCGACTGGCCCGATTTTCACAGCGAGCGGCGGAACGCTTCCATTTCCACCGCCTTGCCGCTCACGCGTGCCTGCTCCGCCGCGAACGCCATGAGATGACTCGCGACCGCCTCGCGCGCCGACGTGAGCACGCCGGCGCGTTGCCCGCCCCTGACCGCACCGACGAACGCGCGCATGAGCCCATCGTCGCCGCCGCCGTGGCCCCCGACGCCGCGCGGTCTCGCGATCCGCTGCGCCTTGCCGGTCCGATGGTCGTGAATCTCGACCTCACCGCGGCTCTCGTTGGCCAGCAGCGTCGCGCGCGTCCCGTCGATGCGGATGGTGCGGCCCTCGACGTGCGACGACCCCTGCATCGTCAGGCTGACCGAGAGTCCGCCGGCGAAGCGCATGAGCACGACCTGGTGGTCGACGACGTCGTTGTCCGAGCGGTACACGCACCGGCCATACGGCCCCGTCTCGAGTGCCCGCATAACGCCCTCCTGCGTCTGGTCGAGCGTGACCGCGGCGATCGCAAAGCTCCCCGGGTCCTCGCGAAGGCGATCGAGATACACGCGCGGCGCGAAGAACGGGCAGGCCTCGGCGATCGGGCATCCGTCGGTGCAGCGATCAGGTATGTCAGGGCCCACCGCGTCGCGCGTGAAGTGCGTGAGAGAACCCGATGACGAGAGCCACTCGCAGCGCCCGAAGAGCCACACGAGCAGGTCGAGGTCGTGGCAGCACTTCGTCAGGATCATCGGGCCGGCACGGCTCGTATTCCCCCAGTTCCCGCGGACGTAGCTGTGGGCGAAGTGCCAGTACTCGAGGTTCTCTCGCCAGTCGACGGAGACGATCGCGCCAAGACGGCCCGACGCGATGATCTCTTGGAGCGCGACGAAGAACGGCGCGTAGCGCAGCACGTGGCCGATTTGCAGCAGCCGCCCCTGGGACTCGGCCGCGGCGGCTATCTCGAGGCACTCGCCCGGCGTGGTCGCAATCGGCTTCTCGAGGAGCATCTCGTACCCCGCGGCGAGGAGACCGAGGGTGCTGGCGCGGTGGGTGCGTTCGAGGGTCGCGTTGATCAGCGCCGGCGCGAGCGGCGGTCGGGCGGCGACGTCCTCCCAGGATCGAAACTGGCGCTCGGCGGGTATGCGGTGCGCGTTCGCGAACCGCGCACGGCGCGCATCGTCGGGCTCGACGACGGCGACGAATTTGGCTTCGCCGGGATTGCGCTCGGCGAAAGCACCGTAGGCCAGATAGCCCCGGTTTCCCGCCCCGACCATCACGAGCTCGACCGGCGGGCGCATAGCCCGAAGGCTAGCGCGGGTGCGACTCACTCGACCTTGGCGATCGCCCGGCCGTCCGCCAAAGCGTCAGGACATACCAGATGTCTCTGGGGCCGTGCTCCAGCACGAATACGAACCGGTCGTCGCCGACAGACCCGAGGTAGCGAAACGCTCGTGCAATCCAGACCGTTGTCGCGCATCTTCTGGAACTGGGCTTCGACGTCTTCCTCGGTGATGCCAAGCGCCGCGTCGGTGTGCTGAGTGACGTACGCGGTGTCGCTCCGGCAGAGCGCGTCGGCGTACTTAGCCACCAACGCCGGAGCGCCGCTGCCGCGTCCGTGCCGTAGCTCCGCAACCTCGCCGCGCATCCGGGCCATCTCGTTCCTGAACGTGAAAAGGTCGCCGACCGAGTCCCTGAGCGGCCCAGGTCACTGGGGCACGCCGTGTGCCAGCGCGTCGAACTAGCATCCGGCCATCGGAGCTGAGCTCGGCCTCGACGACCTGGTCGCCAATCGCACGATGTCGCCCGCCATCGCCGGAACGCTGCGCGAGATCGCGCGGCAGAGGCGCTCGTTCATCGTGGTCGCCGTGCCCCGCCTTGCCGGTAAGAGCACTGTCCTGCGGGCAATCCTGGCGGAGCGCCCGGCGTCGTCGCCGGTGACGACGCTGGCGGAGGACGGCGACCTCGTCGATCAGCTCGTCAAGAAGAGCGCCGGTGGGTATCTCGTCATCCCGGAGATCACGCAGAGCGCTGCCATGCCCGGCTACATCTGGGGGGCGGATGTGCGCCGGGTCTTCGCATCGGCGAAACAGGGAGTCTCACTCGCCGCGACCCTTCACGCCGAGGGACCGGACGACGCTTTCGCCCAGATCTGTGGCGGCTGTGGTGTCTCCGATGCCGACGCCTTGCGGTTGTCCTTCGCCGTGTCCCTGCGTTCCATCGGCCGCTGGGAGGAACCGACGCGCCGTGTCGTCGCATACGTCCACGAGATCGACGGCGTCCGCGATGGGAAACCACACACGAAGGTTCTCCATCGCTGGGACGAGCAGCAAGACCGCTTCATCTAGCGGTCGACTCGTGAGGGTTCGCTCTGGCGCCGGAGCTCCTGTTCTCCGGAGCTCCGGGGCCTGAGCGCGTTAGAGGGGCCTAGCCGCGGCGAGTGAGCGCGCGAAGGTTCACGAGCGCGAGGAAGCCGAACGCGGCTGCGGCGGCGATGCCGACCATCAGGACGGCACTCCCCGTCGAGAGCCAGTCACCCGAGCGGTCTGACCCAACGAGTTTCGCGGTCACGCCGGCGGTCGCGATCGCCGTGGAGTAGTACGCGAGCACGAGCCCAAAGATCGCGAAGCCAATGAACGCCAAAGCTTTCGGCCATGATGGGTTCTTCATGGCGATGCATTCAATTTGGGCGGCACGTTTCGGTCAATGTCGCGGAGGTACCAGAGTGCGTTCGCAACGAAATCGATCCTCCTACGTTGTGCTTTGCGCGGCCTGACCACGGGCGGAGTAGGCTGCATTTCTCCATGGCCACGCGGGCCTCATCCGCGACACTGCGCGATCGCATCAGCGAGGACATGCCGCGCATCCGCGCGGATCTCGAGTCGCTCGTCCGCATTCCATCGATCAGCCATCCCGGTCACGACGCGTCGCAGCTGCGACGTTCCGCCGACGCGACGGCGAAGATCCTTCGCGACGCGGGATGTGTCACGAAGATCGTCGAGATCGAGGGTGTCCCCGCGGTGATCGGGCATGTCGCGGCACCGGCTGGCGCGCCAACGGTCCTTCTCTACGCGCATCACGACGTGCAGCCGACCGGCGGGCGCGATCTCTGGCACTCGGATCCGTTCGAACCGATCGAAAAGAACGGCCGGCTCTATGGTCGCGGGACCTCCGACGACAAGTGCGGCGTCGTCATGCATGCGGGCGCGCTCCGCGCGCATGACTCGCGACCTCCGGTAGGCGTGACCGTCTTCGTCGAAGGTGAGGAGGAGTGGGGCTCGCCGAACCTCGCGAAGTTCCTGCAGGAGTACGGCAACGAGCTGCGCGCCGATGCCGTGATCCTCGCCGACTCCGGCAACTGGCGCCCCGGACAGCCGGGGCTCACGATCTCGCTGCGCGGGATCGTCGCCTGCGACATCGAGGTCCGCACGCTCGACCACGCCGTGCACTCCGGTGAGTTCGGCGGACCCGTGCCCGACGCGCTCACCGTTCTCGCGAAGACTCTCGCGACCCTGCACGACGAGCGCGGCAACGTCGCCGTCGCGGGGATTGCCCGCGGGAAGGCCGACCCTCTCGACCTCACCGAGGAGGAGCTCCGCAAGCAGGTCGGGATGCGACCAGGCACCAAGCTGATCGGCGAGGGCGGGATCACCGACCGTATGTGGATGAAGCCGGCGATCTCCATCCTCGGGATCGACGCGCCCCCGATCATCGAATCAACGAACCAGCTCGTGCCGTCGGCGCGCGCACGCGTGTCGATGCGTATCCCACCCGGTCAGGATGCCGACGCCGCGCTCAAGGCGCTCGCCGACCATCTCCGGACGCACGTGCCATGGGGCGCCGAGGTGTCGATCACCCCGCGCGGCTCCGGCAAGCCCTACAAGCTCGAGGGTCAGGGCGGCGCGTACGACGCGATGCGCCGCGCGATGAAGGAAGCATTCGATCGCGAACCCGTCTTCATGGGCGCCGGCGGAACCATCCCGTTCGTCGCTGACTTCGCGAAGGCATTCCCGACGGCCACGCTCCTGCTCACCGGCGCGGGCGACCCCTTCTCGAACGCTCACTCTGAGGACGAAAGCGTCGACCTCAAGGATCTCGAGCGATCGACGCTCGCCGAGGCGCTCTTCTTCGACTACCTGGCCGACCGCTGACTCGCGCCTCGCACGCGCACCAGCACGGCAGCCGTCGAGCACGCGGTCACGAGCATCGCCGCGGCCAGGATGCTCTCTCCTCCGTGGAGCGCGACGAGCCCGAAGCTGAGCCGAGTGCGACGAGCGCGGACGCGAGAAGAGGTCCTAACGAAGGGTGATCGTGCCGAGGAGGACCTCAGGGCCACCGACGGTGACCGTGACCTTGCCCTGAAGCGTGCCACCCCGCGCGGCGTCGTAGTTGCGAACGTAGAGCGTGATCGACTGCCCCTTCTTCGCGGTGAGCTGCAGGTCGATATTTCCATTGATGGTCCCCGCGATGCACATGCCGTTGAAGGCGGTCGAGACGCACGCGCCATTGACCCGCGATCCGTCGGTGTAGAGCACCTCACCCGTGGCATGCACGCTCATGGGCGTCGGCGCAGGCGTGACCGAGGGTTTCGGCGTCGCGGGCTTGGGCGACGCCGTGGGCGGCTTGGCCGTCGGCGTCGGGGTCTTCGCGGCCGGCGGCCGTGGTGTTGGGGTGGGCTGGGGTGTCGGGCTCTCAGTCGCCACAGCCTCGGGTGTCGGGGTCGGCTCGGGCAGGGTGATCGCCGTGCTCGCTGAGGGCTCGGGCGACGGATCCGGCTGGGGCGAGATCTGATTCAGAAGACGCAGCGCTTCACTCTGCGCTTCGCGCGCGCGCGAGGCGGCGAGCGCGTTGCCGGTCGCCTCGAATCGCGCCGCTTCCTCGAGCCGCTCGTCGTAGAGCTGGCTCAAATAGCCAACCGGGTCGGTTTGGAACGCGACGAGCGAGTTCTCGACAGCAACGCGCGCGCCGTACAGCGGGTTGTCGGCGGCCGCACGCATCGTGCCGAAGGCGAAGAGGACGACGACCGCTGCGACCAAGAAGGCGCGAGCGAATCCCGGCACGACGAAGCGCGAGCGACGGCGCGTCGCGCGCGTTGCCCAGGCCTGCTCGAGCTGCTTGCGGACCTGGTCGGCCGGGACGTCATCCATACGCGTTCCCTTCAGGGTGGCCAGCGCGCGGGCGAGGGATTGCGTCATTCCGCCGCGTCCGCGCCCGAGCCGGGGGCCGGGGCCCCCCAGCGCTCGAATAGCGACAGCTCGCCCATGCGCTCGAGCTCCTTGCGCAGGCGAGCGACGGCGCGGTGCTGCAACGTGCGCACGGCACCTTCGCTGCGACCGGTCATGCGTCCCACATCCGCGGCTCCATACCCCTCGACAAAACGCAGGAGGAGCACCTCGCGGTAGTCGGGCTTCAGCTTTGACATCGCGCTGAAAAGCGTGTCGCGCTCGATCGAGCGGACGGCCTCGGCCTCGACGTTCTGACCGGACACCGGATGGTTGACGAGTTCGTCGATGGACATGTCCGGCCGGGTGCGCCGGCTCTTATCGATCGCGGCGTTGCGCGCGATCCGGAACAGGAACGCGACGAACGGAAGGCCGCGGTCCTCGTATCTGTCGAGTGCTTCCATCGCGCGGATGAACACGTCGGCTACCAGGTCCTCCGCCTCGTGTTTCGCGCCGGTCCTCGACAAGCAGTACCGATAGACCGGGTCGCGATAGCGTTCGTAGAGCTGACCGAAGGCGGAGGCATCTCCGGCTTGGGCGGCTTTGACGAGCGCAGCGTCGATACCGCGCTGCTGCGTGCCTCTTGCCGTCTCACCGGTGATGCCGGCGTCCTCGACGATCTACGGGCTCCGGGGCATCTGGTCTGAGAACGACGCTAGTCAGATTTCGATACACCCCCGTATGGGCGAGGTCTCAGCCATCTTTGCGGGGGTTTTCTCATGAGCGCCGACTACTAGTGGCGCAAAATCCGACACGTGACCTCGACCGAAGGGGCGATCCTCGTGTGGCTCGCGATCGGAGCCGGGATCGCCGGAGGCGTCTTCCTCATCGCTCGGTCCGCGGTGCAGATCGGGAGCGTTGCGTACCGCGCTATGGAGAAGCAGCTCTCGCCAGAATCCGCGATGCGTCAGACCGCGCTGCTCTCGCTCGCGATGGCCGCGGCCTTCATCGTCACGGCGCTGATCGCCGGATACGCGATCTTCGCGATCTTCGGCCAGCTTCTCGACACGACAGGATCGATCGACACGCTCAACAACGGGTCCTGAGTAAACGAAGAGCGCCGGTGACCCGGCGCTCTTTACGTAATCACGTGCTATTCAGTTGTCGCCGAGACTAAGCCGGAGGCAACCTGACGTCGCCACCCTTGTCGGGTATGTCGGTGGGCCCTTCGACGTTCGGGTTCTCGACCGGACCTCCACCCTTCTTGCCGACGTCGTCGGGTCCGTGCTCGCCCGGACGCTTGGGCAGATCCTTTGACTGCATTACAGCGTCTTCTCGGTGCCGGGCGGCGGGACCTTGTCGCCACCGACGTCACCGGTGCCGCCCTTCTTGCCTATGTCGCCCTGTCCGCCTTGCTTGACGGCCTCGTCGCCCGGCCACTCCTTCTTCTCGCCACCCATGTCGCCCTGACCTGGCTGGTCCTTCTTTTCCTGCATGTCTGAACGGCCTCCGATCAGATGTCGCCTCGCGTGGGGCGCACCAAACGAACGAGCATTCGTCGTGCCGACTTGTGTCGCGTAACAGGGTTGCGCCGCGAGTGAAATCATCCGAGTCGCGTCGCCAGCGAGCGCACCCTTTTCTGAATGCCATCGCGCACCGTGCGGAAGGCCGCAAGGCGCTGTTCCTCGTCGCCACTTGCGAGAGCTGGGTCGGGGAAGGACCAGCGCAGCTTCAGGCCGGAACGAGGCGGGATCGGGCAGTTCGCGTCGCAGACCGTGACCACGACGTCCCACCCCTCGCCGACGTCATCGATCGACTTGCTCCGCTGACCGGAGATGTCGACCCCCACCTCGCGCATGGCACGCACCGCCAGGGGATGGATCTTCGTAGCTTTGGTTCCCGCACTCTCGACACTGAAGCGATCGCCCGCGTACGCACGCAGGAAACCTTCGGCCATCTGAGACCGCGCGGCGTTGTGCGAGCAGAGGAATAGAACGCGCTTCACGTGCTAAGCATGGCGATGGCGCCGAGCTCGCGCCCGGCGTCACCACCTGGGTCAAGGTGTGTGCTCGGTCAGGCGATGGACAGAATGTCCAGGAAGGACCGCGTGTTCGTGCCGCCACCCGGGAAGATCTGGGGACCCGCGTAGAAGATCAGAACGAGGACGATGAGGATGAGAAGGATGATCCCGATGATCATCCCGGCGCCGAAGCCACCGTCGCTCGTCCCGCCACCCGGGTTGACGTTTACCTGGCCCATTTAGAACCTCCTAGTGCTAAGTCGGTCGTGTCTCTCGCAAGCAGCGTGCCGCGATCCCGCGCTCGTTCGTATGCTCGCTCAGCATGCGGCTGGGCCCGCTCCGTCATAAGTGGTTTGCCGCTTTTTCCGGGTCCGTCGGCCTCGGTGGAATCGGCGATGAGATCGCGCGCCTCGCATTACCGCTCCTCATCCTCGACCTCACGCACTCGATCGCGGCGGCGGCAGCTCTACGGCTCGTGCAGGCGCTGCCGTACGTCTTCTTCGGCGGCCTCCTCGGCGTTCTGATCGATCGCGCGGACAAGCGAAAGCTCCTCATCGCCTGCGATGCGCTGAGCGTGGCGCTCACCCTGGCCATTCCCCTCTCGTTCGCGGCTGGAGTGTTCTCGCTCAACCTCCTCTACGTCATCGGGTTTCTTCTCGGCACGGTCGAGGTGGCCTGGGGTGTGACGACGGACTTCAGCGTCATCCCGGCCCTCGTCGAACCCGATGAGCTGACGAGCGCGAACGCCGCCTACTTTGGGATCGACCGGACCGCGCGCATCCTCGGCCCGACGATCGGTGGAGTCGCCATCGCGGCCTTCGGTACGGCCAACGCCATGTACATCGCGTCGCTCGCGTTCGTGCCGACGCTGTTCGTGTTCTTTCTCATGCCGCCCATCTACGATCTGCACCGTCCGACCGCCGCGATCACCGCGCGGAACCTCGCTACGGAGATGGCCGACGGCTTTCGCTTCGTTTTCCGTAACCAGATCCTTCGGTGGCTGCTTGTGCTCATGTTCATCGCGAACCTCGGCCAGCAGGGAATCCAGACGCTCGTCCTCTACGTCCTCCGCGAGGAGAACGGCCTCGACGAGGTCACCATCGGCCTCGCGCTCTCGCTCGCGGGTGCCGTCACCGTGCTCGCGAGCTTCATCGCCCCGCGCCTCGCTCGCGGAAGGCCGCTGGGCCACACGCTGCTCGGCTCGGCCGCCGCGGCGGGCGTCATCGTGATGCTGACCGCCCTCGCGCGCGATTGGCGCCTCGTCGTCGCGGGCTACGCTGCGCGCGAGACAGCGTGGATGAGCTTCATCATCTACGCGTTCGTCCCGCGGCAACGCGAGGTGCCGGCGCACATCCGCGGCCGTGCGAACGGAGCGTTCCGCACTCTCGTGCTCGTCTCGAACAGCTTTTCGGCGCCGTTCCTCTCGTTCGTCGTCGCGATCGCGAGCTCGTCGGCCGCGTTCGCGGTCGCCGGCGCGTCGGCGCTCCTCGCGGTCGCGGTGACGTACTTCACGCCGCTCCGCAATTACAACCTGAACGAGCCAGGGGACAGCCAGAGCGCGCTCAAAGAACCGACCGCCGCCGAATGAGGTCGTACATCTGCGCGACCTGCGCGGTGCAACAGTCGCCGAGCGAGGCGCCACCGCGTCGGTGCCCCATCTGCGAGGACGAGCGGCAATACGTGCGACCGGGCGGCCAGGCGTGGACCACGATCGAGGAGCTTCGCCTGATGGGACACCGGATCGAGCTCCGCGAGCTCGAACCCGGTCTGGTCGGCGTCGGCGTGACGCCATCGCTCGGCATCGGACAGCGCGGTCTGCTCGTGCGGACGGCGAACGGGAACGTCCTCTGGGACTGCGTCGGATACATCGACGACGACGCCATCGCCGCGATCCGCGCGCGGGGCGGGATCAGCGGCATCGCGTTCTCGCATCCGCATTTCTACGGCGCCATGGTCGAGTGGAGTCACGCTTTCGGTGGAGCGCCGATCTACATCCCCATTGCGGATCGCGAGTGGGTGCAGCGCGTCGACCCGGTGATCGTGACCTGGCGTGGCACGCGCGAGCTCTCGCCCGGCGTCACCCTCGTCCAGTGCGGCGGCCACTTCGACGGCAGCGCCGTACTGCACTGGGCGGGCGGCGCGGAGGGCCGCGGCGCGCTCTTGGTCGGCGACACGATCACGGTCGTGCCGGACGTCCGCTTCGTCAGCTTCATGCGGAGCTACCCGAACCTCATTCCCCTTCCGGCCGACGAGATCCGGCGCATCGTCGAACGCGTTCGCCCGTACCGCTTCGATCGGATCTACGGCGGTTGGTGGGATCGGGTCACGCCTTCCGGCGGGCTCGGGACGATCGAGACGTCGGCGCAGCGGTATTTGCGCTGGATCGGCTCGGAAGCGCGACTGCGCTAGTGGCGCGGCGTCCATGCCCGCTACGCTCGAGCGGTCATGAGAGCAAGATTCGAGCACGTCCCGCCGGGCGAGGACGATCCCGATCCGCAGCCCGGCGACTTCATCCTCACCCACGGCGGCGAGTTCTTCAGCCGCGTCATCCACTTCGGCCAGGGCCTCCGCTTCATGGGCAACGACCGGGCGTACACGTACTGGAACCACAGTGCGCTCATCGTCTCCGCCGACGGCGCGCTCATCGAGGCGCTCGGACCGGGCGTGCAACGGAACACGCTCGCCGCGTACCAAGGCACTCAGTACACCGTCGTCCACATCGAGGCGTCAGACGAGGACCGAAGACAGATGGTCGCCTTCGCCGAGCACTGGATTGGCGGCCAATACGACTGGGCAAAGATCGTGAGCATCACGCTCTCGCTGCTCACCGGTCTAAAGCTCAGCTTCGGATTCCCCGGACAGCAGATCTGCAGTGGATTGGTCGCTCGTGCGCTCGAGCGCACGAGCGCGATCTTCGACGAGGAACCCTCCCACCTGATGCCCGCGCATCTCGCGAAGATGTTCGATGTCGTCCCGCCGCCCCCCGATTCGCCGAAGGGCAGGCCAGCGCGCTGCGCCTAACCTTTTAGCGAAGTCTTACCCCGAAAACCTTGCGGCCAGCCATGATGTGCCCGATGCGACTCATCGCCGCGGCAGCTCTTTCGATCCTCGTCGTCGGATGTGCGGGCACGCCCACCGCGGCGCCATCCGCGACACCGCTCGCGACATCGACGATCACATCGAGCAGCGTGCCGGCTGCATCAGCCACCGCGACGCAGGCGGCGACTTCCGCGCTTGCGTGCACCGCGCCCGCGACGCCACTCGTAAACCTCACCGAAGGTCCGTACTACAAGGCCAATCCGCCGCAGAGCGCTACGCTGCGCACCGCGGGTATCGCGGGCACGCCGCTCACCCTCACCGGATACGTCGTCTCGAAGTCCTGCCAGCCGATCGCGAACGCGAGGCTCGACTTCTGGCAGGCCGACGGGAACGGCACGTACGACAACTCGGGGTACACGCTCCGCGGATGGCAGCTCACCGACGCGAGCGGCGCGTACCGCCTAGAGACGGTGATCCCGGGCCTCTACCCGGGCCGCACCGAGCACATCCACTTCAAGGTGACCGTGAACGGCCAGACGTACACGTCCCAACTCTTCTTCCCCGGCGTCTCGCAGAACGCGAGCGACTCGATCTACAGCGCGCAGATGCTGATACAGCTCAACGCTGGAACGAACCCGGTGACCGGCACCTACACCTTCGTCGTCAACGTGGCGTAGCTTCTATCGCGCACACCCAGTAGGCCACGCCGCTCCGGTCCACCTCCGCGACGACTGACATCCCGACCTTATGCGCGACACGGAGAGAGCTTTCGTTGCCGACGCGGATGAGGCTCACCAAGCGGTCGAGGCGCAGCTCGTAGCCGAGCTCCACCCCGATTTCCATGCGCTCGAGGCCGCAGTCGCCGATGGGAACTCCACCCTTCTTATGGATCACCGAGAAGAGGCCATAGCCGTGCTCCCGCTGATGCCCGAGGTTTCGGCTGACCCAGGCGGCCATTCGGGTCGAGTCGAAGGGCGACGTGCCCGGGAACGACGCCATCACGCGCGGGTCGGAGAAGACCTCCGAAAGCGCCGTGACATCGTCAGCGCCCATCTCGCGCAGGATCAAACGTGGGGTTTCGAGTCGAAACACTCACTTCTCCTGGTCGGGGTGCCCGACAATGAATCGATGCAGCGCACCGACATACGCAATGTCGCCATCATCGCCCACGTCGACCACGGGAAGACCACGCTTGTCGACGGGATGCTCCGGCAGAGCCGGATATTCCGCGAGAACCAGCAGGTCGCCGAGCGGGTCATGGACTCAAACGCCCTGGAGCGCGAGCGCGGCATCACGATCATGGCGAAGAACACCGCCGTGACGTACCGCGGGGTGAAGATCAACATCGTCGATACGCCGGGCCATGCCGACTTCGGCGGCGAGGTCGAGCGGATCATGAACATGGTCGACGGTGTCCTACTGCTCGTCGACGCGGTCGACGGTCCGATGCCGCAGACCAAATTCGTCCTCCGCCAAGCACTCCGCCGCGGCCACCGGGCCATCCTCGTGGTGAACAAGATCGACCGGCCGCACGCGCGACCGAACCACGTGTTGAACGAGACATTCGACCTCTTCCTCGATCTCGGCGCGACGGAGGAGCAAGCCGAGTTCCCCACCCTGTACACGAACGCGATCCTGGGTACGGCGAGCGCCGACCACCGCCACGCGGGGACCACGCTCGAGCCGCTGTTTGATGCGATCGTCGATCGGATCCCCGGACCCGACGTGGACCCGGCGGCGCCGGCTCAGCTCCTCGTGACCACGACGACGTACGACGACTACATCGGCCGCGTCGCCGTGGGCCGCCTCCAGAGCGGCACGCTCCGCAAGGGGCAGGCCGTCGCGCGGATCGACCACGAGGGTGGCTTGACGCCGGCCAAGATCACCCAGCTCTTCACGTTCAACGGCCTTGCACGCGAGGAGGTCGATGAGGCGACCGCGGGCGACATCGTCGCGGTCGCGGGGGTCGAGGCGGGGATCGGCGACACCATCGCCGACGCGGCCGACCCGCGGCCGCTCCCGCCCATCAAGGTCGAGGAGCCCACGCTCCGTATGACCTTCACCGTGAACAACAGCCCGTTCGCGGGGCGCGAGGGGAAGTTCGTCACGAGTCGCAAGCTTCGCGAGCGCCTCTACGCGGAGCTCGAGCGCGACGTCGCGCTGCGCGTCGCGGACAGCGACTCCGCGGACACGCTCGTGGTAAGCGGCCGCGGCGAGCTGCACCTCGCGATCCTCATCGAGACGATGCGGCGCGAGGGCTACGAGTTCCAGGTCTCGCGGCCCGAGGTGATCCTCAAGGAGCAGGACGGCGAGACCCAGGAGCCGTACGAGCAGCTCGAGATCGAGATCGCCCAGGAAGAGCTGGGCTCCGTGGTCGAACTCGCCGGGCGCCGCCGCGGGATCCTCAAGGACATGAAATACCGCGACGATGGAATGGTGCATGCCGTCTACCTGATCCCGACACGCGGGCTGCTCGGCTTCCGGCAGGCGTTCCTCACCGCCACGCGCGGGCGCGGTGTGATGAACACGCTGATCGAGGGCTACGGCCCGCTCGCGGGCGCCATCGCGACGCGCGAGCTCGGCTCGCTCATCGCGTTCGAGGAGGGGACCACCACGACCTTCGGACTCAACGCGGCGCAGGAGCGGGGGCAGCTCTTCCTCAACCCCGGCGTTGAGGTCTACGAAGGAATGGTCGTCGGCCAGCACATTCGCGAGCGCGACCTCGAGGTCAACGTGGTGCGCAAGAAGCACCTCACGAACATGCGGAGCAGCAACTCGGACATTGCGGTGAAGCTCGACGGCATCCGCGAGCTCTCCCTCGACGACGCGGTTGAGTTCCTGGCGGACGACGAGCTCCTCGAGGTCACCCCCAAGGCCTACCGGATCCGCAAGCGCCTTCTCACGAAGCAGGATCGGGACCGGGCGATCGGTCAGATGAAGAGGGCGGCCGGGGTCGCTTCCTGATCCTCGTCGCGGTCACGGTCGTTCAGCTCGTCGTTTCTCGCGCGCTCCTTCTATTCGCCAGTACCCGCGCCGATCTGCCGTCGTGGGGCGGCCCGCTCGACGTCGCGATCGTCCCCGCGCTGGTCCTCGTCGCGATCTGGTGGTATCGCGAATCCTGAACTTCAACGTGCTCCTGCCGGGCCTGGCTTGGCGGACTTGGCTCGTTCTCTACACGATTCCGCCTGCTGTGGCCCTGGTCTTGCGGGGAAGACTCGCCTCGTGATCGACCCCGAGGGCGTGCTGGAACTCAAATCACTCGAATCGGCGTTGGCACCGATCGCCCCGACGAAGACCGCCTCACGCGTCTGGCGGATCGTGGGGTTGGTCGTGGCGTTCCAAATCCTCGCCATCGTCACGATGGTCGTGCTCCTCTCCGCGATGGGCTACGCCAACGACGGCGTCGGGAGCTGCGGCGGCGGCTAGCTGAGCTAGCGACTCGACAGATATCATCCGAGCGACCTTTCTATCCAAGCAGTCGTGTCCTCCATGACCACGGGGGCCTCCGGCTCGTTGTGCATCTCGTGACGCAGGCCCGGGTACACCCGGCGCGTCACGTTCGCTCGTCCCTCCAGTGAGGCGCTGGACGAAGCGGGCACGATCGGGTCAGCCGCGCCATGCAGAACGTACGTCGGAATCGGGAGCGCCTGGATCTCGGCGAGGCGACCTGCAACGCGCGCTTGCGCGCGGAAGAGCTCTCGACCGAGCCGTGCCGTCGTACGGTGCACGTTCAGCGGATCGGACCGATACGCGGCCTCAACCTGCGGATCGCGCGAAAGCCCACCCGCCGGTAGATCATTGGAGACCTCGAGTCGCGGGACGACGCGGCCGAGCACGTCGGTGAGGCTCCGTTTCCAGGGCGCGACGATCGCCGCGATGGCGGGCGCGGACAGCACGAGGAAGTCGGGCTGGCGACGAGGCGGCACCGCGAGGACGTAGCCGAGCGCGATGAGTCCACCCATGGAGTGGCCATAGAGAACGACGGGTAGTCCACCTGCGTCCGCGCGGACCGCTACCAGCTGATCCTCGAGGTCATCGTGGTACTGCGACCAATGTTCGACGTACGCTCGGCGACCGCCAGACGCACCGAAGCCGCGCAAGTCATATCCATGCGTCTCGATCCCGCCAAGCGCGAAGCGCGATGCGACGTGCGCATGGCGTCCGGCGTGCTCCGCAATCCCATGCACGAGGAGAAGGTGTGCGCGCGTCGTTCCGGCCGCTGGCCAGCGCAGCGTGCGCAACTCCAGGCCGTCGCGCGTTCGAGCGCTCGCGACGTCGCCGCCGGTAAGCCGATCAGCGCGGCCGTTCGTTCCGCGCTCGAGCCGAGCGTCCGGCACGGCGCAACCCTACCTCCTGCGACGCACGTGAGATTCGCCTAGATTTGCGGTATCTCCAAAACAACGACGCTCGAGCGTGGTGACTGGCTGACGCTGGGGGAGGCGAGCCGGATGCTCGGCGTCGACCCCGACACGC
>JBOGTG010000003.1:0-4224 GCA_050692175.1 Candidatus Limnocylindria bacterium | reverse complement strand
GCGTCGGCCACGCTCAGGTCACCGCTCGCGCATGAAACCTCGACGAGGGTCGCGGCGATCCCGGCGCCGCAACGGCGGCACTCGTGTTCGATCGCGGCCACATGCGCGGCTGCCGCGTGCTGCCGGGCATCCTCGAGCGATCCTTGATAGAGCGCGAGTCGAGCCAGCTCGGCGGCGATCCGCGCCGCGAGATGCTCGCGTGACGGCGATCGCTCGGCGACGGCGCGAGCCTCGGAGAGGGTCGTCGCGGCGGACGCGAAGTCGCCGCGCTCGATCGCGAGGGATCCGAGCACGAGCAGGGTGGACGCGGGATCGGCCGGCTGCGGCCCTTGCGCCAGCGGATCCGCAAGCGCGAGCGCGCGCTGGAGCGTCGTTTCGGCCTCGGCGAACCGGCCGAGCCCGAAGAACGATCGGCCCAGGGCGCGCAGCGCGCCGGCTTCCCCCGAGACACTCCCGAGGCGCGATTCCGCGCCGAGTAGCTCATGCGCGAGGTCCTCGGCCTTTCCGAGCTCCCCGTGGTCGAGCGCCGAGTAGGTGAGCAGCGTGAGGGCTCGCGCGAGCCCCGACAGATCGCCGATCGCGGTAGCGTGCTCGACGCACCTTTCGATCGCGCGGAGCCATTCGTCCTGCGAGCCGGCGTCCGCCGCGAACACGGCGACGGCTTCTTCGGCCGCCAGAGCCAGACCGCGATCGTTCGCGGCGAGCGCCTCTTTCACGGCGGTCCGCGCCACGGCGAGCGCCTCGGCCGGTCGCTCGTCCGATCGCGCGAGGTATGCCTTGGCGAGTGTGAGCTCCGCGCGTTCACGTCCCTCGGCCGGGGTCAGGCGATCGGCCTCGGCGAGGTGCTCGGCCGAGCGCTGTGTCTGGTGCGCGCGAGCCGCGAGCTCGCCGGCGCGGCGGCGAAGGGCGGCACGAACGACTTCATCCGAGAGGGGAGCGCCGAGGGCGTCTTCCGCGATCGCCAGAGCGTCCTCGTGTCCAAGCGCGCGCGCCGCATCGCACGCCTGCACGAGGGCGCGGGCGCGCTCCGATCGGCCGCCGCCCGGGAGCCGCTGGGCAAGATGCGCGGCGGCCCGGTAGTGATGGAGCGCGTCCGCGAGCGCGTACAAAGCGACCGCGCGCTCGCCGGACCGCATCGCATAGTCAATGGCGCGGGTCACCTGCGTCGATTCGGCGAAGTGGTTCGCCAGAAGCTCGGGCTGCTGGACCGCGACCTCGGGCATCACGCTCTCGATGACCTGACCCATGCGCCCGTGGAGATCCTCGCGCTTGCGCGGTGGGATCGAGTCGTAGACGAGCTCGCGCAACAGCGATTGCCGGAACCGATAGTCGCCGTGGCTCGTGAGCTCGAGCAGGCCGAAGGCGCAGAGGTTTGCGAGGGCCGAATCGACATCCACGTCCTGACCGAAGAGCGCGCGCAAGAGGGCCGGCTCGCAGGCGCGCGCCGCCACCGCGGTCGCGTGAAGAACGCGCTTCTCCGGACCGATGGCCTGCTCGGCACGGCGCAACAGGAGCATCGGAAGCCCATCCGGGAGCTCGCGCATCCGCGTGACGTCGGCGAGAGGCGACGCGCCCGCGCGCTCCACCACGACTCCCGTGGCAACGAGCAAGCGCGCGGTCTCCTCTATATAGGTCGGACTCCCGGCGCCGCGAGCGACCACGTCGTCGACAGCCTCCTCCGGGAGCGCGCTTGCCGGGAGGAGCGCCTGGAGAAGCGAAGCGCTCGCACCGGTCGCGAGCGGAGTCAGCCGGATCTGCAGATGCCCGCGGCTCGTCGACCACGGTGGATTCAGCTCAGGGCGATAGGTCGTGACGAGCATGGCCGCGGTGTTCGCGAGCGCCGGTGCGAGCGCCGCGAGCAGCTCCTGCGAGGCCGAGTCGGCCCACTGCACGTCGGAGAGCGCGAGGATGACGGGCTGCGTGCGGGCGACGCGGAGGATCAGGTCGCGGATCGCGCGGTCGAGCAGCTTGCGGCGCGTCTCGCCCGAGAGCGGCGGCAGCGTGAGGCTGTAGCCGAGGGCGGCCAGCACGAGCTTCGCGGCCTCGGGTTCCATACCGGGGAGGGTTTCGGTGAGCGTGCGATGCGCGATCTCGGCGGGAGCGCTCGTCCCGATGGCGAGCGCTCGGCGCAGAAGGTCGGAGATCGCGCCATACGCGCGGTGCGCGTCGTACGGCGAGCAACGCGCCCGCGCGACGCGCGCGCCGAGCGCTCGCGGATCGGCGAGCAGCTCGTCCACCAGACGCGCCTTGCCGAGCCCGGCCTCGCCGACGATCGAGACAATGTGGCCCTTCCCGGCGAGCGCCTCCTCGAGCGCCTCCACGAGCACGGCGACCTCACTGTCGCGCCCAACGAGTGGCGCGCGGCCAAGGTCGACCGTGGCGGTCTCTACGCGGAGAAGCCGCCACGCGACGAGCGGTGCGGACTTGCCTTTGGCCGCGACCGGCGGATGCGGGTCGTATGCGAAGAGTCCCGGCGTGAGCCGATAGGTGGCGTCGCCCACAAGGACCTCGCCCGGCTCCGCCGCCTGCTCCAGTCGCGCGGCCACGTTGACGGCGTCGCCGAGCACGCCGAACTCGCTCTCCCTGTCGCCGACTGCGCCCGCGACAGCGAGGCCCGTGTTGATCCCGATCCGCAGCGCGAGGTTGCGGCCGGTCCGCTCGGCGATGCGCTCGTTCTCGTGGTCGAGCGCGCCGAGGATCGCGAGCGCGGCTCGCTGCGCGCGCGCCGGATGATCGACCTCGTCGTCGACGGCGCCGAACACGGCGACGACGGCGTCGCCGATGTACTTCTCGATGAGTCCGCCGGAGGCTCGGATCTCCACCGCGATCGCATCCCATGCAGCGCGCATGTTCTCGTGGAGCTCCTCGGGACCGAGGCGCTCCGCGAGCGCTGTGAATCCCGAGATATCCGCGAAGAGAACGGTGACCTGTTTGGTCTCGCCCTCGATCGGCAGCACCGTCGGGACGAGCCGCGCGCCGCACTTTCCGCAGAAACTGAACGCGACAGGCATCTCGGTCGCGCACTTCGGACAAGTGATCAGTGGTCCCCGCATCGGCTTTCCGAGGTTAGTGCGGCGATCTCGCAGCGGGGTGTCGGCGCGGTGTGTTAGCACGTCCCCCGTTAAGGTGACTTTCGGACTACTGGACGAGCGATGGCGCGGGCTCACCGTGGGCCTCGTTCTCAACGTCACGTTCGTTGCGTTCGAGGCGCTCGCGATCGCCACGATCATGCCGCTCGTCGCGGCGGACCTCGGCGGGATCGCCCTGTACGGATGGGTGTTCAGCGCCTTCCTTCTCGCCGACCTCGTGGGTATCGTCCTCGCAGGCGAGCTCGCCGACCGTTTCGGTCCCGCGCTTCCGTTCGGTGCGGGTCTCGCGGTCTTCGCGCTCGGGCTTCTCATCGGCGGACTCGCTCCGTCGATGCCCGTGCTGGTCGCCGCACGCGCCGTCCAGGGGTTCGGCGCCGGCGCCATACCCGCCGTCGCCTATGTGGTCATCGGCCGCACCTATCCGGACGCTCTCCGGCCGCGGATGTTCGCGATCCTCTCGACCGCGTGGGTCGTGCCCGGCATCGCGGGGCCCGCACTCGCCGCGTTCATCGGAGACAACGTCGGCTGGCGCCCGGTCTTTCTCGGCCTCCTGCCGCTCGTGATCGTCGCTGGGTCGCTGGCACTGCGCGAGCTGCGGAGCGTTCCAGGCAATCCCGATCGCGTCGCCCGCGGTGTGCTCGTGGACGCGGTGCGCGTCGCGGTCGGGGCCGGGCTCGCGCTCGGAGGTTTGCAGGCTCGCGACATTCTCATTTCGCCTGCCCTTATCGCGATCGGGCTTGTTCTCGGTGTCCCCGCGCTGCGGAACCTGTTGCCGCCGGGCACCTTCAGAGCGCGCGGGCCGCTACCCGCGGCGGTGCTGTCGAGAGGGATTCTGACGTTCGCCTTCTTCGCGGCCGATGTGTTCGTGCCGCTGACCGTGACCACGATCCGCGGCGAGAGCGTGATCCTGTCCGGGCTCGCGCTCACGGGCGGCACGATCGCGTGGACCACCGGCGCCTGGATCCAGGAGCGCACTGTGCTGCGCGTCGGCGCGGCGCCGCTCGTGCAGAACGGGTTTCTTCTCATCGCGGTCGGGATCGCCGGTATGGGTCTCGTGTTGACCGGTGCGGTGCCGGCGTGGCTTTGCGTCCCCGTGTGGAGCATTGCTGGACTCGGCATCGGCATCGCCTACAGC
>JBOGTG010000002.1:0-7917 GCA_050692175.1 Candidatus Limnocylindria bacterium | reverse complement strand
ATGAGAGAGCTCTACCAGGTCGTTGAGGTCGGCCCCGCCTGGTACCAGGACAACATCCCGTGCCAGGAAGCCTGCCCCGTGAAGACCAACTGCCGCGGATATTTGAACCTCGCGGCGGCCGGTGAGTTCGAAAAGGGCTGGGAGCTCGCGCTCGACCCGAACCCCATGGCCTCGATCTGCGGATCGGTGTGCGCCGCGCCGTGCGAGACGGCCTGCCGGCGCAAAGAGGTCGACAAGCCGCTCTCGATTCGCTACGTGAAGAAGTTCCTCTCCGACTGGACGCATCAGAACGTTCGCGTCGACGGACGCGCGTACACCCAGCCGCCCGCGCCGGTCTTCGGGCCGCCGCGCGGCACGGTCGCGGTCGTCGGCGCCGGGTGCGCCGGCCTGAGCGCCGCGAGCGATCTCTCCAAGCTCGGGTTCGGCGTCACCGTCTACGACGCGCTCGATCAGGCCGGGGGGACGACCCTCGCGGGCGTGCCGCCCTTCCGTCTGCCGCGCGAGGTCATCGACCGCGACATCGCCGGCATCGTGAACGACAACGTCGAGCTGCGCCTCTCGACCTTCGTCGGGCGCGACGTGTCGCTGCGCGAGCTGCACGACAAGAACGACGCCGTGCTCATAGCCGCGGGCTGCTTCGAGCCGAACTACATCGGCATTCCCGGCGAGGAAGCCGACGGCGTGATGGCCGGCATCGTCTTCCTGGAGCGCGCGTATCGCGGCCGGCCGGTCGAGGTGGGGAAGAACGTGATCGTCCTCGGCTCGGGCTACACCGCCATGGACTGCGCCTCCACGTCGTGGCGCCTCGGTGCCGAGCACATCTACGTCATCGTCCGCCGCAGCCGCGAGGAGATGGTCGTCGACGAAGAGGAGCTCACCGAGACCGAGCGCGAGGGCATCGAGTTCGTCTACCTGGCGTCGCCGGTGGAGGTCCTCACCGACGCGAACGGTCACGTGCGCGGCGTCGTCTTCATCCGCAACAAGCTCGGCGATCCCGACGAGAAGGGCCGGCGCAGCCCTGTGGCGATCCCGGGAACGGAATTCGAGATCCCGTGCGACACGGTCCTGCTCGCGCTCGGGCAGGCGCCCGAGACGAGCTGGCTGTCCAAGGAGTTCCCCGAGTTCCGCGTGAAACGGTGGCGCGACATCAAGGTGGACCCCGAGACGTATCAAACGATCGTGCCGAAGATCTTCATCGGCGGCGATTACCGCACCGCGCCGACTACGATCATCGAGGCCGTCGCCGACGGTCGCTCCGCCGCGCAGCAGATCGCGCGCTTCCTCGACGAGAACGCGGTGTCGGTGAATGTGCCCGAGTACCACGAGGTCGTGACGCTGCGCCGCTCGTCGACACCGGACAACATCGGGATGATCTCGCTCGAGGGCGAGCTCGCGCGCGTGTACCACAACATGTCCGTGGACTACGACCGCATCCCGCGGCAGGAGATGCCGAAGCTCTCGAAGCAGGACCGCCGCGGCCTCTTCCTCGAGGTGAACCAGGGCTACACCGAGGCGCAGGCGATCGCCGAGTCGGACCGGTGCCTCAAGTGCAACTTCAACATCGAGATCATCGGCGAGCTCTGCATCATCTGTGGCGGCTGCGTCGACGTGTGTCCGATGGACGTGATCCACATGGTTGACATGAGCGACGTCGTCGACGACGGCGCGATCCCCGCGGTCGCGGAAGCGAAGAAGTGGCAGAACGGCGTGGCCTTCTTCCTGGACGAGACGGCGTGCATCCGCTGCGCGCTCTGCATCATCCGCTGCCCGACCGATGCGATCACCATGAACCGCTACGGCACGGTCATGCCCGCGGTTGGCAACGTGCTGCCCAAAGAGTCGATCGACGACGAGATCCACCTCGACCTCACCGTCGCGGCGAAGAAAGCGGTGCGCCCGCTACCGCAATACGATCCTCACCTCGCACCTGGGTACAAGCCGCTGCAGAACGGACACAAGCCATCGGGGGGCTCCGCCCCCCGTCCCCCGAAAGAGAAGGAGCTCACGCACTAAGTGCTCGAGATACCGGCCCAGATCTGGCAGAAGACCAAGACGAGCTACATCTGGCGATCGCTGTTCCGTCACGGTTACCCCGACTCGCGCAAGAACCAGTCGCTCGCGGTGTTCACGAACGTCTTCCTCCACCTGCACCCGGTCAAGGTGCGGCGCCACGCGCTCGCGATTCCCTACACGTGGTGCATGGGCGGGCTCTCGTTCTTTCTGTTCCTCATCCTCACGCTGACCGGAACGCTGCTGATGTTCTATTACCACCCGTCGGTCGACGGCGTCTACAACGCCTACGGCGACATCAAGGATCTCGAGACGGTCGTCATCTTCGGCCAGCTGCTGCGGAACATGCATCGCTGGGCGGCGCACGGCATGGTCATCACGGTGTTCCTGCACATGATCCGGGTCTTCTACACCGGTTCGTACAAGCCGCCGCGCGAGTTCAACTGGGTCATCGGCACGCTGCTCTTCTTCTTCACCATCCTGCTTTCCTACACCGGCTACCTACTCCCGTGGGACCAGCTCTCGTTCTGGGCGGTCACGGTGGGCTACGAGATCGCGCGCGCGACGCCCTTAATCGGCGACGAGTTCGCCTTCGTCTTCTTCGGTGGCTTCCAGCTGGGACCGAACGCGCTCCTGCGGTTCTACGTGCTCCACGTCGTCGCTCTGCCGCTGATCCTTGGCTTCCTGATCGCCATCCACTTTTGGCGGATCCGGAAAGACGGCGGCATCACGGGGCCGCTCTAGCCGTGACTACTCCACGAGGGCCGCAACCGTTTTCCGGACAGGAGAAGCGCCTCCGGCTCCTCGCCTTCGTCCGCCAGGACTCCGTCGTTCGCGTCGACAAGCGCGTCGAGGACACCGCGATGGTCTGGCCCCACCTCCTGGTCATCGAGTTCATCGCCGCGATGCTGTGGTCGATCGGTCTCTTCGTCATCTCGGCCGCGTTCAACGCGCCGCTTCAGGACCACGCAAACCCAGACTGCACACCGAACCCATCCAAAGCGCCGTGGTACCTGCTCCAACTTCAGGAGCTCCTGCTCCACATGGACAAGGGCCTCGCCGGGGTGATCGTACCGACGGTGTGGATCTTCATCATCTTGCCGCTCATCCCATACATCGACCGCAGCCGCGAAGGGGTCGGCGTCTGGTTCACGAGCCCGAACGGCAAGCGCATCGCGATCTTCTCGGCCGTCTACACCACGGTGATCACCTTCTCACTGATCGTGCTCGATGCGTTCCTGAAGGTGCCGGAAGACCGGGGCGGCTTCGGCTATATCGAGAAAGCCACCCGGTACCTCCCCGGCGGCAAGGAGCTCCTGCCGAACTACGTGATCCCGACGGCGACGATGCTCGGACTCTCGTTCCTGCTCGTGTTCATCGTGAAACGCCTGTGGGGCGCGAATACGCGCGAGTGGATGATCGCGATCTTCACGGGATTCGTCGCCGTCTTTGTGGTCCTGGTCGTCGTCGGCACATCCATGCGTGGCCCCGGTATGGATCTCTATGCGCCATGGGCCGTGCCGGTGACGCACCAGTGCTTCGAGCCGATCGGATGATCCGGCCGCACACCGACACGACGGTCCGCGGGCTCATCGGCCGCATCAAGCGCCGTCAGCTCTTCCGGCTCGGCTTCCTGACCGGGACACTGCTTGCCGTCACCGAGATCACGGCGCTCGTCTACCCGTTCTACAAGCCGAACAAGATCTTCGGGCTCGGTGTGAAGATCCCGGTCGGCACGAAGGAGAGCGTCCTGGCCACCTTCAAGTCGACGAACGACACCCCGATCCTCAACATCGAGGGCAAGTTCTTCCTCATTCACGCCCCCGGCGGGATCATCGCCGCGTATCGCAAGTGCACGCATCTCGGATGCAGCGTCCCGTGGAACGCGAGCGAGGACCAGTTCCACTGCCCGTGCCACGGCTCGCTCTACGACAAGCACACCGCGGTCGTGAAGGGTGGACCGGCGCCGAAGCCACTCCAGCTCTTCCACATCCTCACCGACCCGAGCGGCGCGCTCATCGTCGACACGAACCCGCTCAACGTCATCGATCGTCCTTCGACGAACGTCTGGGATCCCAAGGACCTCGAGATCACCGAGTAATGCAGCTCGATATGAACTTCCTCCTCGCGGCGGTCAGCCTGCTGCTGTTCATCGGGTTCCTCGCGTTCTTTGGCTATCTGATGTTCCACCAGCAGTCCATCGAGCCGAAAGAGAAGACCGGAGCTGAGCTCATCGAGCAGCACTACGCGGCCGGGGAGACGATCGAGCAGCCCACGCCGTATTACGTGGCGCCGATACCGGCGGCGCCGGACCCGCTCGAGATCAGCGCCAACCTCGACCGCAAGATCCTAGTCGGCGCGGGGATGCTCTTCGCGGTCTTCGCCCTCGTCGGGGGCTACTTCTTCATCCTCTTCGGAGTCCGCGCCGACGCGACCTCGGAGCGCTGGCGCGACCGCGTCGCCTCGGAGCATCAGCTGGAAAAGTCGATCGAGCGGGGCCGCAACCTCTACGCCAACTTCTGTTTCGACTGCCACGGCAAGACTGGGCTCGGGAGCATCGATCCCACGCGGAATGACCTGCCTGGCGCTCCCCTCAACAAGCCCGCGTTCAAGTACGAGACCATCAAGAACGATCCGACGTTGCTGGCCGCGACCGAAACGCTGATCAAGCTCACCATCGAGCGTGGGCGAGCGAAGCCGCCGGGAACGATCTCCATGCCGGCCTGGAGCGACCAGGAGGGCGGTTCGCTGAACGACGAGCAGATCCAGCAGCTCGTGAACTTCATCATGCTTGGCACCGATCAGGACTGGGCTGACATCGTGACCGTCCGGCTCCACAGCGAGGGCTCCGAGGACGGCCACCTTCCGCTCGAGCCGGTCCCGCCGACGGCGCCGGTTCTCACCGGGATCGAGCTCGGCCGCGCCCTCACGTTGAACAACCCGCAGGCCGCGTGCGTCACCTGCCACAGTTTCACGGCCGGGACCCCGAGCATCCTGCCTACCGCGCCGAATCTCTCGAACTACGGCAACACGCGCCCCATCAACGACGAGAACAAGGCGCGCCAAGCGAGCGGCGACTCCGACTGGCTCCTGCACTGGATCCAGAACGCGCCCTCGGTCAAGCCCGGCGTCGTCATGCCCGCGTTCAGCACCAGCGCGGGAGGCTTGTTGAGCGACGATCAGATCCGCGCGATCATCCTGTATCTGGACAGCCTGAAGACGCCGTGATCACCGAAGTCAGCGAAGCCAACGAGTTCTACATGGTCCTCGTGACCGTGTTCATCCTCCTCGCGATCATGTACTTCCTGCAGAAGTGGTGGACCACTTATCGCTGAGTGAGGGCGAGCAACGACGGCCGCTCCCTCGGCAGAAGACCCTCGCGCTCCTCGTCGGTCGCATCACCACGATCAAGTTGGGATACTGGGCCGCCCTCACGCTGATCGAGCTCGTATTGCCACAGTTCGTAGACCGGCCGTTTGAGGAGCGCTTTCCGGTCTCCGTCGCGCTCGCCGGGGTCACAACGGCGCTTGCGCTCGCGTGGGCGATGTGGCAAGCACGTGTCATCGACCGTCGTGCCGGGGGCATCGAGCGCGGATTCGCGACGATCGCGACCACTTTCGCGGCCGCATCCGTCGTGGCATCGCCGGCCAGCCTCCCGCTGCTCCTCGTTGAGCGCGCGCGCTCGCTCGAAGGATGTGCGCAGGGGGTCTCGTGCCACCTCGAAGCGATTCTGTTGTGGGTCGCACTCTTTGCGGTCGGGTTCGTACTCATTCCGGCCGTATTCGCCGGTTCACTACGCCGCACGCACTAGGCTCGCTTGAACGCTGACCCACGGACGTGTGGCAATCTACCGCGCGAGTGGCTGGGAAACGAGTGCTCGTCGTGGACGACGATCCCGACATCCGGGAGCTGCTGTTCACGGCATTAGAGGACGAGGGCTTCGAGGTCGTTCCCGCGGGGAACGGCCAGGAGGCGCTCGCGATCATCGCGACGTTCCGCCCGGACGTGATCGTCCTTGACCTGATGATGCCGGTGATGGACGGCTGGCAATTCGCGAAGGAGCTCCGGGCCCGCGACGAGGACATCCCGCTGGTCCTTCTCTCGGCGGCGCGCGACCTGAAGACCCACGCCAAAGCGCTCTCCGCGGCGGAGATCATCGAAAAGCCGTTTGACCTGAGCGAGCTTCTCCCGAAGATCGCGCGCGTCGCCTCCGCCGCTTAGGCGAGCACATCTAGGATCCCGCGCGTGGGGAGATCCGCGGTCCGGCCGCTTGCCGTCATGGTCGCGGCGCTCTTCCCGACCGCCCTGCTGGCGTGGTACCTCGCGGATCCCGCTCGCAACCAGCCCATCGTCATCCGGCTCGAGCACTTCGTCATCACCTCGAACGTCTCCGTCGTCGCTGCGCTCGTGGCGTTCTTCGTCGCGCGCGCGGCGCTCGGAGTCGGCCAGTACCGCGCGCTCCTGATCGCGCTCGGCTTCGCGTGCATGGCCGCGATCTTCGCGGTGCACGGGCTGGCGACACCCGGCGTGCTCCAGCAGGGCGACCGCGAAGCTCCGGCGCTGCTGGTCCTTGGCGTGTCGGCAGAGCTCGCCCTCGCCGTGGCCGCCGTGTTCTTCGCCGTTCGGTACACCGCGCTCGCGGGATGGCTCGAGCGACGGCTTCGCCCCGAGGTGCTCACGACCGCCGTCGTTGCCGGACTCGGCCTGTATGCGGTCGTCGGGCTCGGCTGGCCGAACGCGTTCGGCGGGATCGCACGTTGGGTCCTCGCGTCGGGCGGGGCCGCCGCCGGCTATGAGCCGTCAGCATACGGCGGGGTTTCCGCGAGCGGCGACATCACGGGCGGCGCGGGCTGGGTGCCGTTCGCCATCGTCGGCGCCGTCATCGTGCTCTACGCGTACTGCGCGGTGGCGCAGGGCCGCGACTTCCTCCGAACGGGCTTGCCGCTCCAGGGCGCGCTCGCGGTCGCGTACGTCTTCCTCGCGCAGGCGCAGATCTCGCAGTTCCTCGGCCCGATCTGGACGCCGTCGTGGTGGGAATACCACGGGCTCATGCTCATCGCGGTCGTGCTCGCGATGGGCGCGCTTGTCCTCGAGCTCGACCGCCGTCGCGGGCTCGAGCGCTTTCTCCCTGCGACCGTCGTCGAGCGCGTCATTCAGGGCGACCCGCTCCGTCTCGAAGGCGAGCGTCAGACCGTGACGATCCTCTTCACAGACCTCCGCGGCTCGACGGCACTCGCGGAAAGCCATACCCCCGAACAGACCATCGCCGCGGTCAACGCCTACCTGCGCGTGATGGCGCGATGCGTCCTCGACGCGGGCGGCATTCTCGACAAGTTCACCGGAGACGGCGTGATGGCGACCTTCGGCGCGATGAGCGATCCGACGAACGGCGCCCTCGCGGCGGCACGCGCGGCGCTCGCGATGCGCCGCCAGATCGCCGAGCTCAACGTCGACCGGGCCGCGCGCGGCGAGGTCGTCGTCCAGTTCGGCATAGGTATCCACACGGGCGATGTCGTCCTCGGCGCGATCGGCCTGCCGGAACGCTCGCAGTACGACGCGATCGGTGACGCAGTGAATACCGCTTCGCGGATGGAATCGCTCACGAAGGAGTTCAATGTCGACTCGATCCTTTCAAGCGACACCGCGTCCCGACTGCGTGGCGATGGCATACCGCTTCGGCCGCTCGGCGAGGCGCAGGTCAAGGGCAAGGCCAAGCCGATCGAGGTGTTCACCCTGAGCTAGGGTGCCGAGGTCAAGCCATTTCTGTTGCTGTTACAGTAGCGCCTACAGATTCGACTACGGGGGTTGAGTGCCTCATGAAGACGAGCCCAGTCCGCGTCAAGGCGAGGACGCACTCTCTCCTGAAGCAGATGGCTCAGCACCAGCGCAGGCCAATCCCGGAAGTCC
>JBOGTG010000001.1:0-3262 GCA_050692175.1 Candidatus Limnocylindria bacterium | reverse complement strand
GATCCGACCGAGCGTGGCGACGGCGGTTTGTGTCGCGTTCGGCACGAGCCGCCGGAGCGGGACGAACTTCGAGAAATCGTCGAACCGTGAGGGCAGGTGCCAGAGCAGGTCGCCGACGGTGTGGATGTCCATGCGCTCGAGGAGCTTCGCGGACTCCGTGCCTATCCCAGGGATGCGGGTGACCGGGAGGTCGAGCGAGGTCGCCGGCGGTTCGGAGTTATTCCGCGGCGACGATGAAGGGATAGTGCGGCTGGCCACCGTGGGCCACCTCCACCGAAACGCGCGGGCATGCTGCGCGTAGGCGCTGCACGGCGTGCTGGACTCGGGCGTCGTCGACATCCTCGCCGCTGTACAGCGTGAAGATCTCGGAGTCGGTCAAGCGCTTCGCCGCGTCGCAGAGGACGGTCACCTCGTCCTCGCCGTGCGCGACGACCCGTCCGTCGATAAGGGCCATGGCCTCACCCTTCTTTAGGCGCTCGCCGTCGATGGTCGCGTCGCGAACGGCGCGCGTGACCTCAATGCCGTGCGCGCGGTCGGCGACCTCGGCCATCACTTTCGCGTTCTCGGCGGGACCCTTCGCGGGATCGAAGGCCACGAGCGCGGCCATACCCTGCGCGACGTTGCGTGTCGGCACGACGTGCACCGTCACCGACGACACTTTTGCCGCCTGCTGTGCCGCGAGGATCACGTTCTTGTCGTTCGGCAGAACGATCACCGTCTTCGCGTACGCGGCGGTGATCGCGGCGAGAAGCTCCTCCGTCGAGGGATTCATCGTCGGACCGCCGCGCAGCGGGGATGCGCCGAGCGACCGCGCCACCGCGGCGAAGCCCTCCCCAGGGACCACTGCAACGACGCCCGCCGCGGCGGCGGGCGCACGCGGCGCCGAGGCTACGACGATCCCGGTGGCTCGTTCGTGCTCGGCCGTCATCGCATCCAGGTCCTCGACGACCACGTCGGCGATGCGTCCCGCGGTAAGGCCGATGCGGATGATCTGGTCAGGCTCGAGCGTGTGGACGTGGACCTTTAGGAGCTGCTCGTCGCCGACCACCAAGACGCAATCCGCGCCGAACTTCAGCATCTCGTTGCGCACTGCGGCGATCGGGCGCGACGGGCGTTCCACCAGGAACTGGACGTCGTACGCGCCTTCCCACGACGGCGCTTCGGACGTCGAAGCTTGACCGGCGGGGCGCTCGGCTGGCGCCATGGACTCGAGCGGGATCTCCTTGCCGGTGAAGCTCGAGAGCACGCCTTCGAGGATCAGCTGCAGCCCGCGCGCGCCGGCGTCGACGACGCCTGCCGCGCGGTTGGTGGGGTTCTCGTCGCGAGTGCGCTTCACGGCGGTCTGCGCGTCTGATGCGATCCTTTGAAACATGCCGATCACGTCGTCGGTGTCCGCCGCGGCGGATTTTTCGAACGACGCGGTGAGGCTGAGGATCGTTCCAGGTGCGGGCGCGCTCACCGCCTCGTATGCGTATTTCCTCGCGAGCTCGGCCGCCCGACGCACATCCGCGACGCCCGCGGTCTCCTTGCCCGCGAAGGCCTCCTTTAGACCGCGGATGACCTGCGACAGGATCACGCCGCTGTTTCCGCGCGCGCCCATGAGCGCGCCGTAGGCGGCCGCGGCGCTCACTTTGTCGATCGTCGGCTCCGCCTCGCGCGCGTGCTTCACCGCGGCTCGCATCGTGTGGAGCATGTTCGTGCCCGTGTCGCCATCCGGCACGGGGTAAACGTTGAGAGCGTTGACCTCGTCCGAACCCGCCCCAAGACGCGCCGTTGCGGCTTCCAACGCGCGCAGCAGCGCCGCGCCATCGAATTGCCTAACGATGGACGCGACTGTAACATTCAAGTTCAGTTCCCCTTGAGGTGATGCCCGCGATGCCACGCGCCTGCGCGATTTGCGGCAAGACCGCCGCCTACGGATACAACGTAAGCCACTCGAAGGTGCACACGCACCGTCGCTTCGACGCGAACCTTCACCCGGCCGTCATCGACGGAACGAAGCTGCTGGTGTGCACGCGCTGTCGGCGCACGCAGACGAAGGACGCGCGGATGGCGAAGAAGCGGGAGCGCGCGCGCCGCTAGAACGACTGACGGCGCGACGCTAGGCTCCCCTCGTCTTGTCAACGCGATCCCTGTGGCAACACCAGGATTTCCTCAAGCTCTGGGTCGGTCAGACCGTGTCCGAGCTGGGTACGGTCGTTACCCGAACCGCCGTGCCGCTCGTCGCGCTGCTGGTACTCGGTGCCGGTCCATGGGAGCTGGCGGTGCTCGTGATCGTGACGAGCGCGGGAGTACTCCTGGTCGGCCTGTTCGCGGGTGCTTGGGTGGACCGGCTGCGGCGCCGTCCGCTTCTCATCTGGGACGACTTCCTCCGCGCTGCGTTGCTGTTGTCGATCCCTGTCGCGTACGCGCTCGGCGCGTTGCGGATGGAGCAGCTCTACGTCGTCATGTTCCTCGAATCCTGCCTCGGTGCGCTCTTCGACGCTGCATATCCCGCGTACCTGCCAACGCTCATCGGTCGCGATCGTCTCGTTGAGGGAAACAGCAAGCTCGCGACGAGCTCGTCGATCGCGGAGATCGGCGGCCCCGGCTTCGCGGGCGCGCTCGTGCAGATCGTGAGCGCGCCGTTCGCGATCTTCGTCGACGCCCTGTCGTTCGTCGTATCGGCGGTGAGCCTATTGATGATCCGCGCCCCGGAGCCACCGCGACCCCCGCGTGAAACGACGACGCGGATCGTGCACGAGATCGCCGAGGGATTGCGCGTCGTGCGCCGTCACGCGATCGTCTTCCCGCTGGCCGCGCGGTCGGTGCCGGCCCATGTCTTCGGCGCGTTCTACGGCGTGCTCTATTCGATCTACTTGCTACGAGAATTGCACCTCGATCCATTCCTGCTCGGCATTGTCATCTCGGCAGGTGGGGTCGGGTCCCTAGTCGGGTCACTCTTCGCGTCACGCGTCGTCAGGGAGCTCGGGATCGGCCGCGCGCTGGTGGTGACCGCCATCGCTGCATCGGTCCTCGGCGTGCTCACCCCACTGGCGCAGGGACCGGTCGCGCTCGCGACGCTGATGGTCTTTCTGCCGCAGCTCATCGGCGACGGTCTTCAGACGATCGAAGGTGTGGCCGAACGGTCGATCATCCAGGGCGTCGTCCCGGACCGCGTCCTCGGTCGCGTGAATGCGACGCTAGACGTGGTCTCCCATGGACTCGGCTACCCCGTCGGAGCTCTCGTCGCCGCGGTCGTCGCGGAGCTGATCGGTGTGCG